>CAYNIG010000518.1:0-1503 GCA_964396995.1 uncultured Saprospiraceae bacterium | reverse complement strand
TAAAATACAATCGCAGCGGATGATAATATTTTTTTCGATGACCATTAAAATACTCTATCGTCAGCTCACCAGGAATAAAAATTTTAGATAGGGTCTTAAAAAAAGTAGTCTCCAGTGCAAATACATGATCCACCAGGTCCTTTAAAAATTGTCCAACCGTAAGTTTCGATGGACCAAATCTTTGTCCGCAAGAAGAACAAAAATCGGCATCGTGGGTATCCGTATAACTACAGTTTGGGCAAACTAATGACATTGCCGCAAAAATAGGCAGATAATTTTTAAATTATAGAAAGGATTAGACCTTCTAAAGGCTAAAAGGGTTTTCCATTCTTTTTTATATACTGAAAAAGAAAAGTTTAGCTTTGCCAGAATGCGGGTGAGCCCCGAAAATTTGGAGATTAATCGAGTGATTGATTTTCCTGCTCTGAAAGTTTGACCAATTCCTGGTATTCAGCCGGTGTAAGATTATCAAGACAGAAATTCATTGGATTTATTGGTGTGCCTTTAAATCTTACCTCATAGTGGCAATGCGGTGCTGTAGATGTACCGGTACTTCCTATAACACCCAGTTGATTGCCTTTTTTTAGCTCCTGACCTATTTTTACATCAATCCTATCCATATGTGCATACAAGGTAACATACCCAAAGCCATGATCCACTTTCACGCATTTGCCATATCCTGAATAATTTGATTCTATGTCAATCACTTTACCATTTCCTGTAACTTGGATTGGTGTGCCTTTAGGAGCCGAAAAGTCAACCCCGGTATGCAGTTTCATGATCTTGTGAATCGGATGAAGTCTCATCCCAAAACCCGATAAAAACCTAAGACTCTTATTTAACTTGTCTACCCGTACTGGTTTGATAGAAGGTATAGAAGCTAATAATTCTTCTTTTTTAGAGGCTGACTCCTGCAATACATCCAGTGATTTTGATTGGAGAACAAGTTGTCTTTCCAATTGTTCCATTTTACTCACGGTCTTTCCAACCAATTCACCGGCTGTGGGTAAATTTCTAAATTCATCATACAGATCATGCCCTCCTTTACCTCCATTCCAAATATCTTCATCTATAGGGTCCATGCCCAATAGTTGCCTGTGTACATCGGCATCTCTTTTTTGAATATTGGTCAGTGCTTTGGACATCAGTTCCATCTGGTCAGACATTACCGTATATTTATTTTTCACCTCATCCAGTTCCTTGATAAGCAGTTTTTCTTTTGGAGAGGGTAAATATTTGGCAAATAAAAGAAAGACCAGCAAACCACTTACTAATGCAGTTGAAAAAAAAGAAAATATCTTTAGTAACCTTCTTTGAATTGGCTCTACTGCCTTTTCAAATTGAAGGGTGTGCTGATTAAATACGTATTTGGTTGTTTTCTTTGCCATAGCTTCTTTTGGTTTAAAGTTTTATCTTCCTCAACTAATGATAGGAGATAAAATTACTTATCAAAAAAAAGTTCAGCGGGATTAAGGCTGCCAATATAAATACTAAAACTAAGAA
>CAYNIG010000517.1:0-1547 GCA_964396995.1 uncultured Saprospiraceae bacterium | reverse complement strand
CTTTTTTCATGTTTATTTATTTTGGTTATTGAATTCGTAAAACCGCAAAGCGGCTTCATTTTGTTATCTTTTTAAATTGCTTTAAAAATTATGATACAAAGATGAGTAGAGCCAGCTGCTTAGGAATGGTCAATAACTTGGTTGTGATGGTAGATTATTCTTTCGTTGACTGCTTCCTGTATTCAATCGGTGTCTGGCCGGTGTGCTTCTTTAATAATTTACCGAAATTGGCTGGGTCTGAAAAATTAAGTTGGTATGCAATTTCGGCCATGTCGAAATCGGTAAATTGAATTAATGATTTAGCTTCTGATAATAACCTGTCATTGATATAACTCAGGGCATTTTTGTCAGATGCAGATTTAACCGATTGCGAAAGATGATTAGGTGTTACATTTAATAGGGCGGCATAATCCTCGATTGTTCTTTTTTCGATGTAGAAGTTGTTTACCAATTGAATGAATTTATGAAGTAAAATTTGTTGCGGGGTTGTAAATCCTTCCTCCCATTGTTTGAAAGCAGTTGTAAACTCTTTCAACTGATAGAGTAACGCAAGAAATTTTATAGCCGCCACTTTATGTTGGGTGTCATTAGTATTTTCGTAAGATGAGAACACCTCTTCAAAATGTGGAGCAAATTCCTGAAACTTTGCTTCATTGAGTTTAAAAAAGTTGGTATGCAAGATGTTAAAGAATGGGAATTCTTTTTCAAAGTCTGGCTTAAAAAAAGATAAGCATTCTTTCTTAAAGTAAATTAAATAACCGTTGGCCGAGTTATCTCTGTAAAAACTATAAAGCAGTCCGAGCGATTGAAAAACAAGGAAAGAATTCAGTTTAGTAACATTGGTGTTGTCGTAGGTTATTTTGGTCTTGCCCGCGTTTGATACCAAGGCAATAAAATAAAAATCCTTACGAAAAGGGGGTTTGTAATTACTAATAGAACCTTCATTCTCTTTTAGTCTAAGGCAAAAGAAATTCGGGTTTTTTGTTTCAAAGTCGGACGGGATTGATTTCAAAAAATCATTGATTTCCTTGTAATACGGTATGTTGGATTTTAACTCGGTCATCAGTAATTATTCTAATCATTCATTGTCAGCTCAGTCGGAGCGCGGAACCACCACGTTTTCCGAACCTGTTAGCGGGTCGTTGTTTCTATTTCTTCGTCAGTTTATATCTCACATGAGTTGTTAAGTCTGAAGGTATAACCTCTTCGATTTGTAGGTTATATTTGTCTTTGTCAATACCGTCAAAGAGCCGGATACCACTGCCTAAAAAAACAGGCGCTATGTGTATAAAAAATTCGTCCACAAGTCCTGCATTCAGAAATTGTTGAATCGTATTTGCACCCCCTTGTATTCTTATGTCTTTTCCTTTTGCCGATTGTCTTGCTTTCTCCAGGGCACTTTCTATTCCGTCATTAATGAAGTAAAAAGTGGTCGTTCCTTTTTGAACCCAGGGTTCTCGCTTTTCATGTGTTAATACATAAACGTCTGCTTTGTATAGGTCATTAGGCCAACTGACTTCGCCTTCTTCAAACATGCGTTTTCCCAT
>CAYNIG010000516.1:0-1557 GCA_964396995.1 uncultured Saprospiraceae bacterium | reverse complement strand
CTTTGAGCATGAGCAGCGGCACATCATATATTGAATCTGCATCGATAGCCTCAATCACCGAGTTTTTATCGACATTACAAAACAAAGCAAGTTTTTGGCGAATTTCCTTATTGATATGATGCTCTGTGCGGCAGACCAAGACATCAGGTTGAATTCCCGTAGTCATCAGCTCTTTTACACTGTGCTGAGTGGGCTTGGTTTTTAACTCTTTAGCAGCTGAAAGGTATGGGATAAGAGTCAGGTGTAATAATATGGTATCGTGTTCATTTAGTTCGTGTTTTAATGGACGAATTGCCTCAAGGTAAGGTAAGGATTCTATATCCCCTACTGTACCGCCTATCTCTGTAATGATGATATCGTACTGTCCTTTTTCAGCATTGAGTTTGATTCTTCGTTTTATTTCGTCGGTGATGTGAGGAATCACCTGCACCGTCTTTCCTAAAAAATCTCCTGCCCTTTCCCGTTCTATAACGGTCTGGTAAATCCGGCCTGTAGTTACATTATTTGCCTGGGTGGTAGGAACATTGAGAAATCGTTCATAGTGTCCCAGGTCCAAGTCTGTTTCTGCACCATCATTGGTTACATAACATTCACCATGCTCATACGGATTTAATGTACCCGGATCTACATTAATATAGGGATCGAATTTTTGAATAGTTACCTTAAAGCCTCTGGATTGCAATAATTTAGCCAGTGAAGCGGCAATGATACCTTTTCCCAGCGAAGAGGTCACTCCTCCCGTAATAAATACATATTTTGTCATATCACTTGCTATTTTTACTACGGGATGTAAAGGTAAGAAAATAAAATCGAGCCATCATCCATTCTGAAGTAAGTAAACCATAAATAATAAACAAATGAAGACTTTACAGGATCTGCTTTTACTTGGTGATCCCAGACTTTATCAAAAAAGCGAAACTATAAATAAGAATGAACTGGCCCAGGTGGATGAGTGGGTATCCGATCTGGATAATGTAATGAAAGAAATTCAGGCTAAATTTAAGTTTGGAAGGGGGATTGCCGCTCCGCAGCTTGGGATAATGAAAAGACTCATTTACATACATATTCACAAGCCCATAGTCTTCATCAATCCTGAGATCATATATAAAAGCAATGAATTATTTGAAGTATGGGATGATTGTATGTGTTTTCCTCAGCTATTTGTAAAGGTGATGAGACACAAAATGATTAAAATAAAATACCTTGATCAAAATTGGAATTGGCATGAGGAGACTATGGAAAATGATATGGCAGAATTATTCCAACATGAATATGATCATTTGGAGGGGGTCTTGTGTACAATGCGGGCCATAGATGATAAATCGTTTAAATGGAGGTCGATCTAGGGTGTTTTCGGGCGGTATCCATGATGCCATTATCAATAATGGATACATTTTGAGCATAGTTCAATCCTTTTTCTTCAATTTGGCCATATAAAATCCATCGAACCCAAATTCCGAAGGCCAAAGATATTTGGCATCTGACAATTCAAAATTTGAATTCTTATCTAAAAAAGATTGAATTTTGCCATTTTTGCCAATAAAATCTCTTTTAAAG
>CAYNIG010000515.1:0-1595 GCA_964396995.1 uncultured Saprospiraceae bacterium | reverse complement strand
CATTATTTACATCCGCCAAGGTAGGAGGAGCTATAAAACCATGTTTAGGATTGTGAATTAATAATTTACTGCCGGTTAAATCAGACTGTAAAAGATCATCAAACCTTACTTTATAAAAATTTCCTCCGAACGTTTCACCACCAGTACCATATAAAATGTATTCCATTTCATTTTCTTTAATGAGTACCGGTGACATGTAATTTTCCAATCCATCAGGCATGGTATCGATTGACATTATATCACCAGATCGTGCATCCAGTATCATTAAAGTACCAGGGTATCTTCCCTGCATAGAGTAAGGACTTGCTTTTGCATTTCCGCCGCAGGCAGCTAAAATATCCTTCAGCCCGTCTCCGTTTACATCTCTTACAATTTGACAATTGAAAAAATTAAACCTGGCCAATTCTTTTATTCCCTGGTCCCTTGTGACATTGTATCTCCAGATAATTTCACCGCTTTTCCCATTTATGGCCAACAGATTATGTGACCTGCCTCCAATGACTATATCATTTATTCCATCTCCTGAAATATCAATAAAAGCAGGAGAACCCACTATTTGATCAGTTGCAGGTATGGCCCAAAGTAGTGAACCATTTTTACCATTCAAAGCAATCACACCCTGGTTGGTTTGAATGTATTCGTTCATGCCCGCACCCATCACTATATCTAAAATACCGTCGCCGGTAAGGTCAGTACATCTTGGAGAACTTTGGGTCCCAATGGCAGGCAATGGGGTATTCCAATCCGTCACCTTTTTTTTAACCGTGCATGTACTCAATAAAGCCAGTAACAGGAATAAACCAAGGCAATAAAAATGATTGAACACACACTGCATCTATTGAAAATACTACGAAGGTATGAAAGTAATGTATACTTTTTTTGATCATATTTGTATTGTCTAATCTTTTGCCATTTAATTATTGAATATATAATAAATGAAATTATTCCTAACTGCCCTATTCATATTGGTATTCAATTTCAAAATAGATGCCCAGTTCCGATTTCCAAAACTGATATCCGATAATGTGATTCTGCAGCGGGAACAGGCAATAAAACTGTGGGGATGGGCATCCCCCAAGGATATCGTGAATTTAACTTTAAACAATAAAAAGTATAAATCAATAACCGGAACAGACAGTCTATGGCATATAGATCTGCCCCCACAAGCAACAGCTACAGGATTAGATTTAAAATTTGAACAGGTGATGCCAAAAACAAAAAAAAGCACTATACATACAATTAAAAATGTTGCTTTTGGTGATGTGTGGTTTTGCTCCGGGCAAAGTAACATGGTATTGAATATGGAGCGGGTAAAAGAGAAATACCCTGATGATATTGCCCATGCTGCCTATCCTGATATTAGAAATTTTTTTATTCCTACGCTTACCGAATTGACCGGACCTAAAAACGACATCAAAGAAGGTCAATGGAAAATGGCTGATTCCAGGGATGTACTTAGTTTCGGGGCAGTGACTTATTTTTTTGCACATGAATTGTATGAAAAATATAAAGTACCTATTGGAATTATAAATTCAAGTGTAGGCGGTACACCGATAGAAGCCTGGACAAGTGAAGAGGGATTAAAAGAATTCAAT
>CAYNIG010000514.1:0-1599 GCA_964396995.1 uncultured Saprospiraceae bacterium | reverse complement strand
GGATTGAGTTTGAGTTATGATATTATAAAGGCACACGGAGGAGAGATCAAAGTAAATACTAAAGAAAATGAGGGATCAGAGTTCATCATTCAATTCCCATTAAACTAAAGCTACCCTTATGAAAAACTATAAATTATATACATTATCGTACTTGAGGTCATTAAGTATTTTTAAGAGATGGCACGAAGGAAAACGGAGGGATGAAAAAAGACTGAAGTCTCCGTATATTATTGGTTTTTTGTTTTTTATCGTCGCTGGTTTCAGCCAACAGCCTATAAAAGACAGTTTGCTTAATGAATTACTAACTCAAAAAGAGGATTCAGCTAAAGTGGAAACTTTAATTGAATTATCAAAAAAGTATCGTAATGCAGATACGGCGAGAATATTCCTAGATCAAGCTAAAACCATTGCAGAAAAAATAAATTATAATAAAGGCATTGCCCTCTGTTATAAGAATATCGGCATT
Source organism: uncultured Saprospiraceae bacterium (assembly GCA_964396995.1). Lineage (GTDB taxonomy): Bacteria > Bacteroidota > Bacteroidia > Chitinophagales > Saprospiraceae > JADJLQ01. The sequence continues at coordinate 1,133 of CAYNIG010000514.1, read as the reverse complement.
TCATATTACAGCAAAAATAAGGACCAACTGGTTCTTGAAAACTGGAACAAGGCCCTGGAAATTTACAATGCCATTAACGACAGTATAGGGATAGCCAACATTGAAAGCAACATTGGCGCCGTTTATATGAATCAGGGGGATGATGTGAAGGCCGCAGAATATTATATGTCGGCCCTATCGATTGCAGAAAAAATACATGACACGCTCCGAATTGCCACCGTATTGAACAATATGGGCAGCATATATATGCACAAACCAACTACTCATCAAAAAGCACTGGATAACTTTCTCCGGTCGCTGCCTCTATCAGAAGAGTTGAAAGATAAAAATGCCATAGGTACAACTAGCGCAAATATCGGCGAGATTTATATGGAAAGGGGGCTGAATGATTCTGCGCTTTACTTTTTTAATAAATCCCTAGACGCTCATGCTAATACTGATAAAGTGGCACATCCATTAAATTCACTGGGAACTGTATACAAAAGTCTGGGAAATTATTCCAAAGCTTTACATTATCATGAACTTGCTGATTCCATTGGCCAGAAACACGGAAACATACGTTACCAGATTTTAGCTCAATTGGGAATTGGCAATGTGTATCAGAAAATTAAGAATAATCAAAAAGCGCTGAAGGCTTATCAAAAATCAGAAAAATTAGCTGTTGAATCCAGGCAGAACCATTTGTTGAAATATGTGTATAATGGTTTGGCCGTTATTTATGCTCTAAAAAGCGATTATCATAATGCTTATACATATCAGAAATTGCTCACTTCAATAAATGATACCCTCTTAAATGCTGAAGCTCAGAAGCAACTCGGTGCAGTTATTTTTGACTACGAGATCAGTAAAAAACAAAGCGAGATCAACCTGCTTAACAAGGAAAAAGCTATTGCTGATCTGGAATTGAACCGGCAGAAATTTGCCAAAAATGCTTTGGTTGCAGGGCTTACATTAGTCTCATTGATCATCTTTATTCTCTATCGCAACAATCGGCACAAACAAAAAACCAATCAGATTTTAGAATCAACATTATCCAATTTAAAATCCACACAATCCCAACTCATCCAATCTGAAAAAATGGCCAGCCTCGGCGAACTCACCGCCGGCATTGCCCATGAAATTCAAAACCCGTT
>CAYNIG010000513.1:0-1602 GCA_964396995.1 uncultured Saprospiraceae bacterium | reverse complement strand
ATCGTCTGAAATCAAATATTAGTCTAATTGACGAACGTTAACTATTAAAATCGGGTGACATTTGGTTGATTCTTTACACTAAAATAAAGAAATGATGAATAAGATATTATGGCACGCAGTATCGATCCGGGCAGCAGTACATGCTAGCCCTGAGAGCGACTCACCTGTGCTCAAAACCATCACTCCGGGTATATGGATGGGTGTGATAAAAGAGGAAGGCGACTGGGCCTATATAATATCTAAAGAATGTACCGGATGGGTATTAAAATCAGAATTGGCCGTATGCGAAACGCGTACATTACATATCAATGCTCCTGATTCCGTGTTGGGAATTAAAGGAATGACTTACCTGGCTGAAGTAAAGAAGGTAGCATAGGGTACCTGTTTCATAAATAATTCTGTATGTCTTAGTTTGACTATGATAAGGCAAATCAAAAGACAGATTGGCGTATACCATTTTCATTTAATATGGATTAGAGTACCCTTTCCGGGCTAATTTACGAAGCCCAGTTTGGGTGAATTGTAGTCTTGTTCTGAAAATTCACGGTATATTTTGTAAAATTGCTTTTTATAAAATATGTCTATTCCCGGGATCCGGCAATCTATTCTAAAAGCAACCCAATCTGATGTATTCTGGATCAAGGCAGCTATAGTGGGCGGCGGTTTGTTATTATTTCAGCTTTTTTATTTCTTATACTTATATATACCGGAATTAAAAGACCGCTGGGCCGATCTAAAACCATTAGTAAAGTATGGCGCTTTATTCCTGGTGTTGATTGCACTGGCTGTATCGGCTTATGTGTTTTATTTTTCAAAATTTCCATCGCTTAGAAAATTTTCAATTTATACATTCAGAGCAGCTTTATCACTTTACCTGCTTCAGTGGGTATTTGTAATCCTGTATTGGTTTATCAATCCGCCACTTACTTTTACTCAGTTAGGCAGTTTGTTTTCAGGATATGGGTTAAAAAGGGACTATGTAAGCTATTCCGAGATCAGCCCAAGCATGAAGCTGGCAATAATGGCAAGTGAAGACCAGTTGTTTCCCGATCACGACGGTTTTGATATAAAAGCAATCAAACTCGCCCTGAAATACAACAAAAGAAAACATAAGAAAACAAAAGGAGCCAGTACCATAAGTCAACAAGTGGCTAAAAATTTATTTCTCTGGCAGAAAAGGAATTTTATACGCAAAGGGCTGGAAGTATATTTTACATTTATGATCGAAACTTTTTGGAATAAAAAAGTAATTCTCTCCCGGTATCTGAATGCAGTGGAAATGGGACCCGGTATATTTGGAGTAGAAGCTGCAGCCAAATCGTATTTTAATAAATCAGCCAAAGACCTGAACCGAAATGAGGCGGCTATGATTGCAGCTTGCCTGCCCAATCCCAAAAAATACACCATAAAACCAATGAGCTCCTATGTACGGGCGCGATATAGTGATATACTGGTGCAGATGAATAATATAGAGCCCGATGAAGATGTGCAGGTGTTGTTAAAATAGGGAGGTTGTATTACAAATTCACCACTAAGACCACAAAGAACACTTAGTAAAAATTCATTTCAGTGGCAAAATAAATACCCCAAATTTGTTTTTTG
>CAYNIG010000512.1:0-1611 GCA_964396995.1 uncultured Saprospiraceae bacterium | reverse complement strand
CACCGAATCACAATTCATATTATCCCTGCTCCAGCTATTATTAGTTACATTATATACTAGCGGGCATAGGCTGGTGCCGGTGAGGTCATACGCACAACCAAACACGATTTTGCCTGCATTGGATGCTTTGGTGATTTCCATAGATGAGGGTAAGCGGTAAGGCAAGGATGCTTTCTGTGCCCAGGTATTGGCGGTGGTATCGTATTGAAACCAGTCTTTGAGCGCAGAAGGTGTATTCACTTTCGAAAGGCCGGCATATACTGATTGATTAGCCAGGTGAAGATGAATGGTAATACGGTCTTTACCCGGAAAATCGGCCTTGGGTATCCAGGTGTCAGTCACGGCATGGTAAAACCAGAAATCGGTAGGAAGTTTTGTAAATACCTGATTACTAAAATAGAAATAAGATCGGCTACCAAGACTAAGCTCCGTCACTCCTTCCTTGTTTTTATCTGCCTGTGTGGGAAAAGTATGGGTATAGGTGACTGTTCCGTTGCTTTGTTGTTTTTCACAACTCAGCAGAATGGTTAATACTATAAGATATCTTAAGGATAAAGTCATATTTGCAATTAATACCCTAAGGTAAAGTATAATGGGGAAATGATCCTAATCAGAATACTCAGGAATTTTTCTCTGCGTGTGCTATCTGTTCCAGTCAATTTTTAGTATGTGTTTTAACCAGGTGTTCTATGTGTTTTAAATATGTAACTTATCTGTTTTAAAGGTATCCATCCAAATCCGGCCCAGATCACCGGAATCAATACACCTTGCAGGAATATTTTAAATTCTGATCCTATGTTTAACTGATCGGTCAACCATCCAATTGCAATGGCAGAAATCAAGCTAAGCAGAATGAATTTTAAGACATTAAAGTTGATAACCGCTAATTTATTCGTATGAATAAAATATCCCAAAATCAGGACGGTACTCACCTGGGTAATCAATGCCGACCAGGCAGCACCTATTGCTCCATAAGGCCGGGTCAATATTAAATGACAAAGAATATTGATGATAATACTGATGATAAATAAAGCATTCATATGGCTGATCCTGCCCGCAGCGGTGACCAGGGTAGTGAATAAATAGTTTATGGTAAGGGGTAATAGATTTACGATGACGATAATTAATAATGTACCCTGATCCTGATGATACAACAGTTCCATGATATACGCACTGTTAAATGCAATCACTACGACAATCACTACTGAAATGGGAAACATCATCTGCATGGCCAGTTCGAATAAGGGTTGTATTTCGTCGGTTTTTTTACCACTGGAGCTAAACATAGGTAATAACAATCCTGCGAATAAAAAGCCCATCATATTGGCTGCATCCAGCAACCTGTACGCCGCGGCATACAAACCCGATTGCAGTTGGCCATCCTGCCTGAGCTGATCTATCCATACCGGTTCCATACGGCAATACAGCACCATCAATATAAAGATCAAAGCATAGGGCAATCCTTTTGAAAGGATCGATTTTAATTCAGATATAGAAGGAAGAGACCAGCTTGTTTTTTTCTTTGTCTGCAAAACCAAACCTAACGCAACCCCGATACTGACCAGCATGGAACTGGTCTGCAAAGACAAAAACCGGTCTATTGGTCTTTGA
>CAYNIG010000511.1:0-1619 GCA_964396995.1 uncultured Saprospiraceae bacterium | reverse complement strand
GGTCAGATTAGGTGTAATACCCATACTTAACCCAACCGTGCCCAGAGCAGAAAAACATTCAAATGCAATTTTCAGCAAATCAAATTTATGCCCGTCTTTTATAATGATCAGGGTGATAGAAGCACCCACTGCAATCAATGACAAAGAGATTATGGCAAATACTCTGTTTACTGATGTAATTTCTATTTCCCGGTTGGTTGTTTCCAGTCTTTCTTTTCCCCGAATGGCATTTAAAATATTTAAAGTAGCAACGGCAAAGACACTGGTTTTAATCCCTCCGGCAGTACTTCCAGGTGATCCGCCAATCCACATTAATAACAAATAAATCATTAAGGTGGGTATAGTAAGTTGGGCGATATCTACCGTATTAAATCCTGCTGTTCTGGGGGTTACCGAACCAAAAAAACTTTGCACTATTTTACCGTAGGCTGTAGAATGTTCTGCCAATACGTTGTTGTATTCAAATGCATAATAAAAAACGGTTCCTGTAAGTAGTAACAGTACCGTGGTGGTCACCACAATCTTGGTATTTAGATTTATTATTTGGGGCTTATGCCGATACGGTTTATGTTTTACCACATTGCTGTACCATTTTAGTGCACTCTCTTTGATAAATTGCAGTAAGTTTAATAATATTCCAAAGCCTATTCCGCCAAATACAATGAGTATGGCAATCAACAATTGAAAGTTATAGGCAAACCTCACCGATGAATGATATAAACCATCGTTGCCTAAAGTAGAAAATCCGGCATTGCAAAAAGCGCTGATGGAGTGAAATAAGGAGAAAAACAAACGAGACCAATCTGAATTAAAGATTCCTTGGTCTACAGTAAAAAATATCAATAATGCTCCTATGACCTCAATGGTCAGGGTAATGGTGACGATCCTTACCAGGGCTTTGAGCGCATCATTCAAATTATCTACATTCAGCATGCTTTGTATCATCATTTGATTTTGAAAAGTGGTATTGCCTGAAAAAATCAATCCAAAAAGATTAGTGAATGTAAGAATGCCCAATCCACCCATTTGAATCAAAAAAAGAATTACCCATTGTCCAAATAAGGTAAAGTCCTTAGCTGTATCCAATACTACTAGACCAGTCACACATACGGCAGAGGTTGAAGTAAATAGGGCATCTACATATGAAATAGGCCGGGTGGTAGCACTTGGCAACATTAATAACAGGCTTCCGATAAGGATGATGAACACAAAACTGATAATCAACAGAAATGGACCATTGATAGCCGTTCTTTTGATTGCAAATAACCTATTGGAAACTTCTTCCAGAAAAAGAAAAAGAAAAATAGCATGATAAATCAAGGACGACAAAGAAGTATTGGTGGTAATTTTTATTTGCAGCAGGAGCTTATGGAAAAACAACTCACTTAAAATGGCTAACAAGGTAAGAGCCAGCACAAAAGTCTGCCCGGCATAGTACCTGGTCTGCAATTTTCTTGATTTCCAATTAATAAAGATTCGCCAAAATAGAAAAGCAAAAGCAAACAGATTTAAAATCGGAAACCACTTGGAGTATAAATCCTGATTCACAGCACCATATCCAAGATTGAGTAAAACCAATAGAATAGCAAGAATGGAAATGATGAAAAGTCCATCTTCTG
>CAYNIG010000510.1:0-1641 GCA_964396995.1 uncultured Saprospiraceae bacterium | reverse complement strand
CCTCCGGAGGTGCATCAGAAGACCGAACCTAATCACCATAAGCCTTTGGGATCTTGTGTCAATAAATCACCTGCAGAGACTGGGTTGATAGCTTGCAGTATTTGAGGATAATGCATTAATTCTTTAATTCCCAATATACCTAACATAGCAAACCATATTGTCATGATTGGCCCAAACGCCATACCTACCACTTGGGTGCCTACTTGCTGAAACACAAATAAGGCAATTAATATTCCGCATACAATGGGTATAGTATTAATTTCCATAAAAGGATATAAGACATGTATTCCCTCTACTGCCGATGAAATAGAAACAGGAGGGGTAATAAATCCATCTGAAATCAAGGTAGCACACCCTATCATGGCCGGATAAATTACCAATTTGGGATTATACCTCCTTACCCTCGCATACAAGGCAAATATGCCCCCTTCCCCTTTATTATCAGCATTTAAGGCCAGAAACACATATTTGATAGTAGACACTATCAATAAAGTCCAGAATACACAGGACACACCACCGTAAATCAATTCCTTACTTACTTCCCGATCTCCTACAATGGCCTGAATTACATACAATGGAGAGGTACCTATATCTCCAAATACAATTCCCAGTGAAATAAGTACTCCTGCGAGTGTCCATTTAGAGTGGTTTGATCGAGTAGAATCCATACTTGGATTTATAAGTTTTCTTAATTATTCAGCGGTCAAATTTAGAATAATATTGTAATTTAAGAGATTGTTTATTTTTTGATTGCAAATGGGGTCTTAAAACCCCGTATTATCCAAAAAATGCGCAGCGGAGACATATTATAAAATACTAGTCTTCACCCCTATCCATTCCGGGTTTAAGGCTTTACAAATACCTATAAAAGAATTTTAAAATACAGGTATTAATCCATTTAAGGATTGATACCTGCCTTGAAAGTCAACAAATTTTAGTAGGTTTAGATTCATGAATAAGACTCCATTTATTACCTTAGTATATTTTATAGGTCTGCTCTCCTGCGGTCAGGGCCCCGGGGTCGATCTCATATTAATAAATGGAAATATACACACTATGAATGAAAATAAGGATAGTGTACAAGCCTTAGCTATAAAAAATGGTAAAATCGTTGCACTGGGTAAAAATCAGGACATCATGAACCTGAATACTGAAAATACGAAAGTGTTTGATTTGGAAGGAAAACAGGTATTGCCGGGATTCACCGACGCCCACATACACCCGGTAAGTGGTGGTCTTGCTTTTTTAGAATGTGGATTGGTAGATCTCAAGTCCCCAAAAAGCATTCTGGATAGCCTTAAAATATACGCGAGTCTGCATCCTGAAAAGAAATGGATTCGAGGAGAAAATCTTTGGTTGGCAGCTTTCACAAATGGATCTCCATTAAAGACTACCCTCGACAGCATCATTCCTGACCGACCGGTATACATCACCTCGATGGATGGACATAATGCGTGGGTAAATAGCAAAGCATTGCAAGTTGCCAATATCACAAAAGAAACCCCTGATCCTGTGAATGGAAAGATTGAACGTTGGCCGGGCACAAAAGAACCGTCTGGTACGCTGAGAGAAAATGCAATGGATCTGGTGAGACAACACCTCCCTTCCTATAATGAGGAAGATAGAAAACACGCATTGATA
>CAYNIG010000509.1:0-1717 GCA_964396995.1 uncultured Saprospiraceae bacterium | reverse complement strand
AATTATCCACCGGGGAAATGACTTATCTATTCTTTCTACCAGCAGAATAAAAAATTCATCATTACGATACGTTTTTTTTTCAAATTCAAAAAAATCCAGTTTTGCCGCTGCAGGATTATTTCTGATAACGTCCCCGGAAAAATTTATACGAATCAGCGGGTCCGGGTTCTGGGTAGGAAACAATGCAATATCATGATTTTCCTTGTTTGCTTTTTTCAGATCATTTTTCTGTTTATTGATTGTAGCAATAAGTTGCTTAAGATCCTCATTAGTGATTTCCTGCGACTTCATTACATGCAACAGATCGATCAGCGGATCGTGGCGGGCAAAATCATCTATTACCAGGTTGTTTTCTGTTACCTGTTCCATGGAACCGAACCAGGGAGAACCAACAAATAATATCTCATCTGTATCCTCCAGGTATTCAAACTGCCCACGTAGCAGGATTTTTTTTGCATCTTCTGATTCTAAAACGACCAATTGATTTTGTAATACCAACAGGTCATTAAAACTATTAATGGGAGTGTACGGTCTGGGAATAGAAAAATAATTTGCAAACGACTGCCCCTTTTTTAAATCACAGAGTTTGCTTATTGACTTCCCCAGCGCAATAACTTTTTGCTCCCTGTTTATTAAAATATAAAAGGGGAACAGCCGGTTAAACTGTGATTCGTTAAATAAAAAGGGATGGTTCATTTATTACCAGCTTACTTTAAATATTTCGTGTGAGTCGCCCTCGTCACGGGTTTGTATCAGTTCTATATCTGCTTCCACATTGTACATTTTAGCCAAACCACTCAATAACCCCCTTACAAACTCCTGTAGTCCCTCCCGCTTTGAATGATAATGCACATGTATAGAATTTTCTTCAATATCACTTACTTTAAATTCCGGTGGAGTGAGCTTGGGGTACATCAGCATGATTCGATTGTGGAATAATGGCAGATTTACTAAAAACTCTTTCAGGCTATTACCGCCTGCTGCCATTAAGCCACCATACTTTTCTTTCCCTGTTCTTAACACCCACCATTCACCAAATGCATTTAGAACATACCCGACAGAGATACCCAAAACTTCAGAAGCCGCACTTGCCAGTTTATAAGTTATATCATCATCATAGGGTTCGTTGCTGAGAAAAAAATCTACATCCACACCGCTTTTCTCCTTTACTGCTTCCCATTCGTCTTCACCAAATTTTTCAGTAACAAGGTCCTGTATTGCTTTATTTACTATTCCGTACATGATTTAGTCTTAATTGTTGATGAATTAGCTTTCGTAAAAAGATGTAATCGTCATTGTTTGATTGTGTAATTGGCAACTGCCGCCTTCATTAAAAGGTGAAATCTCACCATAAGAATAAAAGCCAGCAAGTATTGTTTTAGTATCAAATGATTTGCTCACGGCCTTCACTTCCTCATCTGTTCTTGCGCCCAGGATAAGCTTTCGTCCTACACAACTTACTAATAAAGAGAAGCCTGGCTTGGTGTTTTCATCCATCATTGTATGGTGAGCAGCCTCTGATGCAGCCATCGTTAACTTATCAAAGTTTGCCTTCATAAAACGTACTTTAGAGCCCACAGGTATATCGCCAGCAAAAGTCATACTCTTATCTTCTTCATTAATTGAAAGAATTGTTCTGACTACTGGCTTTTTGGCCCCGGGAATGGTTACCGATAACGGGAATAATAATGCGGAACTGGGAAGGTTTTTTGCCTGT
>CAYNIG010000508.1:0-1759 GCA_964396995.1 uncultured Saprospiraceae bacterium | reverse complement strand
TCGTATTTAAACAAATCTTCACGATGGTTAATTTGTAATACAATGGCCCTGGCTACATCCAGTGCGGCACCACCTCCTATACCAACTATACAATCTCTGTTGAAGGTATCAAAAACAGCAGTTCCATTGTAAACATCAGATTTTACAGGGTTCTTATGAATGCCTGAATACACTTCAACTGAAATACCTGATTGTCCCAAAAAATGTATTAATTTTTTAAAGAAACCAAGTTGTGAAATCACCGGGTCTGTGACTATCAGCGGTCGTGATAAATTATGTTGTTTTAAATAAGGTGCTAATTCATCTGTAGCATGTGCACCAAATCTGATGATAGTAGGAAAATTAAACTGTCTTATTTGATCAAATATCATACTAATTTATAATTAAATTATTTCAAAATATCGATTTCGTTCCCAGTCGGTGACGGCTTTTGCGTGTTGTCTCCATTCCCATTCACGGGTATGTACAAAATGATCTACAAAGGTATCACCGAATAAATCTCTGGCAATTACTGAGTTCTTCATGTTTTGTGTTGCCTGCCATAGGTTAGAAGGTAAAATACCATGACTGGTATCTTTATATCCATTTCCTGATGTGGGGGGTTGCAATAGCAGTTTATTTTGGATACCATACAATCCACTGGCCAGACAGGCAGCCATAGCCAGGTATGGATTTACATCGGATCCTACCACCCGGGTTTCCAATCTGCATGACTTATCACTCCCGGGTAATGCACGCAAGGCAACCGTTCGATTATCCACAGCCCAGGTTAATGTGGTGGGTGCCCAGGCTCCCTCCACCAATCTTTTGTAGGAATTTATAGTAGGTGCCAGCATGGGCAAAATATACGGAAGACAGTACAATTGACCTGCCATGTAATGTTTACCAATTCCACTTAATTGATCATTGGATTCGCTGGCATAAAAGAGGTTTTTTGTTTCATTTTCATTCCATAATGACTGATGAACATGACCACTACAACCAGGTAAGTGTTCATTCCATTTGGCCATAAAAGTGGGCATGATGCCGAGTTTATATCCAATTTCCTTGACACAGGTCTTAAATATGGTTGCCCGATCAGCTGCTTCCAATACATCTGAATAAGCAATCGCTGCTTCGTATACACCAGGTCCGGTTTCTGTATGCAATCCTTCCAATGGGATATCGAATTCTTTGAGTTGTTCGAAAATAGCGGAGAAAAAATCGTTTCGCAAGGAAGACCTGAGAATAGAGTAACCAAACATCCCGGGGCTTAAAGGCTTTAATCCTGAATACTGCTTTTGATGTGCAGAAGCTGGAGTTTCTTCAAAATTAAACCATTCAAATTCCTGGCTGAATTTAGGTTTAAATCCCATAGAGTGAGCACGAGTCATTACTTTTTTTAATAAACTCCTGGGACAAATTTCATTGCTATGATTTTCATCACTAATCAGATCACACAAAAAAAATGGAATGTCTTGTTCCCAGGGAATTTTCCTAAAGGTATTGATATCAATCCGGGCAGGCACATCCGGATAGCCCGAGTGCCATCCGGTATAAGAAATATTGTCATAAGCCATATCAGCGGCATCCCAGCCAAATACTACGTTACAAAAACCAAAATTAGTTGTGAGGGCTGATAAGAATTTTTCAGTGCTCATGTATTTACCCCGAAGTATCCCGTCTGTATCCGCAATGGCCACTTTTACTTTACCTGACGAATGCTGGGATATGTAATCATGAATCTCTTCTTGTTTCATATGATTTTGTATTTGAATTG
>CAYNIG010000507.1:0-1789 GCA_964396995.1 uncultured Saprospiraceae bacterium | reverse complement strand
ATACATGATATATAAAACGGCTTGTCGGTTCACTTCGACAAGCCGTTTTTAATTTACTTACTTTTTGAATGAAAATATAATGACTAAAATAAAATTGTATAGCACCAGCAAAAAACAATTGGCCGATACGGTGACCCCGGTACACCTGTACCTCAAACTAAGGGATCATTTTGATGAATCCATGCTTTTGGAAAGCACGGATTTCAGGTCTGTAGAAAATTGTAATTCATATATTGGCCTTGGAAAATTGGCCGGAATAGAAATCCAGGACGGGATAGTCACTGTTCAATTACCTGGTCAGAATTCCGTCAGGCATGATTGTAAAGACAGGCACCAGTTTTCAGAGCATTTACAGTCATTTATGGATTCATTCGAATTAATAATGGATGGGTCCTATAAACTTACCAATGGCATATTTGGACATTTTAATTTTGAATCAATTCAATATTTTGAAACATTGACTTTTGATGCAGCTAAGAAACAAGTCGAAATACCTGATGCCAAGTTTATTCTTTATCGGTATATACTTGCAATTGATCATTTTAAAGATGAAATGTATTTACTTGAAAATCACTTGGATCAAAATGTAAAAACGATAGATAAAATAGAGACATGGATTCAACACCATACTGCTGGCCAGACTTTTACATTCGCCCGGCAAGGAGCAGAGTCCAGTTCCCTGACTGACCAGGAATACCGTGATCTGGTGGCTAAAGGAAAATACCATTGCAAAATAGGAGATGTATTCCAGGTAGTGTTCGCCCGTAGGTTTAAGCAAAGTTTTACTGGTGATGATTTTAATGTGTACAGAGCTTTGCGCAGTGTAAATCCCTCTCCTTATCTTTTTTATTTTGATATGGGCAGCTATAGAATATTTGGATCTTCTCCAGAGTCTCAACTGGTGATCCATAAAGGTATAGCTACAGTAAATCCTATCGCAGGCACATACAAGCGAACAGGCAATGATGATTTGGATCAATTAAAAGCCAAAGAACTCGCCATGGATCCTAAAGAAAATGCAGAGCACATCATGCTGGTAGACCTGGCCCGCAACGATCTGGGGATACATTCAGACAAAGTAGAAGTCAAAATATTGAAGGAGATCCAATATTTTAGTCATGTAATCCACCTGGTTTCCAATGTTGAAGGCAGACTCACTAAAGGCTTTAATATGTTTAAAGTATTTGGTGATACCTTCCCTGCCGGGACATTATCCGGTGCTCCAAAGTACAAGGCTATTGAATTGATAAAAACATACGAACCCGAAGCAAGGAATTATTACGGTGGATCTATAGGATTTGCCGGTTTTGATGGATCACTGGTACACGCCATCACCATCCGTTCTTTCCTGAGTAAAGACAATGTATTGCATTACCAGGCGGGAGCAGGAATTGTTGCATCCAGTGTGGAAGAATCCGAATTGCAGGAAGTAAATAACAAACTTGGAGCCTTGCGTACCGCAATGCTACGGGCTGAGTCAATATAAAACAAAAGGAGATGAGAATAATAATGATTGATAATTACGATTCTTTTACGTACAACCTGGTACAATATCTGAGAGAACTTACAGGGCATTCAATAAAAGTGGTGCGAAATGATGAAGTACCGGTGAGTTATTTAAATGATTTTGATTGTATTTTTATCTCACCAGGTCCCGGTGTGCCTAAAGATTCAGGTATCATCATCGATGCTATTCAAACCTATGCCGGAAGAAAGTCCATATTTGGGGTATTCATTGGAGTGCACGCTATAGTTGAAGCATTTGTTGGAAGTTTAATCAAAATTGACA
>CAYNIG010000506.1:0-1791 GCA_964396995.1 uncultured Saprospiraceae bacterium | reverse complement strand
CCCCTTGACTTAATATATTTGAAAAATTATCTCTGATATAGTTGACTTTAGCATCAGCAGATAGTTTTCCATTTAGTTGGGTATTTACACGCAATCCCAAATTGTGACTATTCAGATTGTTTTTTGGAATAATGCCTTTGGCATCAGTATAGGTATAAGATAAGAATGTATTTGTTTTATCATTTTTAATGTTTACACCCAGATTGGTAGCTAAGTTTTGACCAGTTTGAAAAAAGTCTGTTATATTATTGGGCTGAGGACTCAATGGGTAACTTTTTCCAAAATCAGGGTGGTTGGGATTATTGGTCCAATGTGGTACTGATTGACCGGTCATTTTAGGCCCCCACGAGGTAGTAGCAGCAGCTGCATAATTACCTGCAGAGCCTTGGCCATATTCATTTTGAAACTTTAAAAGATGTATGGGAGATTCTGCCAAAAAGTTTATGCCAAGGGATGTGCTCACCCCATTTTTGGCACCCTTACCAGATTTAGTAGTCACCACTATGGCACCGTTATTAGCTCTACTGCCATACAAAGCAGCGGCATTAGCGCCTTTTAATACAGATATTTCTTCTATATCGTCAGGGCTCAGATTTCGAATGTCGCCATTCATAACTATACCATCTACGATATAGAGTGGTTGACTACTACCACTTATAGACCTATTTCCACGTAATAAAACTTTGGATCCTCCACCCACACCTTCACCAGAGCCTGTAATGGAAAGACCAGCTACTTTACCCGACAAAGTATTGAGTATATTAGTAGATCTGGCTTGTTTCATTTCAGAAGCACTAACTCCTTGTGCCGAGTAAGAAAGAGATTTTTTTTCCCTACTAATACCCAGAGAAGTAACTATTACCTCATCTAGCAATGTGCCGAAGTCCATGACCACATCCAGCTCAGATTGGCCATTCACACTAATAGATTTAGTACTATATCCTATATAGGAAAATACAAGTACTGCTGAGGCAGAATTTAACTTGAGTGAATAAACTCCATCAGCATCGGTAACGGTACCATTGGTGGTACCTAGTTCCAGTACGGAAACACCCGTCAAGGGTTCTCCATCGCTAGCATCGGTAACTTTTCCACTGACATTTTGAGCAAACATTATTTGGCTCATCATCATAAGTAAAAAAGTGAACACGGCCCCAATCAATTTTTGTTTTAACATTTTAGATTTCATTTTTATTTATCTTTTATTAAAAGAGATTCAATTTAATATTTCAGTTTTAACTCATACCATTGTCAAACTTATCAGAGTTTATGATTTTAGGTTTATTTCATCCTGAAGACCAATATCTCCTACTCACGAAATGTCAAAGTATCCTAGCTTAAAGCATACGAAATTAACACTATTAAAGAAAATACCATTAATTTTTCTAAAGAAAAAATCATATTACGAAAACGTTTGAGTAGAGTCTTTACCTGTCAATTTGATGCTGTGTGAAATTTGGGTTTAGGGAGAGTAAAAACATTATGCATCCTACCTTGTTTATTAAAATTGGATGTCAAAGGACTATCGTTAAGCAATTTTATCAATTTATATTTATAAATTGGCAGGCTTTCATTAGACTTCTTTCAGTTGCGATTTCTTGGGAAAAAGTTATCATGTTATTGTATTTCCAATTTTTCATCTTATATCTTTGTTTTTTATGAAAATTAGTATGTCAAGGGGCGGTATATTGGGATTTTTAATTGTTCTCCATCTTATAATTCACTCTTGCAAAGAAAATAAAAATGTAGGCGAGGGCACTATAGCATCACAGATATTCGTTGAAGTCTCTT
>CAYNIG010000505.1:0-1799 GCA_964396995.1 uncultured Saprospiraceae bacterium | reverse complement strand
AACTAAAACAAGCTAAAGCATGTTCTACGGTAAAAAAACCAAATCTGGTAAAAACCAAAAACCACCGTAGAATAGCCTTTAGGCTGTTATGACCGAAACAAGCTAAAGCATGTTCTACGGTAAAAAAAACAAAACAAGCTAAAGCATGTTCTACCGTAAATAAAACAAAACAAGCTAAAGCATGTTCTACGGTAAAAAAAAAGAAAAACATTAATGACTCACGATTACATCATCATAGGGGCAGGTATAGTCGGCCTATCTACTGCCTACAATCTTCAATTAATAAAGCCTGACGCTGACATACTCATCCTGGAAAAAGAATCTTTCGTAGCAGCGCATCAGACCGGTCACAATAGCGGAGTCATTCATTCAGGTATCTACTACAAACCAGGCAGTGCAAAAGCATTAAACTGCGCAAAAGGGTATAAAATGATGCTGCAATTTTGCAATGAAAATAATATCCCTCACCAGATATGCGGTAAAGTTATTGTGGCTACAGAACAGAAAGAACTGGAAGGGTTACAAAAAATATATGACAGGGGTATTCAAAATGGTTTGAATGGTTTAAAAATAATTTCAGCTCAGGAATTAAAGGAAATAGAACCCCACGCAGCCGGAATAAAAGCCATTTGGGTACCCCAGGCCGGAATCATAAATTACAAAACAGTAGCGGAGAAACTCAAGGCATTAATAGAGCAGAAGGGAGGAAAACTTTTATTAAACCAAAAAGTACAATCCATCAGCCAGAATCAGGATCTGTGGATAGTACGTACTCAAAATCAGGAATACAAAGCCGGGCAAATCATCAGCTGTGGCGGCCTGCACTCTGATACCATAGCCCGTATGACTGATCCGAATTTTGATCTCAAGACCATCCCATTCAGGGGAGAGTATTATACACTCAAAGCATCAGCCCATCACCTGGTGAAAACACTGATCTACCCTATACCCAACCCCAATTTCCCATTTCTTGGAGTACACTTTACCTCTATGATCGGAGGAGGGGTGGAAGCAGGCCCCAATGCTGTATTTGCCTTGGGAAGGGAATCTTATAATTGGAAAAAATTCAATGGAAAAGAGGTGATGGAATCACTTGCCTATCCCGGTTTTAGAAAACTGGCAGCTAAATATTGGCGGGACGGTGCCTACGAAATGTATCGCTCGCTATCTAAAACCGCTTTTGTAAAAGCACTTCAAAAACTGGTTCCCGAGATTACACCAGGAGATCTGGATGCAGGTGGTTCAGGGGTCCGTGCACAGGCTATTGATAGAAATGGAAATATAGTAGATGATTTTTTATTCCACAGTGGTAAAAATATATTGCATGTGGTGAATGCACCTTCACCGGCAGCTACTTCCGGTCTGGCCATAGGTGAGAGTATCGTCAAAAAAGTATTGAGTACTTAGTGAAATTAGATATTAAAAATATAATATGTTGATTATTAAAGTTTATTACATGTATTATCAATATAAAATATCAATGTATTAGTAATAAATAGTAATGTGTATAATGCTTTATCTTAATTAAGATTGACTGTTATTATGAATTTTGATCTTATCACCGAATACCTTAAAACAAAACCGACTGTCTCATTTGCCTATATTTTTGGTTCTGCGATTACTCCTTATTTTATTCCAGGTAAGTCGGATGTGGATATTGGAATATTGGGAGATCAGGAATTCTCCTTTTACGAATTACAGGAAATGGCTCAGGATATTTCTGAATTACTACCTGATCACCCGGAAATCGACCTTATTGATCTTATGATGGATGCGCCGGTATTGATTAATCAAATAAT
>CAYNIG010000504.1:0-1837 GCA_964396995.1 uncultured Saprospiraceae bacterium | reverse complement strand
CGGATTGGGTTCTGCCGAGTTCTTTAAGCATGGTTTTAGTAGTAGGATTAAAGTGTATAATTTCTTTTTTGTTTTTAATGGCATAGAGAGCATCTATCATTTTATTATTGGCTGAATGAGGTGAAGACAAACTGGCGTGTGCTTGTTTGCCAGGAGTATTGCATTCCAATTCAAGTACTATTTTGGTTTTGTTGCTATTGGCGATGACATGCACGAATTTTTCCGGTGCATTACTGAAAATACGATTGATGCCATGTGGGCCTTCACCAATAACCAATACAGGATTGAGATATTCAAAAAAATGTTGTACTACCCACTCTGCACCATAGCCACCTCCACTCTCCTCATTAGATACCAGCAGTAGAGAGACATTTTGTTTATAATCGGGAGAATTTTCTGTCGCTGCCAAATTCAATAGGGCAAATAAATGCATAACGGTATTGGACTTATTGTCCAACGTACCCCTTCCCCAAATAGTGTCACCGGTAATTACCGCATTAAAGGGAGGGAAATTCCATTCCTCCACTGGGCCGGGATCCACCACATCAATATGACTTAAGAATAGGATATTGGGTTTTCTGTCTTTGAGCGGATATAAAGAAATCACTACATTATAATTGCTATCGTGATCTGATAATACTTCAGTGTATAAATTTTTATTTTTAGCATATTCTGAAATCAATTTTCCTGCTGTTCCCTCCTGACCATGTATGGATGGTATGCACACATAATCTCTTAGTAGATGTACCATCTGAACAGAATCATTTTGAGCTGAAGAATCGATAGTATAAAATAATATGAAGCAAAAAATAATTTTAATATTCCGTAATATATTTATCCTGAAAATGTGGATCAATTTAAACTGGAGAATAAACATTATTCCATATTTTGCGATAGTAAGTGACTGTTTCATATTCAACTTCATTTTATTGTCCCTATAATTATTTTATAAAATTATTCGAATAAAGCATTTGTCAATTCATCCTGGAACTCATAAAACTTTTGTCTAAGATCACTGGCAGCATTGGTGCCATAGTTAACAATAAAGCAACAGGTAATGTCATAGTTTGGAAAGTAAAATGCATTGGCACTATATCCTAGGTCTCTGCCTGTATGACCATAGCCATATTTATCCGAAGTAAGTGGTTGATTAAAATATCTTTTCATTAATCCTGCACCAAGACTTAGATCATTAGCAGGATCTTCCGGATCTTCCTCAGGGATAAATTTTATTGTATAAATCAAAATACCCCTGAGCTGTGATAGAAGGCAAACTTTCATGTGAATAATAATAAGTATCATACATAGAAAGGGGATTCAGGATTTTCTCGTGCAGTAATTGTACCTGGTTTTTACCGGTCACTTTAGATATCACCATACTCAGGAGTAATGTATTGGTATTAGAATAAAAGCAACTTTTACCTAATTCAAATTTGGGAGCTTTTGAATAGGCAAATTTTATCAATTCCTCACCTGTCCATTTTTTGTCAGGATTATTTAAAAGAGATAAATAAAAAGCGGTGCTGGAGATGATATCGTATATGCCAGTGGTATGATTCATCAATTGCCGTATGGTGGCACCCCGGCAGTTTCTTACCCTTTCCAGGATGACAGGATGTAACCATTCGTCTACTTTATCATCTAAGTTTATCTGATTTTCTTCTACCAGTTTGTGTACCATTACACCGGTAAACATTTTGGTGATGCTGGCTACTTTCGCAACGGTGCAGGGCCTGAAGTCAACGTTTTTTTCAATATCTGCTTTCCCTGCAGAGGCTACATAAATTCCTCCTTTGTCTCTCACTAATAAAGAAATACCTGGTAATCCGAGTTTATT
>CAYNIG010000503.1:0-1842 GCA_964396995.1 uncultured Saprospiraceae bacterium | reverse complement strand
GGGTTTGAAGTACTATTAAATTGTAATTTGAAAGTCAAAAATCACACTTGGTAAAAGGTAATCCTAATTTCTTTTGTAATTCGAAATTTGTAAATCAGTAAATACTTTTTCATGAGATCTCTGGAATTTAAAGATAAAAAAGTGCTGATCAGAGTGGACTTTAATGTCCCGTTAGACAAAAGTTTTAACATCACCGATGATACTAGGATCAAGGCTGCACTTCCTACCATCAACTTTGTGTTAGATCATGGGGGTGCGGTAATATTATTTTCTCATTTGGGGCGACCCGAAGCAAAGCTATTGCCGGACGGTTCAATTGATAAAGCAAAGTTTACAATCAATCACTTAACAAACCACCTGTCCATTTGTCTGAACAGGCCGGTTCAGTTTTGTGAAGAACTGAGAGGCGAAAAATTAAGACAAGCTGCCGCTGGGTTAAAACCAGGCGAGGTTCTGTTAATGGAAAATACCAGGTTTGAAGCCGGTGAAGAAAAATGTGATCCCATTCTATCGCAAGAATGGGCATCCCTGGCAGACCTTTATATCAATGATGCTTTTGGTACCGCCCATCGTGCGCATGCCAGCAATGTAGGAGTATCCAATTGTTTTACCGCTGATAAAAAATCTTTTGGATTTTTAATGGACAGTGAAGTGTCCAATGCGCGCAAAGTAATGGATCATCCACAACGACCCTTTACTGCAATTATAGGTGGAGCTAAAGTATCTGATAAAATTTTATTGATCGAAAGATTTATAGACATTGCTGATCAGATTTTAATAGGTGGAGGTATGGCCTATACATTCATGAAAGCGCTGGGTGGGCAAATCGGAAAGTCATTAGTAGAAACTGATAAAGTAGAGTTGGCAAAAACCTTGATAGAAAAAGCAAAATCTAAAGGAAAGCTGATCTTATTACCGGTAGATTCTGTTATTGCAGATGCATTTGCAGATAATGCAAATCATAAAATTTGCCAAAGCAATGAAATTCCGGACGATTGGATGGGGCTGGATATCGGACCTATAGCAAGGGAACAATATAAAGAAGTGCTTTCCAAATCAAAAACCATTCTTTGGAACGGACCAATGGGAGTTTTTGAAATGCCGTCTTTTGCAAAGGGAACATTAGCAGTAGCCAATGCGGTTGCGGATGCCACAAAAAATGGTGCTTATTCCCTGATTGGCGGTGGTGATTCAGTGGCGGCAATTAATCAAGCCGGCCTGGATGATGAAGTAAGTTATGTATCTACCGGTGGAGGGGCAATGCTAGAAATGCTGGAAGGTAAAAGTCTGCCAGGTATCAAAGCTATTGAAGGATAGAATAATCACTATTCTGAGATCCAAAGCTGTCAGAGTTTTAAGATTAAAAGCTTAAATGTATTGGCTTGTAAAAGTATTTTATTTTTCATCTTGGCCCAATCCAGATCCTGAGAAATGGGTTTGATCAGGTCAGGTTTTTCAATTGTATTGTACTGAGACAAAGCGGATGCGTTCAATACTATTTCTGTTGCGGATTTTACCAGGTGTAACTCTTTTATATCCAGGTCAAGATTTTTATCCTCACCGGAGGTATTTACCAGTTTCAGTACGATCTGATGCTGTAATGTATCTATAGAAGCACAGCCATAAATCCCATTTTTGCCTATCAAATTTTCATTATTCGATTTTATCGACAAGGTACTATGGCCTTTATAATTTGAAAATAATTTTTGCACATAATAATTTGCTGTGCCAAAAGAACTAAGGTTGTCAAACCAAATCAGATCCGGTGTCCATTGCCATCGGGTAACATGTGCGAATAGGGGTGCATACGATGACATATATACTACATCGGCGTTGCGCTCA
>CAYNIG010000502.1:0-1852 GCA_964396995.1 uncultured Saprospiraceae bacterium | reverse complement strand
CTCATGGTGCAAGCCGAGGGTGGAGAAAAATCATTGAAAAGGACATTGAATGCCACCTCGCTGGTATTGCTTGGTATTGGAGCAATTATAGGTGCAGGGCTTTTCGTACGTACAGCTGCAGCAGCAGGTGGGCATGCTGGAAATGCAGTGACTTTGTCGTTTATTGTAGCTGCCATTGGCTGTGCTTTTGCCGGACTTTGTTATGCTGAGTTTGCTTCGATGATTCCCATTGCCGGAAGTGCCTACACTTATTCATATGCCACTATGGGTGAATTAGTAGCGTGGATTATTGGTTGGGCTTTAGTATTGGAATACGCATTGGGAGCTGCCACCGTATCCATTGCATGGAGCCAGTATCTTAATAAAATTTTTGGTGGTTCCATCCCATTCCAGTGGTGCCATTCACCATTTGAATATTTAGTCTCGCGGGAAGGCCAGGATATTGTCACTACCACACTTCAAGCCGGTGAGACAGCGGTTAGCAGAGGGATAGTAAATCTTCCTGCGCTTTTAATTTTGGCATTGATCAGCATGGTACTGATCAAAGGAACACAGGAATCGGCATTTGTAAATGCCATAATTGTCTTTATCAAAGTAGCCATTGTATTGGTATTCATAGCTATTGGTTGGGGATTTATCAATCCTGCAAATCACACTCCTTATTTTGTACCCGAGGGTGATCCCGGTACTACTTATCATGGATTTTTTAACCACGGCTGGGGAGGAGTCTTACGTGGGGCTGGAATTGTTTTCTTTGCATTCATTGGTTTCGACGCTGTTTCTACCGCCGCCCAGGAAGCAAAAAATCCGAGCAAAGACATGCCTATCGGCATTCTTGGTTCGCTCGTAATCTGTACCATATTGTATATTTTATTTTCTCATGTACTCACCGGAGTAGCTCCGTATGCTGAT
This sequence comes from uncultured Saprospiraceae bacterium, assembly GCA_964396995.1. Taxonomy (GTDB): domain Bacteria; phylum Bacteroidota; class Bacteroidia; order Chitinophagales; family Saprospiraceae; genus JADJLQ01. The sequence goes on along the minus strand of CAYNIG010000502.1, from coordinate 940 downwards.
TTCTTAAAAGCGGGTAAGGAAGCATCTGTAGCGTATGCGATTCAGACTTATATGACCGGATATGGATGGTTGGCCAAGCTGATCACTATTGCCATATTAGCCGGATTTTCATCTGTGATACTGGTAATGTTACTTGGCCAGTCTAGGGTATTTTATACCATGTCACAAGATGGATTATTACCTAAAGTATTTTCAGATTTACATGAAAAATTCCGTACTCCCTGGAAATCCAATGTCCTTTTGTTCTTTTTTGTTTCCATTTTTGGCGGCTTTTTCCCTGAGAGTTGGGCCGGTGACCTCACCTCGATTGGTACTTTATTTGCATTCGTACTGGTATGTATAGGAGTGATCTTATTGCGAAAAACAGATCCCAATATTGCCCGGCCATTCAAAACACCTTTGGTCCCGATAGTCCCTATTTTAGGAGTGTTAGTATGTGGTGCCATGATCATTGGATTACCATCAGGAACTCAATTGTCTGCTTTAGTGTGGATGCTGGTAGGATTGGTGATTTATTTTCTTTATAGTTCCAAGCACAGTAAGCTTCGCAATGCAAAGTAAAATTTAATACAAACAAGTTATAATATCGTTTTTCCATCACTTTGGAAAAAACGAAAATCAATACTCTGGCATCCGCCTTTATTTGAAGCAGCAATTGATCTTCAGCAATGAGAAATTAAATTGTATTATTTCTCCTATGGGATTAGGTACCAGGCAAATCAACAACATGCCAAAGGAAAATATAGGAAGGATGAGTAGTTTTTGAAGTTGTCTTGAAAAGGAAAAAGTATATCGCTGATATGTAGAGTATGCTCAAAAAGGTTTTTAAGATGGATAATTATCATAATAATATTCATAAATAAAATTCCGGTGCATAGGTTTCAACTAAATAGGGTCTGCTGGTTAATTAAATAAAGTTTTATTTACATTTTACTTTCTT
>CAYNIG010000501.1:0-1865 GCA_964396995.1 uncultured Saprospiraceae bacterium | reverse complement strand
TTCAATAAATCAATAGGCGTCAATCTTTTATGATTTCCCCAGCAGACCCTAATTATCATTTCGCCGTCGGTACATTCAAATGGGTTAGATTTGGTCTGATCCGGGTTCAACCTATTTTATTTGAATTCGGCCAAAAGGTTGGAATTCAAAATCATTAAACATTATCTTATCTTCGAAGTAAAATTATTGACATGACATTATTTGTACTTTCCTTTCTTACAGTGATGAACCTATTTAATTATCTTCCGGAGAAAACCGATGCAAACTATTACGAACTTAGAATTTACCATTGCAATCCCGGTAAATTACCTGATTTGATTGCCCGATTTCAAAATCATACCACCAAACTATTTGAAAAACATGGAATGAAAAATATTGGCTATTGGGTTCCCACCAAACCGGAAAATAACGATTTGTATTATATACTTTCCTATCCAACTAAAGAAAGCAGGGATCTTTCCTGGAAAAATTTTATAGCTGATCCGGAATGGGAGAAAGTCCGTACCGAATCTGAACTGAATGGAAAAATTCTCGCTTCAATAGAAAGCATTTTTTTGGTTTCTGAAGATTTTTCGCCTAAAGTCAAAAAATCAATAAAATCCCCCATGCGTACTTTTGAATTACGTAGTTATTATTGTTTGCCGGGTAAATTGCCTGCTTTAGAAAGCCGGTTTAGAGACCACACTCTGAAACTTTTTAAAAAGCACGGTATGACAAATATTGCATACTGGAAGTCAATAGAAAAGGATGGTAACCAACCTAAATTAATATACCTTCTGGCACATGAAAGTCAGGATGCTGCCAAAAAATCATTTGATAGTTTTAGAGTAGATCCCGATTGGGTAAAAGCACGGGATGCCTCCGAAAAAGATGGCAAAATAGTGGAGAAAGTAGAATCCATCATGATGAAACCTCTTGGTTTTTCCAGGTATCAATGATTGATCGTTTTGGAGCTGGTGCGTAAAGAAGTATAGACCCCTGCACCCAGTATAAGCAGAATGATAAGCAAAGCAAATCCACTCGGTATGGTATAGATATCGTTTATCAGCATTTTGACACCAATAAATAGCAAGATTACGATCAATGATGTCTTGAGATGGGCAAATTTGTCCATCATACCGATGAGTAAAAAATAGAGGCTTCGGAGACCCAGTATGGCAAATATATTGCTGGTGAATATGATAAATTCGTCATGGGTAATTGCAAAAATAGCAGGGATAGAATCAAAGGCAAATATTACATCGGCTATATTAACAACCAGAAAGGTCACGAACAATGGTGTAGCTTGCCAATGATTGGCTTCCTTCACAAAAAACTGATCCCCTTTAAAATAAGGTACAACCCGCATTACTTTTCGGAGCAATTTGACCACCGGCATGCCTTCAATATCCATGTCTTCATCTCCACTTTTCCACATCCTGTAAGCCGAATAAATAATGATGAAAGCAAAAACGTACTCGATCCAATGGAATCGATGCACTAATGCTACTCCTCCGAATATCATGAGGCCTCTAAGTAACAACGCGATTACAATACCCCAAAACAATACCCTGTGCTGAGAAGACAGGGGTACGGTGAAATATTTAAATATCAATGCGAACACAAATAGATTATCCACACTCAATGAAAGTTCTACCAAATATCCCGAGAGATATTGCACCATAGCCGAAGCCCCGCTTATGGATTTACCAATTTCCATGCCTATACCAAACCAATGCCGGTTGTATGCAAAATATACAAATACACTAAATAGAAGTCCGATAGATACCCAGATGATGCTATTCCTGATGGCTTCCTGAGTGCTGAGTGTTCTGTCTTTGTTCAGCACACCAAGATCAATAGCCAACAATGATATTAAAATTGCT
>CAYNIG010000500.1:0-1870 GCA_964396995.1 uncultured Saprospiraceae bacterium | reverse complement strand
AATGTAAAAAGGACATGTGATAAAGCTACTTTATTGGCATTGTAAAAATAAAGGTCAAGCAAGAGTTTGAGTGTCATGGTACCCGGAAATTTAGGAGCTGTTCCGAAACCACCATGACTACGATCGAATCTTTTAGATAAATGGGTATAAAAATCAATCATAATGGTATCCATCGCTTTCCCTGAACTTTCCATTTGTGCTACCTGCCGCAGTGTGAAAGATGAGTTTTTAACATAATTCAGCATTCGCTCTGCCTGATCCTCGATGTCAGCTCTGCGCTCTTTATATATGCGGATGATAAAATGTAAAATCTGAATCCAGGATGGCCGTTGGTGCTGTGGAACAGGAGGGAAATACGTACCACCATAAAATGGCCTTAAATCGGGCAGCAGGAAGCAGTTTAGAGGCCAACCTCCATTTCCGGATAACGATACCACTGCATCCATATAAATTTTATCCAGGTCAGGTCGCTCCTCGCGGTCCAGTTTAATACAGACAAAATGTTCATTCATATAGGCAGCTACCTGGAGATCACTAAATGATTCGTGCTCCATCACATGACACCAATGACAACTACTGTAACCTATGCTGACCAAAATGGGTTTGTCCTCAGATCGGGCTTTTTCAATTGCTTCGTTATTCCATGGGTACCAATCAACCGGATTGTCTTTATGTTGAAGCAAATAAGGGCTTTTTTCGTATTGCAACCTATTCAATGAGTATTGTCTTTTAGTTTACAAATGAACGATTAAAATATTAAAAAAACGAATCCTGTTACATCCTGGTACCTATATTTCGATCTTCAACGTGTCATAAGCCAAAAAAACCTGTTCAGGCAACATATGGCTAACTTCGTGATGCAAACCCATATGATGACTTACGTGTATAATGTATGTTTGCCGTGGATTGATTTTTTCTATAGTTTCCAATGTCTCGGCCAGAGTAAAATGAGAATGGTGGGGTGTATGGTGTAATGCATTGATGACTAAGGTGTCAATATTTTGAATTGATTTTAAAGTTTGTTCTGGTAGTCCATTAGCGTCAGTTATATACATTAATAAATCGTTGAAACAGTATCCCAATATTGACAGGTTGCCGTGTTTAACAGGTAAAGGTCTGACTGAAATTTTACCAAAAGTCAATTCTTCCATCCCCTCTAAAATATGCAATTTAAATTTTGGTGCACCAGGATATTTTTGTTCTCCAAACGCATAGTCGCATTTTATTTTAATCTGTTCTAATACGTTAGCCCGGGCATACAGTTGGATGCCGTCTGAATTAAAACCTATGGGCCTGAGATCATCCAATCCGCCGGTGTGGTCATAATGTTCATGTGTAATGAGTACAGCATCTAAATGGGATACTTTGGCTCTAAGTAGCTGGGCTCTGATATCAGGTCCTGAATCAATAAGTAAGGCTGTTCCATGATCAGAAATCAGCGCCGCACATCGGTTTCTTTTATCTTCTGAATTGGGAGAGGTACACACCAGGCATGAGCAACCAATAACCGGAATACCCTGAGATGTTCCTGTACCTAAAAATTCTAAGGTCACACTAATTCTTCTTTTTCAGACTCCTGCATGATGCTGTGATACAGATTCCGTGTAGCCTCAGACAGCAGCTCAGGAATGATCTGCAACCTTGGTATAATATCAAGGAAAGCAATGATTCTGCCCTCGATCTCAAAAAAACGGTTGATAATCACGAGTTGGCGACTCTCCAGCACACAAGCGCCGGATTGAAAATTACCTTTTTCGTATCGGATTGCATATCCTGCTTCTTCCAACATTTGTTCGATTTTCTCGAGCGTATTCTTAGTATATCTTATTTTGGAGGCCATGTAGATAAATTTGGTGCAAAAATGAAGCCG
>CAYNIG010000499.1:0-1887 GCA_964396995.1 uncultured Saprospiraceae bacterium | reverse complement strand
GATCCAAGTCTGAGTCGAAACGATCAAGAGCTCGGTTCCCCAAAATCTGCCTCAGGTTTTGGGGTCAGGGGCAATCACGCGAATTATTCTCCTCTCGTCGTAGTTGATACTAAGTACATTTCCAATAAAATCGCGATCACCATTTCCGACAACGGCCCCGGTATCCCCGATTCCATCAAAGACAAGATCTTCCAGCCATTCTTTACTACCAAGCCAACAGGGCAAGGAACGGGTCTCGGATTATCTTTGTCTTATGATATTGTAAAGGCGCATGGTGGAGAGTTGAAAGTGGAGACTAAGGAAGGAGAGGGATCATGCTTTATTGTTTTTTTGTCTGTAAACGCATAATCATCCTGATAAAAGTCCACTGAAAACTTAATAGTCGAGATAGAATCAAACTCATTTTGAGTCATGTAATAATTCTTAAATTAGAGTAACTATTCACGTAGTAAAGGTAAATTTTCTGCCAATAAATATATTCTGTAAGCTTCAAATTTAGAACTGAGTAATGAAAAAAGTACTGCTTTTATTTTTATGTATCATCTTATCATTCTTGTCTTTTTCGCAGGAAAACAACCTGAATAAAAGAGAATTGTCACTCACTAATTTTTCCAATCGTGATTCATTAGAAGCACTTTTACCCCATATGAATGAAGACACACTTAAGGCAATAGTCTTAAGTGACCTGGGATTTGCCTATGCTTTCAGTGAAGCTGAAAAAGGATTATACTATGGAAAACTGGGATTGCAATTATCGCAGAAAATGGGATATCAAAAAGGAATTGCGAATAATACGCTTGCTATGAGTTCAGCCTCATGGTCATCCGGAAACTATGAAAATGCACTTCGGTATGCATTGGATGCCTTGCATCAATTTGAAATTTTAAAAGACCATGAAAGAACAGGGTTTTCTTATGTATTACTGTCTATTACTTACCGTGATGCCGGTGATTTTGAAAATGCATTAATAAATTCCTGGAAGAGTCTTCATGTTTTTAACACCATCGGTGTAAGCCCCAGAATAAGTTATGCAAACCTCGGTTCGATCTATGAATTACAAAGTCAGCTTGATTCTGCATTATATTATACACAAAAATCCCATGACCTGGATTTAAAAGATAATGGTGGCAAATGGGACTGGGTATATTGGATATTGGGCAACATCGAAGCTAAAAAACAAAATTATCCTGCAGCGTTACTGCATTATCGCCGTGCACTTTCACTAGCCAGGGAAACCAATATTCTCAAAACGATCGTTGAAGCTCATAATGGAATTGCACAAGTATATAAAGTAACCGGAAATATTGATTCATGTATTTATTATGCCAGCGAGGTGATACAAAAGTGGCAATCCGTCTCTTATCAAAAAGGAGTGCTGGAAGCCGCCAAAATCTTAGCTAACGCTTATAAAATAAAAAACAGCCCTGACAGCGCCATAAAATATCTTGAGTTCAGTATTGCACTGAATGACAAATTATTTAATCAGCAACGGTTAAAAAACATTCAGAGCCTCGGATTTTCAGAACAGATGCGGCTTGATGAAATTGAAAGGAATCATAAAGAATATCGTAATCAATTGAAGTTGTATGGCCTCATTGCGATAGGGTTATGTTTATTTATCACTGCCCTGTTTCTCTGGCGCAATAATTTACACAGAAAAAAAGCATACAATCAATTGCAAACTCAAAAAGCAGAAACCGAAGTTCAAAAAGAAAAGGCAGAAGCTGCCCTCGAAAAATTGCAGGCTACCCAAAAGCAATTGATTCAATCCGAAAAAATGGCTTCGCTTGGTGAGCTCACCGCCGGCATAGCGCATGAAATACAGAATCCATTGAATTTTGTCAATAACTTCTCAGAATTAAATCAAGAATTGGCAAATGAACTTGA
>CAYNIG010000498.1:0-1898 GCA_964396995.1 uncultured Saprospiraceae bacterium | reverse complement strand
TACGATGATCCTAAATTTTAAAAATATGTTTATCCTGTTCCGATAAAATGAAAATAATAATAAATTTAATATGAAATATTTTGTTACAATAGTTATTCTAATAGCCTGTCGTGTCACCGTTTATACCCAATCGACAATCAAATTAATAGATTTTGTAAAAATCAAGGAAGGAAAGAGAAACGAGTCCATGTATTTTTATGAAAACAACTGGAAAGTGTACAGGGATATAGCACTTGATAAGGGATATATTAAATCCTACCAACTATTATCTACAGTAACTGATACTCTGGCAAATTTTGATTTGATGTTAATCACAGAGTATTCCGATAGCACACAGGTAAAACTAAGCGAAGAAAGATTTCAGCAAATAATTAAAGAAACAAGACCTAATGGTCCCAAATTATTGAATAACTTAAAACCCAATGAATTTAGACAAAATCTTTATCTAAAAACTGCTCAGACTTTGTTCTCAAGCGATTTTAAAGTTCCCTGAAAAATTAGTTATCCAAAATAGAAATGATACCAAAAAATAAAAGTTTTACCTATTTGATTTTATGTAAAATCTTTTTCTTTCTTTTTTTTGAAACCTCTTGCGTTAGCATTGTCAAATATGAAAAAAGACCACCTAACCTGAAAAAATCCAAATATTCGGTCAAACTTTCAGTATCTGACTTATCTTATTCCTTTAAATCGATATCCGGAGAAATAGTTAGGTTGAATTCTTTCAAAGGAAAAATAATCTTCATCAATCATTGGGCAACCTGGTGCAGTCCTTGTGTAAAAGAAATGCCCTCACTTAATAAATTAATTGAAGCGACTAAGGATCAACCCATAATTTTTCTGTTCATCTCTAATGAAAGCAAAGAGCAGGTAGAACATTTTGTTCAGAAACATTCCTTATCCTCACTTCCATTTTACACTGCTGTCAAAGCTGAAAAACCAACACTTTTTGACAACACTAGTTGGCCTACCACTTATATAATTGATAAAAATAGCAACCTGGTAATAAAACATACCAGTACTGCAAATTGGTCTCATCAGTCTGTAACACGTTATTTAAAAAAATTAATGTATGAATAAAAATGTTGTTATTTTTTGTTTCGTAAGCATAGTCCTTTTTTTTTCAAGCATGAATGGCTGTACTTCAGGGAAAAACACAATCAAGACCAATACCCATTTGGAAGAAGATAGAAATAAATATATTTCTCAAATCAATCAAGATATCAAAGGCAAGGAACAAGTTATCGTCGATTCTGTATTTAAAAATCTTAAAGTGTTGGGGGGCTTTCCTGCCGAAAACCTGGTCTTTGCTATGGAAGCATGGAGCAGGGCACTTGGGGTAAGCTGTGGACATTGCCATGACACACAGGATTTTTCTCTTGATACCAAAGAAAAGAAACAAATCGCTAGAGATATGGTGACTATGGGAAATTTGATTTCTTCGCAGTTAAAATCAATCAATGGGTTAAGTGAAAGACCCCGGGTGAACTGTTATTCATGTCACAGAGGAGAATTAAAACCTCGATTGAATGCTGTTGGGAATTAAAAGAATAGTTTGATAAAATTTCCACTTTCTATTAGTTAAAATCAGGAAAACTCCCCGAATAAGTCAAATTCCCGACACTTATTTACTTAATTATGCTGCTGAAATTGAATCCTTTATGAAAATGGGATGCCGTAATAAGTCAACTCTTATACATCCGCACCACACCCTGAAATTCGATCTATACTTTTGAATTAAATAATTTGAAGGTGAAAATGGTATTTAGAATATGGGTTATAGTATGGATTGGGATGATATCACGTGTACAGATAGTGGGCCAGTCCGGATGGACTAAAGTGACTGACACGACAGTTTCTTTAAATCAATTAATTAAAATAAAATCTCCGGGAAAATA
>CAYNIG010000497.1:0-1909 GCA_964396995.1 uncultured Saprospiraceae bacterium | reverse complement strand
GGCCACCGATCTGAGAAATATGAACTCGAATAAAATCGATCAACCGGTCTTTGATTAATGGTAAAAACTCTTGTTGAGTATTAAATAGTTCACCCATAGCTAAGGGCACACTGGTTTGTTGTCTCAACAGTTTGAAATGATCATTATCTTCCGGCGGGAACGGATCTTCTATAAAATACGGATGATACTCCTCTACCGCTTTACACATATTGATTGCTGCATTCAATGGAATACGTTCATGTACATCGTGTAATAATTCCACTTCTTCACCAAATTTGGTTCTTATATGCTCAAACATTTTTGGTACAGATCTCGCATACACCATAGGATCGAATATGATCTTGGGATCGGTAGGACCAGCTTGCTCCGGTGGTAAGCCGACTGAACTGGCAGGAGTACCGGTAGCCCCTCGCGCACCATAGTTGGCATTTCCTTTCTGACCCATCTGTATACGCACATGTCTGTATCCATTTTGTATTGCTGCTGCCACTTTATCATCCAGTTCTGCATATTCCAGTCCGGATGCATGATAATAAAGATCTGCACCCATACGCACTTTGCCGCCCAATAATTGGTAGAGTGGCATATTGGCACGCTTGGCTTTTATATCCCACAGAGCAATATCCACACCCGACATAGCATTGAATAATACAGGACCATTGCGCCAATATGAACTCACATAACTTGATTGCCATATATCTTCGATTTCGTCTACGTTACGACCAATGAGAAATGGCTTTAAATATTTCTCTAATGCAGTGGCTACTACATAGGCACGTTGAGTAAATGTGGCACAGCCTATACCATAGAGACCGGGTTCAGAGGTCATCACTTTTACGACTACCAGCTTTATTCTATCCGGAGCAGTAAGGATAGTCTTGATATCAGTAATTTTTACAGGGCCCTCTGCGCTGATTTTAGGGACAGACTTTTTACTTTGGATTTCGGTAAGAGGAACAGCCATTGCAGCTGGTACAGCCGCCATATTTTTTAATAAATTTCTTCTATTCATCATTTTGAAATTTTTATCAGGTAAGGCTATAAATCTACTGAATTGATGTGGAATTTTATCTGATCCCAGGTAACATTTGACAAAAAGATTACACTTTATTGAAATAAACATATTAAAACATGGCAATCAATATTGTATATCCGATTAATGGAGCTACCTATCCGGTTACCAATCCAGCTACCGGTGCATTAGCTTCGCATTATTTTACATCTAGTTTTAGTGTTACTCACAGTGGAGATGATGATGTAGAGTGGGGTTTTGATGATTTTACCTTGGGCAAAACGAGGTTTTACGATATGTTCAGTTTACAATTTGTATACAAATTGCCTGGAGGAAAGCATAAATTATGGGTAAAGTCAGGAGAGGTGACTAAGGAAGTAAAGTTTAAAATTGGAGCCTTGAATGGCTAATAATAAAGTTTCAGGTAAATAATAGAACTATGCCCTGGTGATGCAAATCAGCTCCTTCCGGATTGGATATTCATTTAAATAAGAATGGATGATCGCCATACAACAATCATCCATAAATTATGAGTTTACTATACTAACTATTTTCATCAAGCCCTTCTGATAAATTTAAATGCAGTTGGCTGGAGCTTTATTATTTTTTCATAGCAGCTTTGATCTTATCATTATCAATATATTGTATCAGTCTATCGACTTTCCCGTTTTCATTGAAATGTGAGTCAGAATGAATCCATTGTATCATCCTCTTACCACTGACCTTATATTTAGCATTGACCATATACCATGACAAAACCCAAATACCTGGAGCTTCGATACTTTGAGGTGCGTTTACTTTAATAGGTAAATAGATAGGATTTGAAAATGAAATGGAATCAATGACCTCTGCTCTTCTCTTTGTCCAATATTCTGTGATCGCAGGTTTGCCTGCAAT
>CAYNIG010000496.1:0-1927 GCA_964396995.1 uncultured Saprospiraceae bacterium | reverse complement strand
AGCACTGAAAGTATTGGAAATGATGAGGTTGTGATTTGAGGCGTTCTCTTGCGACATATATAGTGATTTGGTTTATTTTTTAAATACCAGCCATACGGCACATATCAATAATCCAAAAGCCAGGACATGATTCCATTTAATGGTCTCCGATTTAAAAAGAAGCAAAGTAAAAAAAGTAAACACCACCAAAGTGATTACTTCTTGTAATACTTTTAGCTGTACCAACGAAAAAGGCCCTCCATTTTTTTCATAACCAATACGATTGGCGGGCACCATCAGGCAATATTCAAATAATGCGATTCCCCAACTGATTAGTATTATGGAGATCATACCTAGTTTTTGGAACCCTTTCCATTCTGAAAACTTTAAATGACCGTACCAGGCAAGGGTCATGAAGGTGTTACTCAACAGAAGTAAAGTAATGGTGTAAAATGATTTCATACAACTTAAAAATAAGATTTTATAATTAAGAAAAAGTACAAGAGAATATCAAAAGATCAGTTTGGGGTGTATTCGGTTTGCAATGGGATAATAAAATGACAAAAAGGAGTCGACCTTTGTCGACTCCTTTTGTTGTAAAAATAAACCTTACTTGAAACTCTATTTGTATGATTATCGCGGGTACAAAGCAGTCCTTTTTTACCTGATGTCCACTGTGGTCCAGTAAGATTGATTTTCCTGTACAATATGCACCGTATATTCACCGGGAACAACTGTAGAGAGATTAAATTGTTTTGCATATTGCATTTGATTTATCTCCGAGGAATAAATAACACGGTTGGATGGGTCGAGGATTTCAATAGAGGAGAGATGGTCAAGATTAAGAAAGTTTACTTTGATTACTGAGCCATTTGTTTTAACTACTGGTTTGAAAATGGTTTTAATATCATCCGTCATTACAATAGCCTTCGCATTTTTAGAAAAGGTCTGCTTCTGGATTTTGAAATCATTAGTAAGTGCAATTTCATATACACCAGCCGGTAACTGGTCTACATTCAATTTTACCAGATTGTTTTTGGAGGAATTGAAATACTCTTTGTTGAAAACTACTTCCCCCTCTGCATCTTTGATTAAAATCGCAAACCCGGGAGCAGACCATCCTGCCGGATTGATAATAATACTTTTACCTAATGATCTGAGTTCAAACTCAGGCGTTGCTATTGAAGCTGTGCTAAGCATCAGTAACAATAAAATTGAAAAAATGGTTTTCATATAATAAGAATAATTTGGTTACAAATGATGTAACAAAGATGGGACTGCAAGCAGGGTTATTGCTACGCATGTATTTTCATAATATGGATTAGAATTAACCCTCTAATTTTTGAAAATAATAATTTGACCGTTTTTTCGACATCACATTTAAGCAAATTTATTGTTAATTCATTTCGGGTTAATGTGTATACATTGAACTTTGTGATTTTATAACCCAATACAACAATATTATGAAAAGCATGCTGGGCGTTCCGCCGGTCCTGGAATTGATAGAGCCGAGCTTCAATCAGTCCTTTACCTTTAGAAAATTTGAAGAATCCGAACCTAATCTAAAACCATTTTGGCATTATCATCCGGAAATAGAATTGGTCTTTGTCAAAACCGGTTCCGCAAAGAGACATATTGGGAATCACATTTCGGAGTATAAAAATGGTGACCTCATTTTATTAGGTCCCAATTTACCACATTACGGATTTACTGAAAGGTTGCTCGGACACAGATCAGAGATAGTAGTACAGATGAAATCCGATTTTTTGGGCCAGGAATTTTTCAGCATACCTGAAATGAAAGAAATTCAGGTATTGCTGCAGAAAGCTTCAGTAGGTATAATCTTTCACGACAAAACAAAACGGGAAGTGGGTGATTTGCTGGAGTCTATTTCCGAATCGGATCCGTTTGATAAACTGATAGGAATCATCAATGTATTTAGAAAGTT
>CAYNIG010000495.1:0-1953 GCA_964396995.1 uncultured Saprospiraceae bacterium | reverse complement strand
ATAAATAGATGGCATAATTATGGAACGGCATTGTGTAAATAATCACCTGGTGAGTTTCCAGCTTACTACGAACATGATAATTAAAACCGCTATCAACCCTAAAATATCTGCCAATATGGTAATCACTCCTTCAGAAAAGACTTCATTTATAGATTCAATATCATTAATGGTACGGGTGGTTGAAATGCCAATCGGAGTCTTATCGAAAAATGCCAGATCCATTTGAGTAATATGTCGAAAGATACGGGTACGCAAGTCCCTCACGATGGACTGACCCAGTTGGTTGGTAGCCAGGATAAAAATATACCGCAGAAAGACGGTTCCAAACAAAACCAGCATATACCAAACTACCAGCATAGTAAGCCCATCAAATTGACTGGTCATTACATGATTGTCTACCATTACATTGATCAGGTGAGGCCTTAAAATTCCCAATGGCGCCTGCGCTATAGCTAATAACAAAGTCCAGTAAAACAACCCTTTATAAATATCAGTCAGGCCAATTACTCTGCGCATGAGTGAACCCGTGATTTTTTGTTTAGAATCGGCCATGAAAGAAGGACAAATATAAGGGAGATTGTATTAGATCGCAGATCTTTAGTGCTTCAAAGTCAAATCTATGCAAAAGGTCAACCGGTTTGGTATTCTCCATTTCCGGAAATTAAAGCCCATTTTGTCAAAGATATAAAATACCTTTACGCTATCTCTACCTTTCTAATCTAATATGCCCACAGTCAAATTTGTAAACAATAACACTTTGTTCTTTATCACGTTGCGCAACAGAGTAAATGATTATTTTCGCCTGAATCGCATATCATCGACCGGTAATTACATTCTTTATGCAAAGTCGATTCTGCTCATTTCCATGATGATACTCAATTATATCGTTTTGGTCTATTTTACTCCGCAGAATCCGTTTCTTGCACTGGGTTTATGTGCCACCCTGGGATTTTGGTTTGCTGCGATAGGCTTCAATGTAATGCACGATGGTGCTCATGCCAGTTATTCAGACAAAACATGGTTAAATAAAATGATGGCCAATTCGCTTGAAGTGATGGGCGGGAGCAGTTTTTTATGGCATTTTAAGCATAATGTAGCTCACCATTCTTTTACTAACATTGAGGAAATGGATGAGGATATAAAAATCAAACCTCTTATGAGAACTAATGAAAACCAGGTAAAATTAAAATTTCACCGGTTTCAGCATTTATATTGTTTATTTATTTATAGCCTTTCCTATTTTATCTGGATATATGTGAATGATTTTAAAAAATATTCCAGAAAAAAAATAGCGCAGAGCGTAGTTATACCCGAAATGAATACCAATCAAAATATACAATTTTGGGGTGCCAAAATCGTGTATTTGATAATCTTCATATTGATTCCCATATTTAGAGTGGGCTTATTAGCCACTTTTCTGGGCCACCTCGTATTGATATTCACTTGTGGAATACTTATTGGCATTACATTTCAATTAGCCCATGTCAACGGTGAAACAGAGTTTATAGCACCTGAAGGAGATGAGTTGGTAATAGAAAATGAATGGGCTATACACCAGGTCAATACTACTGCGAATTTCGCCACAAAACAGAAGTGGCATAATTGGTTTTGGGGAGGTCTGAATTACCAAATCGAACATCATTTATTTCCGAAAGTGAGCCATGTACATTATCCTGCCATCAGCAAAGTAGTAAAACAGACTTGTAAAGAATTTAATATAGCCTATACTGAATTCCCCACCGTGGCGAGTGCATTACGATCGCATCTAAAACATTTAAAAGAAATGGGGGCTTAGTCTATTCCTCATACAGGCTAAAGCTATACATTTTTTTTCCTGCCAAAATGATATGATCTGCAAAATGAATGCTCATTAATTTACAGATGTTTTTAAGTTTCTCAGTCAACTGCTTGTCCTGATCACTTGGCCTGGGATCCCCGGAAGGATGGTTGTGG
>CAYNIG010000494.1:0-1961 GCA_964396995.1 uncultured Saprospiraceae bacterium | reverse complement strand
GGGGAGAGTAAGGCAAAGGATTGATCCGGAATGGTTAAACAATTCCCTGCCCAATGGGACTTTAAGGTATCATATAGGAAACCAAACCATATGATACCTTATTTATTCTCATGTACCAAGTGTTTAATTTAATAGGGATTTAACTGAGGTAAGTAGATTTCCATTTTTTGTAATGAACTTAAAAATATCTTTTCTGCAATAGAGATAATTAGGTTGCAAGTATTGACCATTACAAAATGGTGTTGATTTGTCTTTTTTATTCAAATTACAGTATAACCATTTTATCACACCGTCCTCTTCCTGTAATTCCATACCGCCAATACATTCAGTACAATGCCAAATAAAATCATAGCCCGAAGTTCAGGCAATAGATCTTTGATTCCGGATCCTTTGATTACTATAAATCGCATCACCCGTATAAAATAACTTACCGGATTAAAAGCGGCAAGCTTCTGGGCCCAATCAGGCATGGAATCAATAGGGGTATACAATCCCCCCATCAATACAAAAAACATAACTATAAAAAAAGAAATCAGGGTCACTTGCATTTGTGTATCTGCCAACGTACTGAGCAATAAGCCTACACCTAATGCTCCAATTAAATAAATAGCTGAGAAAAAATAGATTGTGAGATAGGAACCTAGTGGTACTATACCAAATACAATCCTGGCTACCACAAGCCCCAGCGTGATCGATACCAGGCCCAATACCCAAAATGGGATCAATTTACCCAATAGGAACTGGTATTTTTTTATAGGACTCACATTCAATTGTTCGATAGTACCTATTTCTTTTTCAGAAACAATATTTAATGCAGACATAAGGCCTCCCACCATAGTCACTAATAATGCCAAAATACCCGGCACCATGAAAAGCGGGTACTTTATAAATGGATTATACCACATGCTGCTGCGCACTTCAATCTGAGGAAACTCTACCAATCTAGGCATTTGAATCCATTTTTCCCTGACCTCATTATTATAATCAGCTATTATCTGGGATGCGTAGGCTACACCCAAAGATGCTTTTTGGCCATTCACTGCATCAGCTTCGATAGAAACGGATGCTTTACTTTCCCTGATCAGGTCTTTTTCAAAATGGTTGGGGATGGTAAGAGTGATATCGGCTTTGTTTTGTTCGATTTGTTCACTGGCCTTCACCGGGTGATCCGGAAGTCCCACCAATTTAAAATAAGGTGAGGCATCCAGTTTTTGTATCAGGGCTTGTGAATAAGTAGAATGATCAAAATCCAATATTTGAATATTTATATTTTTTATTTCATAGTTGGCTGCCAGTGGTATCAATATCAATTGCAAAATGGGCATCATAATGATCATACGCAGTATAGCCGGCTGTCTGAATATCTGAGCAAACTCTTTTTGTACTATGATGAATAATTTTTTCATGACCTGTTATCTTTATACTCCGATAGGCCTATCAATTCAAGCAAATGATTTAGATTTTGTTTATAAATAGCAATCCTATTTGATTCCCTATGGTGATCTATGCAGAAATGTGTTTTATACGAAGGCAATCTGTGTGTTTTATTTGCCAATAATTTATGTGTTTTCATTCAAGATGTACTTTAAATTTTTTAATAGCAATGGATGTCAATACTAAAGTCATCGTTGCCAAAATCAGCGTCTCTTTCCAGATACTTTCAATTCCCAGTCCTTTGACCATGATTGCACGTACGATATTATAATACCATTTGGTAGGTACGATATTGCTGATGGTTCTCATTGGCAAAGGCATATTTTCTATGGGAAACATAAATCCACTGAAAATCAGGGATGGAAGCATAAGCCCTACTAATGAGATAAACATAGCCACCTGTTGTTGATTTGTAGAAGTTGATATCAATAGTCCTAATGCCAGTGTAGTAGTAATAAATAAAATACTTTCGGCCAGTAATAAAAACAGAATACCGCGGATAGTCACATTCAATACAAAAACATACA
>CAYNIG010000493.1:0-1993 GCA_964396995.1 uncultured Saprospiraceae bacterium | reverse complement strand
GTAAGAGCATAAATACTAAATAACAATGGCTGAAATGAATATCCCCCAGGGCGGGGGTAAGAAAGGTCACAAAAAAGTAAGGTCTAAAAAAATGTCCACCAGAGTGGACCTCACAGCGATGGTGGATCTTGGATTCTTGCTCATCACATTCTTTATGTTGGCTACCACCTTCAATAAGCCAAAAACAATGGAGGTAAACAAACCAGCCAAAGAAGATAAGATTGATAAAAAAGATGAACCACCAATAAAAATGTCAAAAACCGTGAGCCTAATGCTCGGCGACAACGACAAGGTTTATTGGTACATATCTCCTGATGAAATTGATGCCAATACCCAGTTAACACTGGATAGCGTTGACTACAGTCCTACCGGCTTAAGAAAAGTAATCCAACGCCGACAAAACGAAGTTCAGGCACAATGGGGTAAAAAAGACGACTTGTTTGTGATGATTAAACCACTTCCTAAAAGTAAAGTGAAAAATACAGTGGATGTTTTGGATGAGATGACGATAAATGGCGTTACCAGATATGCCATTCTTCAGCCTAATGATCCTATTGATTCACTGGTTGCTTTACAAGTTGGTCAATCCAGGAAATAATTTTTATAAAAGATTGTTATACTAATAAGTGATAAAAAACAAAAAACATGGCAGACAATCAAATTCTTAAATACGCCATGGACGACATCGTCTTTGAGAACCGTAACAAGACTTACGGAGCGTATTTTTTGAGAAGGCTTTATGATAAGAATATGACCAGGGCCATCATCATTGGAAGTATCCTGGCACTGTTACTGATCTCTATGCCAATGATCCTTAAGGCAGTTAGGGAAATGATGCCTACCGATAAGGAAGACTTATCCATGAGGGAAATTACCCTGGCAGAGCCGCCACCAATTGACCCCAACAAGCCACCTCCGCCACCTCCACCAAAAGTGGATCCACCACCGATTAAAGACCAAATTAAATTCATTCCTCCTAAGGTTATGAAAGATGAAGAGGTCAAAGAAGAGGAACCACCACCACCAACGATAGAGGAAATTAAAGACAAAGACATCTCTACGGAAAATCGTAAAGGTGAAGAAGGTGGTGTGGATGCTTCTTTGGTAGAAGCTCCTCCTCCCCCAGTGGTAGAAGAAGAAAAGAAAGAGGAAGAACCTTTTAAATTTGTTGAACAGATGCCTGAATTTCCGGATGGAGCTGCAGCAATGATGAAGTATATTCAGACCAATTTGAAATATCCTGCAATAGCCCGTGAAAACGATATTCAGGGCACCGTTGTGGTTCAGTTTGTAGTCACTAAAAGTGGTGACATCACTAAAGTAACTATTGCCCGAGGAATCGGTGGTGGTTGTGATGAAGAGGCTGCCAGAGTGGTCAGGTCTATGCCTAACTGGAAACCAGGTAAACACAATGGAAGGGCTGTTCCCGTAAATTTTACGCTACCGATAAAATTTAAATTAGAGGGGTAATGTCGGATTCCATAAGAAAAGGATTTCTTTTACTTCTGGGCGTTTGTTATGTTGCTTTGGGCATATTTTTATTCTTCAGAAAAGTAATTGGACTTTTTCCATGGGATCAAATACTCGCAGGACTGTTTGTGATTTACGGTAGTTGGCGAATGTATAGGGCAATAAAAATGTAAAAAATTTGGATAAAATTTTGTGATCCTGCAAGAGCTCCTTGCAGGATTTTTTTTCCTTACGAAAAAAGCTTTTATGGCGGAAGAAAAAATTATTAAAAATACCATTCAAATTATTGCGCCTCCTGCTAAGGTTTGGGAAGCTTTAGTGAATCCTGAACAAACTAAAAAATACATGTTCGGATGTGAAGCCATTTCTGATTGGAATGTAGGAAGTTCGCTGATTTGGCAAGGTGAATACAATGGACAAAAAATAATTTTTGTCAAAGGACTCATCATCGCATTGGATCCTGAAAAAGTTTTAGCCTACACAGTTATTGATCCAAACAATTCTGAAATACCGGACCTTCCTG
>CAYNIG010000492.1:0-2023 GCA_964396995.1 uncultured Saprospiraceae bacterium | reverse complement strand
TACCGATGCTTTGTGTTAGTGATGGATTTTACCACTGCAATTAATACTAAGAACCGAATTCAAATATACGCAGAAAGCGTCAAACGAAGCACGAAACTCCGCCTGACGCAAAACCGCTGTTATAGACTGCCCTTCTGTCTATTTATTTTGTCTTATTAAACATGTACCTTGCAATTTTCCATTCTCCATCTACCTTTTCAAAAACAAAAAGCTCTCTATTTGCTTCGGGAGCTTCAATTCCATTTGCAAGTATTTTAACTGTGCCTTTTGAACTGGTTACTGCAAAAGCCATGTTTCCTTCTACTTCAATTTCTTCAATAAAAAACTCAATGTTCAGTTTAATTTGAGAAAATACAAATTCATAAGATTTTAGAATTCCTTCTGAACCTATACCTGATGGAGCTTGTGTTGGCATGAATACCCCATCTTTAGTATATAGAGATTGAGCTAATTTTGCATCTGAAGTATTCAATGATTTTTTGTACTCACTTAAAAGTGCCTCAATTTTCTGTTTTTCTTCTTTTATCATGATTTCTGTTTTTTCTTTAGTTATTACGCCTGATTCTTGTTTCTCATTGCATGATACTATTATAGTAGCCGCAAATAAGTATAACGCTAACTTTTTCATATTTAAATTAGTTGCTTTTAATCCATTCATTTAATGATGTAAAACTTTCAGTTGATATAGCATTTGCTTGCTGAATATTATTTTCTGAATTTGGTCCCATGTAAGAGTGAGCTTCGAAATAAGCCATCATCTCGGAAATTTCCTTTGCGCCTTCAAAAAATGTAGAAAACAATTCACCTGGTACTTGAGTAAAACTGTACTCTTTTCCATTTGCTTTATATGCAGCAATAATTTCGTTGAAACTATTAACTTCTGTTGCCAAAGCAAGATAACTTCCTTGTCCAACCTTCTCTGGATTTAAAAATGCTCCCGTGACCACTTTGCCCAAATCGTTAATGTCACTCATGTGAATTACCTTTTTATTTGGGTCAATTGGAAGAGTCCAACCTATTGAACCGTCTTGTTTTGGTTGTGCCCCAAGCATACCAGAAAAATTTTGATAATAAAAAGGCGGCTGAACAAAAGAGTAATTTTTGAATCCTGCATTTTTAACTAAATCGTCAACTTTTGCTTTACCAGTAAAATGAGGAACATCAAACTTGCTATTACTTATCTTTTCTACATCAGGAAGGGTTGACCAAATAAAATGATTTACGCCTGCATTTTTAGCTGCTTGAATTGCTATTTTTCCTTGAGCTATTTCATCGGCTCCTTCCCAAAAATTAGTTACAACGAAAACCCCATGCGCACCTTTAAAGGCTTCTGTTAATAAGGTTAAGTCTGTAAGGTCGCCTTTAACCACTTGGTCAGCCTTACCACTGTATTTTTCCGGATTTCTTGTAATTGCTCTGGCCTCGAAAGTGCCATCTTTGAGTATTGAGTTAATAACCCCTTTGCCTTGAGAACCCGTTGCACCTATTACGGCAATAATTTTCTTTTCCATTTCTTTTTCTTTTAAATTGTTTGTCGTTATTGACAAAGCAAAGGTGCAATGAATAAACTTCCTGTATGTATAATGTAGTTTAAGAAATGCTCTTAATGTATATTAAGATTTTGCAATTTTCTTTCTTACAGTACTTAGAAACTCAGGGGTTACGCCAAGATAGGAGGCTATTTGCACATTAGAAATGCGATTAAACAAATTCGGATGTCTTTCAAGAAAATCTAAATACCGTTCTTCTGCTGTTGAACTAATATTTTGCAAGACTCTTCGCTGAAGTCCTACCATGGCATTTTCCGCGAGCACTCGAAAAATTTGATTGAATTTAGAATATTCTGTGAATAGTTTCAGTTGATCTTCTTTACTTACTTGAAGAATAATTGAGTTTTCAATAGCTTCAACATTTAGTTTACTTGGGGTATTATTGTGAAAGCTTCCAATATCACCAATCCACCAATTTTCGATAGCGAATTGTAAGTTGTGTTCTTTTCCATTAGGGTCAACCAAGTACATTC
>CAYNIG010000491.1:0-2028 GCA_964396995.1 uncultured Saprospiraceae bacterium | reverse complement strand
GCTCTATTTAGTCGGGGTGTAGCGCAGCCCGGTAGCGTATCAGCATGGGGTGCTGGTGGTCGCTGGTTCGAATCCAGTCACCCCGACTAAACAGACTTAATTTGACTGATTACAAGCGGGATGTAGCGCAGTCCGGTAGCGTACTTCGTTCGGGACGAAGAGGTCGCTGGTTCGAATCCAGTCATCCCGACTATATTTTAGTCTTGGCCAATGAGCAGAGAAGAATTAATTAAAGACATCACCACGGATCACTACGTGATGATAAAGCCGTCAGGCATTCATGGAATTGGCGTATTTGCCGTCAACCTAATTCCCAAAGGATGTAGCGATATGTTTTCAAAATCGGATGACGGCTGGGTAAAATTTACATTCGAAGAAATAAATAATCTCCCAGAACATTCAAGACATATGGTTGAAAATTTTTGCCTATATGACGATACTCATTATTTTTTGCCAGCCGGGGGATTTAAAAAAATGGATATCAGTTTGTACCTGAATCATTCAGATACACCAAACTTACGATCCATTAATGACGGCGAATCATTTGAAGCTATTCGAGACATATTTCCCGGAGAGGAGTTGTTCTTGGATTATGGTACAATAGTGGACTGGGAATAAATCCATTTTACCTCGCAATTCCCAGGGTCTTTAAATGAAGCAAATGGGAATAGATAGCACTTACCACAGTTGGAAACTCATTATAAGTAACGTTAAATTCTTTACATGTCTGCTTGACGATTTTACTTATTTCCGGGTAATGGATATGCGAAATCCTGGGGAATAAATGATGCTCAATTTGAAAATTAAGCCCTCCCCAGAACCAATTATGCCATTTTTGTTTAGTAGCAAAATTGGTGGTGGTATTGATTTGATGTATTGCCCATTCATTTTCTATAGTATACTTGTCACCCATCGGTACTACAAATGCGGTCTCCTCGTTTACGTGAGCAAGCTGGAAAGTAGTGGAAATCACAATACCGCAGATGAATACTAAAAATCCATATCCTATCAGCGTGTCTAACAACCCAACTTGCCAAATAGGAATTGCAATGAAAATAGCTAAATACCCCAGTTTAGTAGTCCAAAAAATAATATGATCCCTGATTGACATTTTTGGTATGGGTACATTTTTACCGACCTTATGATTAAAATATTTTTTTAAATCATTAATATATATCCATGAAAAGTAGGATAAACCATACAAAAGAAATCCGTAAATGTGCTGGAACCGATGAACCCAATACTTTTTTTGGCCTTTATTAACTCTCATAAATGGTAAAATATCGATATCCTCATCCATCCCCTCAATATTAGTAAAGGAATGATGAGCTACATTATGCTTGAACTTCCACATGTATGAACTCCCACCCATAAGCTCCAGCGTATAAGCCATAATATTGT
Organism: uncultured Saprospiraceae bacterium; assembly: GCA_964396995.1. GTDB lineage: Bacteria > Bacteroidota > Bacteroidia > Chitinophagales > Saprospiraceae > JADJLQ01. The sequence continues at coordinate 627 of CAYNIG010000491.1, read as the reverse complement.
TTAGCCAGGATTTGGTTGAATAACTTCCGTGAGCTCCGTCGTGCATAACATTAAAACCAATTGCGGCAAACAAAAAACCAACAGCAGCACACAAAACAAGGCTAAACAGGATGCTGGATGGGGTAAAAAAGACCAACCATGTATACAAAACGGCCAACAGGCATACCAGAATTATAGTCTTTGTATATAATTTGTAATTACCCGTCATTCTGATTTTATTGTACTCAAAATAAGAGTTTACTCTTTCTTTCAGTACACTAAAAAACTGAGCATTGTTATTAGCAAATTTTATAGATGTCATTTTTAATTAATTTAATAATTTGGTTAATGCAGTTTTGAAACTGCTTCTTTGATCCTTTTAACCGCCTCCATGATTTGTTTCTCACTGGCTGCATAGGATATCCTAAAGCAATTGTCATCACCGAATGCAGAACCACCCACCGTGGCTACATTTGCATTGTTTAATAAAAATAAGGCAAAATCATCAGAATTACGGATAATTGTTTTTCCATCAGTTTTACCAAAATAATAACTAATATCTGGAAAAATATAAAAAGCACCGGTGGGAAAATTGCATTTGAAGCCTGGTATCTCTTTTAATAAGGAGATGATGAGGTCTCTTCTTCT
>CAYNIG010000490.1:0-2059 GCA_964396995.1 uncultured Saprospiraceae bacterium | reverse complement strand
GAACGGCTTTTGGAACCTTTTTATATTTATCATTCAGTGCAGGAAGATTGGACATTGCATGCTTACTGCCGTTCGAGAAAAGAATTCAGAACCTTCAGGTTGGACCGAATGACCAATATTAATATTTTAGAACAACAATTTGAACCACATAAAGTATCCATCAAAAAATACCTGGGGAAAAAAATCATAGTACCCGTAAAAAAATAAAACCCCGCATTTTACCCCTGACATAGGGCTGTCACAGTCCGCTCGTAGTTTTGATACTGAAAATAAAAATATCAAATTTATGAATCAAAACCTGTTTATCGACACATCATCGTTATTACATCACTGGCATGGACATCGCTCTTTATCACGTAAAGTATTTCTTGCATTTCCGGAAGAATCGCTTCACCATTTTTCTGTAGGAGGAATGAGACCCTATTCCCAATTATTTCTCGAAATGATCAAAATGGCAGCACCCACAATCAAAGGATTTGCTACCGGAGAATGGGATACCCTTAATTTTAATGAAACCTATACCAGGGAGGAATTGCTAAATATGTGGGATCAGGCTACTGTGGATATCAATCACTGGTGGAATCAAATATCTCCTGATAAATTTCAACAGGTAGACAAAGCATTTGGGCAATGGGAAGGAAAGGTATACGATCTTATATTATATCTTATCGACAATGAAATACATCATCGTGGTCAAGGCTATGCCTATCTCAGGGCGCTGGGCATCGAACCACCTTTCTTTTGGGACAGAGGATAGCGTTTTTCCCGTTTTAAATGAAAGTATTGAATTGATCCGATAGAGAATTGAATTGATCCGATAGCTGCTCTAAGCAAACAAAATACAGGGTAAATAGACACCAACTTTAATGCGGAAATCATGGGCATCAAAAAAACTCTACTGCCAATCGTTTTTCTTTAGTTTTTTAATGCTGTGTTCTATTTACCCTGATCTATAGTCGGGTATTCAACAAATGCAGGAGCACTTACCTTAAAAATTTAAATACGGAAAAAAAGCTGGTGCCCTTACGTAGTATAATGTTCAGAACAAATCAAAAATCATTACCCAGTGAAATATAAAATCTGGGTTTTAATATTTCCCTGGTTTCTATTCCCCAGCCATAGTCCGCTCTGATCTGATATCCCATTAATGAAATCCTCAGACCGGTACCAAATCCCACCACCAGCGGATCGCGGGCATATATCAAATCTATTTTAACCTTTGGGTTGGATACGGTGGTGGTGTTTAACGGGCTTTTCTGATCAAATGGCGTGCGACCAAACCAGGCCGTACCTGCATCGACAAAGCCTACAATCTGAAGATTTCGTAAAAATACAGATCTGATTTCCCTGCTTGAAAAATATTGAATAAAAGGTATTCTCAGTTCTGAGTTGAATAAAAGATAGCTTGCCCCATTTCTTATATTTTGTTTAAATCCTCTCAGATGTGCGCCTAAAGCATAATACGCATAGTTTGCATCACCGGGAATGGGTGTATCATCATCGTATTGCGGCGCAAGCCAATTGTCTACCCCACCCAGAAAAAACAATATTTTTTCAGATCCAAAGGAGGTGGCTCCGGCTCCTCTGATTGCCAATATGGTGCGCCGGTCAAGGCCAATATATTGCCGTGCATCAAAGCCCAGTACGGTCATAAATCCTTTTGATAAATCAATCTTCCAGTCATCCACAATTTGGATTTGCATTTTCTTCACCGCTTCAGCATATATTTTTGCACGGGTGCCTATAAATCGATTGATATCGATAGGGGTGGTATTATCGTAAACATATTCGCCCTTTATGCCCAATCGCTGATTCGTGATTGGGGTATCATCTATGTTAGCCGGTGCGGTAGCCAATAATACGGATCTGTCAAACCGGAGTGTACCGGACAACCTGAAACTCTGGTAGGTATCAAATGGATATTTAAATTGGGTAAGTGCTATCATGGTCCTGTTGCGATAACGCTGAGCGAAAACAGGACTTAGTTCTTCTGTAGTATATCTTGTTTGGCGATAAATGGCAAAACGTTTGTCTATTCTGCGTTTATTATTATCAAATA
>CAYNIG010000489.1:0-2072 GCA_964396995.1 uncultured Saprospiraceae bacterium | reverse complement strand
GCAATGTAATTACCAATGATATCCAATGAAACTTTTTTATACAACATCAGAAATACCAATGAAAAAAACGCTATTAAAGTGAACTGAATGTGAATACCAATAGTAAACTCAATAAAAAAACTAACCAATGCATAAAAAGCCATAAATCCAATAGTGACTAAATTTCCATTTAATACCAATACAGATTGGGAATGGGAATTTTCCGGATAGCCATAACACAACATGTGTTTAATTTCTTCGAATTTCATGGAATTTATTTAATTTTTAAAGGCCAATTTTGTGTTCATATTGGCCCGAATAGCAAGGTAAAAAGGTACTTAAATATCCAGGCAAAAAAACAAACGATTGCCCAGAAAAAAGCGATAACATGAAGCCACCAGGGGTAATGCATAGAATAGGGTATCCCTTTATCATATCTTCTTTTATCAAACCATTTATAGGGCATGGTCATTTTCCACGAATGCAGTTTCCATACTTTGGCATAAGGCTTGCCTGTTCCGGATGCATCTATGATACAATTCACGGCCCGTCTCGCTGATTCATTGGCGGCTTCCATTGTCGCCAGGCCGGTATTGGTGCGAGTGTAATCTCCGGCTATAAATAAATTTTTAATTCTGGACCAGGACTTTGGCATCTTACTCCAACTGTTTACTTTGTTGACCAACAAAGGTTCATTATTGGTAATACCTCCCGGTGTAAATTGAATACTGCTACCGATATGATAACCGACCACTACGCTGCTCATATTGACGGGCAATACCGGTACTCCTCCAATAATCAGGCTGTTGTAAAGTTGTTCATATACAAATTGTATCAATTGCGTTTCCGTACAGCTCCTGGCAGGAAATCCATTATACATGGTATCCCAATCTGAAATATCTATTGAAATTATTCCTTTCACCAATCCACCGGTGAGAACTGACACATCAAATCCGGGCAACCAATATTGAACCTGAGATATAGAAGTAATAGCATATTCACTATTTACATGTATCACATGACCCGGGGAGATGGGTATATCCTGGTTTAAATAGAATTGAACACCGTTCATCCACGCTACATCCTTTGCCAAATCAGAGATAAAATGTAAAGTCGGATCTAAGGATTTAAAATTTGAAGTCAATAGATTATTTGCTTTTTCAACGGGCATCGCCATTAAATAATAATCTCCTGTTGCGATAATATCGGTATTGGTAGTATGGTCCCTGATTTGAATGTTTACTATCTGATCATTTACCAGATTAAGTTTTGTAACTTCATGATTTTTGTGAAAAACCACACCTGCTGAGATAAGGTGGTTATACCAAGGGGTAAGAAATTGATCATTGGTAGGTCCATTTAAGATCCGATCAGCTCTCAAAGTAGGGTCGGCCATATTGTAAATCAACTGAAGGAAAATAGATCCCCCCACCTTGGTAGACATCGTTTCTGCCTGGGCTGCCACCAGGGATTTGGTAAGTCCGTTAGCCAATAGATTCTGGTATGTATTACTGTATTTGTCAGCATCTACAAAATACCACCAACCTGTTTGTTCGTATTCGTCATTAAACCTCGAATTGCTGGTAGTCAGTAACTGAAAGATCTTATTTTTAAATGCATTGACTTCTGTATTGGTGAGGCCGGTGCTGGCTGCTCCGCCATTTACCGTTTGGAACAATATATTAACCTGACCAGTAGTAAGCGGAAAGTGGGCTACTGCTTTGAGAGGGTCTGCCCCATTTCGTGCAAAAAGTATAATATCTGTACTCACGAGATTGTCTGACACATATCCACTGCCGAATGGGATACGTGACATAGTGTGGGTAATATGTCGATAAAATCCAGGGAAAAATCTGAATCCATGTTCTCCGGGTATATTATTAAAACTACCTACTGTAGCCAGCTCTGACCTTGCCTTACCGCCAATATAGGACTCATTTTTCTCAACTATTTCAACATCAAATCCTCTTTCAATGAGTTCGTGGGCTGCCGACATGCCAGCGATTCCCCCTCCCATGATGATTACTTTTTTTGCCATAAAATGAAGTGTAACGAAGATATTAATAATTCCTTGCGGATCCTCGTCATCATCA
>CAYNIG010000488.1:0-2081 GCA_964396995.1 uncultured Saprospiraceae bacterium | reverse complement strand
CCCTGTGATCCCATCATCATTCTGATAAACGGATACAAGAAAATGAATCAACATTATTTCTTTGCTCCGAAAAGATTGCAAATGTCAATCTTTTAAGAGATATTTAAGCAATAAATTTAAAAATAATAAATAGTGTCCGTCATTCCCAATTATATCCACGGTGTCACCCCTGACGAGCAACAGCGGCTAAAGTTGCTCAATGAGCTTACTAATAAGGATTTTATTGATTTCCTCGACCTTAAAGGCACTGAGCGGGTATTAGAGCTGGGATCCGGATTAGGCATATTGTGTGCATCCGTGGCCATGAAACTAAACAGAGGCAAAGCAACAGGTATTGAAATTTCTAAAGAACAATTAAGCAAATCACCCCAGTTTCCAAATAATCTCGAATTTGTAATGGGTGATGTACACGATTTACCTTTTAAAAATTCTTCTTTCGATCTGGTATATGGCAGGTATATATTGGAACACATTTCGGATCCGGGTTTGGTATTAAAAGAAGCGTATCGAGTGCTAACCGCTGACGGCAGAATATGTTTTCAGGAAAACAGTGTGCTTTGGATGGAGTTTTATCCTTCTTGTCCTCATTTTATGTTTGCCTGGAAAAAATTTGCACAACTACAAAACATGATGGGCGGAGATGGTATGATAGGAATAAAGTTATTTGACAGGCTCAAAAAAGCCGGATTTAAAAACCTGAAATTATCGATTGCCCCAGAAGTGCATTCAGCTGACGATAAGTCATTCAAACCATGGATTACCAATCTTATTGGCAATCTTAAGAGTGCCGAGCATGTATTAATAGATAAAAATTACCTCACCCTGGCTGAATTTTCCAGTGCCGTAAATGAGTTAGACGATTTTATGAATCATCCGTTTGCATCTGCCTATTTTGCCTGGAACAGGATAGCAGGCACTAAATAAAATGTACTTTGTGATTTTCCTCTTCACAATAGGTGATTCTGACTCAGAAATCGCCATTTTTACCTCTTAATATTACTATCTTGTCTTGACATGAATAATAAAAATGCTTACTTGCTTCCATTTATTTTGGTAACCAGCTTATTCTTTTTATGGGCCTTCCTCCATAACCTGAATCCTATATTAATTCCTCATTTAAAGAAAGCTTGTCAACTTTCGGATACCCAATCCGCACTTATCGATTCTGCCGTTTATCTCGGTTATTTTCTGATGGCTTTACCCGCCGGATGGCTGATGCATAAATATGGGTATAAAAAAGGTATTCTGGTTGGTTTGCTACTTTATGCTGTGGGAGCATTGATGTTTTATCCCGCTGCAGGCGCAAGGAGCTATACCATGTTCTTAATTGCATTATTCGTAAGTGCCAGTGGAGCCACTTTTCTGGAAACTGTTGCTAATCCCTACATTACCAAATTGGGTGATCCCAACACCTCTGAACAACGCTTAAATTTTGCTCAATCCTTTAATGGGGTCGGGGCATTTTTGGCTCCCATTATCGGTGGATCAGTAATCCTGTCCGGTATTGAAAAAACTCAGGCCGAAATACAAAATATGACACCAGAACAACTTAATCAATACCTTGATTTTGAAGCAGGGGCAGTTAAAATACCCTATTTAATTATGGCAGCCATCGTATTATTGGTAGCTGTATTTTTTATATTTTCGAAACTGCCTGAAATTAAAGAATACGATAACGATGATTCAGGACATTCCTTTTCATTTAAAGTATTCAGACACAGGCATGTGTTTTGGGCAGTAATTGCTCAGTTTTGTTATGTAGGAGCACAGGTTTGCATTGGTAGTTTTTTTATTCGTCTGGCTAAATCACTTGCAAATATCCCTGAAAAAGAAGCCGCTTTTTTATTGGGTAGTGTAGCTATGGTTGGATTTATGATTGGCCGATTTTTTGGTACTTATTTAATGAAATTTTTAGACTCCTCCAGGCTTTTGGCAGTTTATTGCCTGATAGCTATTGGTTTATTGGCTATTACCGTCACAACTTCCGGTATGATTGCTATTTATGCATTGGCTGCAGTCCCCTTCTTTATGTCGATTATGTTTCCAACTATTTTTGCATTAGGTATAAAAGGGCTCGGTGA
>CAYNIG010000487.1:0-2084 GCA_964396995.1 uncultured Saprospiraceae bacterium | reverse complement strand
TGCATACCTTTTTAATCTTTTTACCGAATACCCTTGCACTTATTTGATCTATTTCTTTCAATAAATCAATAGGCGTCAATATTTTATGATTTCCCCAGCAGGCCCTAATTATTTTTTCTTTTCAATATATAATTCTATACAATCCGGGCACTTGCCTGGTCTGGCTTTTAAATTTGTTTGATTACAAATAGCTTGTACGACCAGGTTTAACTCTTCATTGAGATTGACTTTAATTTTTGCTTTTTTGTCAAATTTTGTCCTTCTGGCTAATTTTAATTTCCCATGATGTTTTTTCTGCAAAAACTGAATGATGTGCTCTAAATAATAGGTGCGTATACCAGTTTCTATTTTTTTTCCGGGTCCTGGTTCAATGGTAAACTGCTTTCTTGAAATCTTTTCTGTTTTAATAAAAAAATCGGTATTGGTTTCCTTTACATTGATATAGGATGCCTGATCCACAGTGTAAAATGTATAATACTCACCTTTGCTTATCAGAATTGATTCAGCGGTATCGCTTTCGCGTGAGGTCACAGACACCAAACCTTCTAAGGTATGAACTGTAATAGCACTATCTGATTTATCGATTGTAAAAACGGTACCTACTACTTTTACTTCCAGGTGATCTACTTGAACCACAAAGGGAACCAGAGAATCCCTGACTACACTAAATTTTACTAGTCCGGCTTTAAAAATCACCTGACGCAAGGTAGATGCATTAAAATTGTTAAATTCAACTATTGCATTTGAAGAAAGATCTAATGAAGAGCCATCAGGCAATTGTTGATGTTTAACCAAAACCGTGGGTTCCTGTGTAGCTTCCGGAATCACTTTTTTCTTAGTATCGGACATCAGAAAATAAAACAAAACCCCTATTCCTATTATACTGGCGGCTACTGCATAAGGATAGAGTCCGGAATATAGTGTTGGTTTGATTTTCCTTTTTTCTGGAGTATGCCCAACCTTCTTTTGGAATTTATCCCATTCTGCATTCACATCCATATCAATGAAGTCTCCGGAGGTATCTTTGGAAGATGATATTAGTTTTTGGAGATTCATATAAAGATTAGAAGTATATTTTAATTAGGCCAGTATATCCAAGTAATAAACGGTAAATCTTTCTTTAGTCACAATTAAAATTAATTAAATTTTTCTGTTTTAATCGTCAAACCCAATTTCATAAGGATTTAACCTTGATCTGAGAAATTCAAATGCCACGCTCATATTGTATTCAACTGTACGCTTGGGTATTTTTAAATATTTTGCTATTTCTTCATAGGTCAATCCTTCCTCGCTCCACATGGTAAAGATTTCCCAGGTTTTGGGTTTTAATGCCGAAGCTGCCTGGGAAATGGTATATCGTACTAAAAAAGGATTAATATTTTTAGCTTCTTCAAGCGGAATTTGGTTCAACTGTACTTCATTCAAATCAAGTCTCAAACTTTGTTTTTTTGTACTTCTTAAATGGTCCAGCATCATATTCTTTGCACTCTGAAACAAATAATTTTTTATTGAAGACTCAATAATAAGGTTAGACCTGTTTGACCATATTTTAACAAACGTATTTTGGACTATTTCTTTACTTTCCTCCGGGTTATTAATATACGAGTTTATAAAGTTTACCATGGGGACAAAATAAAGCTTAAACCAACGTTCAAATTCGACTTCAATTTTATTAGTTGTTGGTTCCAATTCAGGGTTAATTACTTTGGTCTATTCATTAATGATAAAACTGATAGCCTCAGCACAAAGCTAAAACAAATTAAATAGACAAAATAATCAAATATAGCAGGTACGCGTACGCTATGGAAAGAACAATCTTAATTAACAATAAAACCCTGTTGATCTTACTATCGTTCAATATAAATACTTTATGGTTCAATGAATTGTGTTTTTATTTAAAGCCCAATATTAGAATTTACTTTCTTGTATTTGACGATATCATTTGGTATACCCACAAGTTTCGATAAATAATAATTTCAGAAAAAGTCAGTGCAGGAATTGATTCCGATAAACCCAAAAATTTCATTTAAAATGAATTTTTTATCCTCCGGATTGACGAAGAAATTGAAAATCAATTTCTTGTC
>CAYNIG010000486.1:0-2100 GCA_964396995.1 uncultured Saprospiraceae bacterium | reverse complement strand
GAGTATATTTTATAGGCTCTCCATTTTGGGTAATGGATTCTACCTCCATACCGTTGTTTATTCTTGCGGCTGTCTTATTGGCAAAATCTAGCCGGAAGTCATGGAGATCCTTCTTTTTAAATAACACCGTGATCGAGGCAGTGCCATTAATTTCGTCACTGGAATCGGATAAACCCAATTCAAACTTATAATGCAATATATCTATATTGTGGTTGCGCGGATATTTATCAGCCCATGCCGGACCAGCAAAAGATAGAAATAAAATAAGCAGTAAAAAAGAATATTGAGGATATAACATGTATTGTATTTTAAACATAGATGAAAAGAACATTTTACTAAATCAACAGACTTTCATTAGTGTCTTCCGGTAATTTGTTTACTTGCTTTTCGTATTAGTTTCGCAATTTTTCCTTTATGGGAATCGGTATATCTGCTTTCTGGCACAAAAACACTCAAGGCAGCAACCACTTTCTTTTCCTTATAGATGGGTACGGCAAAGCCCACCGTGTGATAGACTGAAGTTAATTTTACAAATTCTTCTTTTCTAATTTTGCTTAACGCTTTCTCAAGGCCAATTCTGGTTTCAGCACCGGGCCATACATTCTTAGAGGGTAATCCAACAGCATTAATTAAAGCATCCAATTCTTTAGTGGTAAAATGAGCCATTAACAACCTGCCGCTGGAAGTATTGTACACATCGGCAACCATCACCGTATTCACTTTTAGTATTTGATTGCACTCCACCTGGTGCAATATAATCCTCTTATTATTTTGAATTATTGCTAAAATGGATGTTTCGTTTAGCTGTTTGGTTAGTTCTTCCATAGGCACTTTTGCAGCAGTTATTAAATTTTGCCTGTAAAATGGGTTATCGGTCAGCTGATAGGCTGCAATACCCAGTCGGTACCCTTTTTTCCGTCCCATCTGTTCCAGGTAATTTTTCTTAACCAGTGTTTTTACAATATTTGCAGTAGTAGGTTGGCTTAATCCTACCTGTCCGGCTATTTTATATAACTGAACAGGTTCTTTGTCGTGCTGTGCTACAAACTCAAGAATATCTATTGCTCTGATTATTACCTGGATCATATTGTTTTGCTAAATTTGATTTTTATTATCATCCCAAAATATAAAATATTAGGTTGATTTTTCCATTATCGATTTTTTATTTTTCAGGTCGTTCCTGTTTTTTTCACTAAGATACTACTATATCGTGGTTTGGGTTGTGTGAAGGTCAGCAGAAAGCAGTAATTTTTAAGAATAAATAAAATTAATTTAATCGTAATAAAATAATATTTCAATATAATTTAATAATATTTGTATTTAAAATAAAGGGTCCAGCCCTTTATTTTCACCAAGTCTGATGTAGATTTAATTAGAAACAGTAATACGAAAAGAAAATCATGGTAAAAATAGACAGTCATCAACATTTCTGGCACTACCATCCTGCGGAGCATACGTGGATGTCGGATCAAATGCCGGGGTTAAAAAAGGATTTTTTACCCAAAGATCTGGCCCCATTACTGAGCCAAATTCAATTTGATGGCTGTATTTCGGTACAGGCCCGTCAATCCATAGCAGAAACCAATTGGCTATTAAATCTGGCAGATGAATATGATTTTATAATGGGTGTTGTGGGATGGGTTGATTTATGTTCACCAGACATTTCAGAAACGTTGTCCGGATATGGGAACCGGAAAAAACTAAAAGGAGTAAGACATGTGTTGCATGATGAGGAGGATGATTATTTTATGTTACGACCCGCATTTCAAAACGGGATTGCTGCCTTAAAAGAGTTTAATTTGACCTATGATTTATTGATATTTCCAAAACATATCCCGATAGCTTTGCATTTGGCGAAGCAATTTCCCGAACAACTTTTTGTAGTGGATCATATTGCCAAACCAGATATAATTAATACTAAATTTTCTCCGTGGAAAGAAGATTTAAAAGAATTGGCTAATCACCCCAATGTCTATTGCAAATTGTCCGGAATGGTCACTGAAGCAAAATGGGGTGAATGGCAGGAGAACGATTTTAAACAATATCTTGATATAGTCACCGAAGTCTTTGGCACCAAAAGGATTATGATTGGTTCCGATT
>CAYNIG010000485.1:0-2104 GCA_964396995.1 uncultured Saprospiraceae bacterium | reverse complement strand
TTATCAACTCCTGCAATATAGACCCATTACCTCTAAAGGATAAATAGCCACAGCAAGTATTTACGATATTTTCGAATCTGAATAGATCAAATCAATCTATCTTTGAGCCATATTTACACGATTATAATATACTAAAATGAAATTTGATATTATCATAGTAGGCAGTGGTCCAGGAGGTTATGTAGCTGCTATCCGGGCTTCCCAGCTTGGGAAAAAAGTGGGTATCATAGAGCGTGAAAACCTCGGTGGAATCTGTCTTAATTGGGGTTGTATTCCCACCAAAGCATTATTAAAATCTGCCCAGGTGTTTGAATACCTTAATCATGCTGAAGATTACGGCATTAAAGTGGAAAAAGGCAGAGCCGATTTTAACGCCATTATATCCAGATCGAGGGGTGTAGCGGATGGCATGAGTAAGGGTGTACAATTTCTGATGAAAAAAAATAAGATAGTGGTGATCCCTGGAAATGGGAAACTGCTTAGTGATAAATCAGTGGAGGTTACTGACTCCATCGGTAAGAAAGAAATACATACGGCCGATCACATCATACTTGCAACAGGAGCGCGAGCTAAACAATTGCCTAACCTGATTATAGATGGTATTAAAATTATTGACTATCGCAAAGCCATGTCTCTGTCTCAGCAACCAGCTAAAATGGTAGTCGTTGGTGCGGGTGCTATAGGTGTCGAGTTTGCTTATTTCTATAATGCTATAGGCACTGAAGTTACTGTAATCGAATTTATGGAACAAGGATTAGTGCCCCGGGAAGATGAAGATATTTCAAAAGAATTATCCAGATCATTTAATAAATCAGGTATTCGTGTGCTCGCCAATACTGAAGTGACTAAAGTAGATACTTCCGGGAATGGATGTAAAGTATATACCCGGGATAGAAAATCAGGAACAGAAAGTACGATTGAATGCGATATTGTTTTATCAGCTGCGGGAGTGAGTCCCAACCTGGAAAATATAGGCATTGAAGAATTGGGAATACAGACAGACAGGGGATTAATAAAAGTGGATGGCTATGGAAAAACGAATGTAGCCGGAATTTATGCTATTGGTGACATTACACCGGGTCAGGCCCTGGCACATGTGGCCAGTGCAGAAGGGATCATTTGTGTAGAAAAAATTGCTGGTCATCACCCTACTCCATTGGATTATAATAATATTCCCGGCTGTACCTATTGTTCGCCCGAGATCGCTTCTGTAGGTTATACCGAGAAAGGAGCCAAAGAAGCTGGCTACGAAATAAAGGTGGGTAAATTTCCTTTTTCAGCTTCCGGAAAAGCAAAAGCGTCAGGTGCCCCGGGTGGTTTTGTAAAATTAGTGATTGATGCCAAATATGGTGAATTGCTTGGTGCACATATGATAGGTATGAATGTAACGGAAATGATTGCAGAAATCGTAGTAGCCCGCAAATTAGAAACCACCGGAATGGATATTGTGCGCTCTGTACATCCGCATCCCACCATGAGTGAAGCAATAATGGAAGCTGCAGCCGCTGCCTATGGCGAAGTGATTCATTTATAAAACTTTATATCTATTCCATACTGTAAATAATTAACAGTGCCTGCATCTATCCATACAGACTTCAGGTTTTTATTGGAATTAAAACCGAAGAGTTTAATCGACCTGTATACCGGCCTTAGAGAATTTGTTTTAGCGTTGAATCCCGAATGCAATGAAATAATATATCATACTCATGCTCTTACTTCAGTCTACAGCATTTCAGAAAAATTATCAGATGCCTATTGCGTAATCCCAATATATACTCACCATCTCAATCTTGGTTTCAATAAAGGAACTTTATTAAAAGATCCACATAAGTTATTGAAAGGAACCGGCAATTTAATGCGACATATACCTATTCACTCACCCTCTGATTACAACAATAAAAAAGTAAAAGAATTATTAAAATCGGCAATCAACTTTGCCTTTGAAGAACTGGATACCCCTTCAAAAACAAAAGGCCAAATAATTTCCAAAATAAAAAGATAGATATTTGATTCTTTCCAGCCCTCCTTTAGCTAATAAACCCAAAAAAATCATTTGAAATGAATTTTTTATCCTCCGGATTGACGAAGAAATTGAAAATCAATT
>CAYNIG010000484.1:0-2134 GCA_964396995.1 uncultured Saprospiraceae bacterium | reverse complement strand
ATGAGATGTATAACTATAAAGACTCCATAACTCACGGCATCAAAACCTTTAGCTATCCAGATGGCATCACAAACTACACCCCTGAAGATCTCTGCCCAGATGACTACCAGGATAAGCCATTTAGCTTTATGTACCTGGCGTGATGCTATCAGCAGGCAAACTCCCAGTACTCCTAATTCAAATACAAACACTATCCATGAATTGATGAATGAATCCACCGCAAGAGGAATGGCCTGGTATTTTAATGGTAGATTATTTGTAAAAAACGCATTATTAATAAATAGACCATAAAAATTCATTATGGTCAATAAGACATAGAATGAGCCAACAATGCGCATCCACCAGGTTAGTTTCTTCATATTATTTAAAATATTTAAATGTTAGTAATAATGCCAGGCTACTGAGGAAGCAATAGACCAATTGTATTTTTGAAAACCTGGTTCCTTTTGCATAATGCAGGTAATGCCATGCAAACATTATAGGATAAAACCAGAGTGCCGACCAGGCCCAAAATTCACCATTCTTAAATGGTATCCAGATTACCAATAAAGCAAATAAATTCAGACCAAACATTTGACTCGTAAAATCCATTAATAGAAAATTCATTGCTTTACCTGTATCGGGAAGTGTAAGGGAAATTTTTTGTAAGTCCAATCCTGCTGCCATACTTAGCATTTTATAGGCTGAGGATTTATTAATACTCCATACTGCACTAAAAATGAATCCAATACCACTAAAATAGGTGAGTATGGTTAATGCGTAAATCATTGTTGCTGACATAGTTTTTATTTTATTAAATGAATAAATGTGATTTTAAATTTGGTTAAATGAAAGAGCACGTGCATTTTCAGTCTGCTGCTTTGATACTCAGTGTGTAACCAATTTATTTTTAATTAATTATATATGATTTTACCTTTTCAAAGTAATGCATAATATTATTCTACATCGCATGCCGTCACAAAACCACTAATAAAATGTTCAGATGAATAGCACAGTTGAATAAGATTCAGGTATGATTCTTTTTTGAAGTTTGACAATTATCTTGTGCTTCGCTAATATAGGTCCTAAATATTTTATCTACTGGTTTGGTTGATACATCCGAAACGTTCTACTTTTTCATTTTTGCTAATTTCTTTGCTACGGCAGGATCAGTCTCCATCGATGGAATTGACTTGAGGTAATTATACAATGCTTCTAACTCTATGTCATCATGAGCCGCTACTCCCGGCCAAGGCATAAATTTTGGATCCAGTATTTTTCCTTCCGGAGTCTTGCCTCCGCGCATCGTTGATTTAAATTCATCCAGGCTCCACTTTCCCAGGTTGCCACCAGCAGTGATATTTAAGCCAGGAGGAGATACAGGATCAGATGAAATTCCACCATTTAAATTTTTTCCATGACAGGTAGTGCATCCATGGAACCCAATCATATATTTTCCGTATTCGGGACTGGATGATTTTGGAGGTGCTGCAATGTGATCCATTTTTTCATGGTCAATTATATCGTACGGATATAAATTTCCAAATAGGCCTGCACCAGCCATGATTTTAGCCATAACAGTAAAATGGGTAGGCCCCTGAGGTTTTTCAATGGGACGGGCAGATTTTAAATAAGCAATCAGACAACCTAAATCCTGATCACTCAGTAAGCCGATGGCTTCTGAAGGCATCACCATTAAAATTCGTCCTTTTGGAGATACAGCATGCCTTAACGTGCGAACCCAGTCTAAATCAGAATATTTTTCAGTAGCCGATCCTTTGGCTGATGTAATATTAGGGCTGGACATGTAACCTATCGTTGGGTCATTAAAAAAGTCTAGGCCGCTATAATCATGGCCATGGCAGCCCCTGCATCCTACGGAAAGAATTTTTCCTCTCTCCAAGGAAACGCTATCATCAGGAATGGTGATTGGTGCCGGGTTTACTTTTGCTTCCCGATTTGCTAAAGTCTCAAACTTATTTTTAAAATAAATTGCACCAGCTGCGAGAAGCAGAATAATGCCTGCTAAGGATATTAATATCCACTTTAGTATTTTTTTCATATTTAAAATATTTATAGATCAAAACTATAAGACAAGTGGTTGATTTTAGTCAGTAGGTTTACTAAAGTGAATACGTATATCTGCGTAATTTAT
>CAYNIG010000483.1:0-2141 GCA_964396995.1 uncultured Saprospiraceae bacterium | reverse complement strand
GATTTTGAATCTTCACCTCAGACCGGGATACGCAAATCCAATATTGAAACAATAATACATCACCTGGTGACTTTGCCGGAAAGTTTTAAACCACTATCCCAGATCAACAGGCTACTAAAAAACTATAAGGAACTTACATCACAAAACAAAGTAGATTGGGCCATGGCAGAATTGATTGCCTATGGTACCTTGTTGCAAGAAGGTAAAAATGTCCGCATAAGCGGACAGGATGTAAAAAGAGGCACTTTTTCACACCGCCATGCTTCTGTATATGATGCTGAAACCAATATTGAATACAACAGAGTAGAAACCATACCTAATGCGCCTGGCCGGTTTTATATATACAATAGTTTATTATCGGAGTTTGGAGTATTGGGCTTTGAATACGGTTATTCCCTCACCTCTCCTGACCACCTGGTAATTTGGGAAGCTCAATTTGGTGATTTTTACAATGGTGCCCAGACCATAGTAGACCAATTTATTGCCTCTGCCGAAGCCAAATGGCAACGGATGAGTGGCCTCGTGATGCAATTGCCTCATGGTTATGATGGTCAGGGACCTGAACATTCAAATGCAAGGATGGAGCGTTTTTTACAAATGAGTGCCGATTGCAATTGGTCTATTTGTAACATCAGTACACCAGCCAATTTATTCCATGCATTGAGAAGACAGGTGTATCGCCCATTCAGAAAACCATTGATTGTGATGTCACCCAAATCACTATTGCGGGATGGTCTTTGTATTTCTTCAATTGATGATTTGATTACAGGAACAGGTTTTAAAGAAACCATTGACGATACAGTGCCCATTAAAAAAGTTAAAAAGGCTATTTTTTGCAGTGGTCAGATTTATTACGAGTTATACCGAAGGCGAGAATCGTCGAAAAAAGATGACCTGGCCATAATCCGTATTGAGCAATTGTATCCGTTGGCAATGAACCAAATCCAGGCATTATTGGAAAAATATAAAAAATGCAAGTTAATTTGGGCCCAGGAAGAACCTTCCAATATGGGTGCATGGTCTCATATGAACAGTACGTTCCCGGGTACTTTTGAATTGGTTGCCAGACCACCTTATGCGGCGGTAGCGACAGGGCATAAAAAAGTACATGATGCGCAAGTGGAAAAAATAATGAATGCCTTATTCAGTTAAAAATCAAGTTACCGATTTATCAGATTGGGGTTCAAAAATCGGAATGAATCAAAAAAGACAATATCCATATTGCTGTTATCGTATTTCTGGTCACCAAAAACCTGCAATGTATAAAACCTTGAACCTGCTACAAACGCTTTGGATTTCATGAACTGATTTCTACCAAATTCGATTTTCCATAGATAACCCGGGTATTCGAATTGTTTGATCTCAGCCTGGTATTTTTTAACCCCTTTTACGCTTTCTACCGAGGCCTCGATCGTAGAAGAAAAAAAATCTATTAGCAGGTCAGTGGAATCGGAATGTACACTTCCTTCAGGATAGTCCAGGAAACTCAGTTGGTAGTTTAACACAGAATCAGTCAGTGTGTAGGTATGATAAATAAGTTTACCGATGTCTGTAGTAAAAGTGTCAATATAACTTTTGAAATTGCCGGGAATACGTACTGAACAATTGCAATCAGGGAGAGAGGTAAATTTCTGAGCAGGCAATGGAAAAGCTTGGATAAAGAATAAAACAATAAGTAGAAAATAAGATAATATTTTTGCCTTATGGTGCATAGGCTGATCAACGAATTAAAAACTCCAAATGTCTCACAAAATTTAATATTTATTAGTTTATTAATGTTTTCCGTGTGCTGCAAAACTGAAAAAACTAAAGATGCGCATCCTTCAGGAGAGTTGGAATTGATCCAGGCAGACTATGTGGAACCGGGAATCAAATGGGGATATGTTGGTTTAGATGGTGAAATAAAAATAGCAGAGCAAATAGATGACTGCAGAGACTTTAATGAAGGATTGGCTGCTGCTTCGAAAGGAGGACTTTGGGGGTTTATTGACACAGAAGGAGAGTGGAAAATCAAACCTATTTACCGGGGTGCCTGGTCATTTAAAGAAGGCAAAGCAAGAGTAAAATATGTTGATGGCAAGTACAGCTATATAGACAAGAATGGAAATCAGGCTATACTGGCCGTCTATGATGATGCAGAT
>CAYNIG010000482.1:0-2150 GCA_964396995.1 uncultured Saprospiraceae bacterium | reverse complement strand
TATTTTGATTCTTACCGAATGAGGCTTCGCAACTGGCTACTAATCCTCCGGGAAATTCCAATTCAAAATTCATAGTCTCCTCTACTTCTTTATATATTTCAGGTCGAGTGGTAGATGCTTTTGCAGTCACAGAAACAGGTTCAAGGCCGGTAACATATCGCACCGCATTTAATGGATAGACACCCATATCACCCATTACGCCACCACCCATAGCTTTCTTTTGCTTCCAATGGTCGGTCCTGTTCTCCCTATAACCTGCTTTGGCAGTCAACGATTTTATTTTTCCAAAAGGTCTTTCTTTGGCCCATTTTTGTATCAGTTGTGTTTGAGGTTCGTGCTGCATGCGGTACCCAATTGCCAGAGAAACTTTATTTTTATTACAAGCATCTATCATAGCCTGGCAGTCAGCGGCAGCAGGGGCCATTGGTTTTTCACACCATACGTGCTTACCGGCAGCTGCTGCACGTTCTGTATATTCCCTATGCATAGAAGGTGGTAGCACAATATAGATGACATCTATCTCCTGATTATTGGCGATTGAATCAAAATTGGAGTAATTATAAATATTAGTGTCTTTGAGATTATACTTAGACATCCATTTGGCTATTTTATCCGGTGAGCCGGATACTATACCTTTAAGTTCACAGTGATCGGTAAACTGCAGACCGGGAGCTAATAGGTCTGTGCTATAATAACCGAGACCTACTAAGGCAATGCCCAGCTTATCCTTTGCTTTAGGTACCAGGACAGAAGCAAAAGAGGATGGCAATATCAATCCTGATGCAGTAATGGCTCCTGAATATTTTATAAAATTTCTCCTTTTCATGGTCAGCTGAGATGATTTGTAGTATTATTGTTTTAGTAATGCAAGAATACAAAGTAAAGAAAAATTCAGCAGAGCATTTTCAAAAAGGCATCTATACCTGGGCTGAAAAAAATCCAAGGCCGATGCCCTGGAAAAATGAAAAAGATCCCTACAAAATCTGGATATCGGAAATCATACTGCAACAAACAAGGGTATCTCAGGGATGGGAATATTATAACCGGGTTGTACGATCATTCCCTAATGTGAAATCTTTGGCCACTGCTGATCTGGAAAAAGTATTGAAGCTATGGGAAGGGCTGGGGTATTATTCCCGGGCAAAAAATCTGCATTTCACCGCCACCACTATTTTGGAAAAATACAATGGCCATTTTCCTTCTGATTATCATGATGTGATTTCATTGAAAGGGATAGGTGAGTATACAGCCAGTGCTATAATGTCATTTGCATTTGATCAGCCTTATGCTGTATTGGACGGTAATGTGCACAGGATATTTTCCCGATTTCTGGGGTTACCTGTTTTAATGCAATCAAAATCAACCAAAGATTTTTTTCAAAAAATAGCGAATCAGTTTTTAGATACCTCAAATCCGGGTAAATACAACCAAGCTATTATGGATTTCGGAGCCACCTGTTGCACTCCTAAAAATCCGGATTGTACCTCCTGCCCGATCAATAATTATTGTATTGCATATAATGGAGATAAAGTAGCCTCATTGCCACCACCCAAAACTCAATCCAAAAAAAAGAGTAGGCATTTCCACTACTTTGTTTTTTATGAAAAAAATAAAATAGCAATCAATAAAAGAACTAAAAAAGATATCTGGAATGGTTTGTATGAATTTCCTTTGATAGAAACCAATTCAAAAAAAATACCTTTAGATTCAGAAATTGAAAAAATCGGGATGCTTAAAGTCAATCTAAAAGCAAAATTAAAATCCAAGCATATATTATCTCATCAGATCATTTACCTGTATTTTTATATTCTGACTGGCCATACCAAATTTAAAACCGTAACTCTGAGTCATTTTAACCAACTTCCGATGCCCCAGGCTTTGGTAAAGCAGAAAGCGGAAATATTAAAAATTATAAGATCATAGGGATGCTTTAATTTGATCTAGTTTAAATAAATAAAAACAAACTTATAAACTGGAATTTGGGTTGTTTCCGAAAAAGGTTATTAGGTGAATTCATCATTACCCCCTACAGATCATCCCTTGGATCATAAATATCCTTTCTGTAAGGCAGCTTGAGAAAATTGAATGTGCCCTGGCTTGCGAAAATATTAAATGAATAAGTGCCCCGGTCAGGTTGATAACTAAATGTC
>CAYNIG010000481.1:0-2158 GCA_964396995.1 uncultured Saprospiraceae bacterium | reverse complement strand
CGCACTTAAGCGAGGCATAAATTCTGTTGACCAGGCCACCATTCTATAAAGTTCTTCTTGTGGTTCACCGACAGAAAGTCCACCTATGGCATAAATGGGATTTGGGTATTGACTGTTGAACAAAATGGATTCCTTCCTTAGGTCATCAAATACGGAACCTTGTGCAATGGGAACAAATATTTGCTTCTGCCCATATCTGGATTCGGTATTTATAAAATGCTGGATACCCCGTGTAAGCCAGTCATTAGTGATCCGCAATGATTTCTCTGCATATTTTCTGGTACAGGGATAAGGTGGACATTCATCCAAAGCCATCATGATGTCTGAACCAAGTATCCGTTGCGTATCCACTACGGATTCAGGGGTAAAAATGTGCTTCGAACCATCTATATGGGATTGGAAGGTAACGCCCTCAGGCCTAATTTTTCTTCGGGCACTCAGGGAGAAAACCTGATATCCTCCACTATCTGTCAATATTGGCGCCTGCCAATTCATAAACCTGTGCAGCCCTCCAGCTTCGGAAATCACTTCCAGACCCGGACGCAAATAAAGATGATAGGTGTTTCCAAGTATAATTTCCGCTTTTACCACATTGGAAAGCTCTTGTTGATGGACTGCTTTTACCGTGGCTGAAGTTCCGACCGGCATAAAAACGGGCGTATGCACAATACCGCGATCTGTAAGGATTTCCCCGGTTCTTGCCCGACAGCTGGTATCCTCATGTATTAAATTAAATCCGGTCATGCAGATCTGGATTGCATCCTGATAAAAACACCAAGCATTAAAGAAAATCCAATCAAAGAGGATCCACCTTTGCTTATAAATGGTAATGGGATTCCAATAATTGGAACTAGTCCCATGGTCATGCCAATGTTTACAAGAACGTGAATAAATAAAAATCCTGCCAGCGACAGACCAAAATAAGAAGCAAACTTATTGGTCATGCGTTCGCTCGTATTCAATATCCGCCAAATAAGTACCACAAATAATAATATCACAATGACACTGCCGAAAAATCCTTGTTCTTCACCAATCGTACTGAAAATAAAATCGGTAGATTGCTCTGGTACAAACTTTAACTTTGTCATGTTTCCATTCATAAATCCTTTTCCCAGCATTCCTCCCGAACCAATCGCAACCTTGGATTGCAACAAATTATAAAGGGAGCCTCTTGGATCACATTCAGAAGGCTTGAGCCAAACTTTTATACGTTCCTGCTGGTGCAATTCTAAGCCATTAAACAGATTGATGGAAAAATAAGAAAATGCATAAAGCACTGCCACTGCCAACGGTAGAAACAGGGATAATTTTTCCTGTCTGTTCCTCCACAACATGATCAGACTGACACCCAGGAAACCCAAAGCCACATAAATCATATATCCCAATCCAAGAAAATAAAAACCATAAATAAGACTGATTAAAAGTACTGCCAGTAATGCGTAGTGATATTTGAAAATTTTAAAATTAAACCAACTAAACCCAATTGCCGCAAGAATGATAGCCATGATAACCTGTTCCAATGGAAATAAAATGGAAAAAACAAAAGATAAAAAAAGAGATACCGCAGAGATATAATAAACCGGATTGAACCCCTCAATAAAAAGCAATATAAAAAGAGACAAAAAAGTAATGGCTGAACCTGCATCCGGTTGTAACAAAATGAAAAACACCGGAGCGAAAATGATTCCGACTACAATCCATTGGTAAACTCCGGTTTTTAAATTTACTTTATAATAGGACAAGTAACTGGCTACAGCAAGAGTAGTACAAAACTTTGCAATTTCAGAAGGCTGGAAGGAAAATCCACCAATTACAAACCAGGCTCGTGCCCCTTTGATCTCTGAACCAACGAACAGTACAAGCAGCAATAAAAAAATACTTATACCATAAAAAATATACGCGAAAGTGTGCCAGAATTTAACATCAATAAATAAGGCAATGATAAATACAGAAAGTGCAATAGCAATGTAAACTGTTTGTTTGGTAATCGGAACCGACAGATCTAAAAAATTTGTATCCTCACTGTAGGTATAGGTTGCTGCATAAATACTAAACCAACCTATGATAATCAGGCTAAGATAAATGCCAATGATCATCCAATCATATTGAGCATTTCTTACCGTTCTTATCATTCAAGGATGATTTAATAAATTTTAAT
>CAYNIG010000480.1:0-2190 GCA_964396995.1 uncultured Saprospiraceae bacterium | reverse complement strand
TGATATTTTGAAAAAGTGTTTTTAAAAATTATTCAAGAATGATTTAAAAATAATTTTCCGGCAAATGATGTACCTAAAGGGAATGGATTTTGGGTGCCTACGGGTGCGAATCTCACCCCGCTTCAACCTTTTTGGGGAAATAACAGAACTTTCGTAAAAAATGCGGTTGATCATTCCCAACCTATAGGGCACAATTCTTTTTCCACTGACAAAAATTCAATATTTTATTCCCAGGCACTGGAAGTCTATTCAGTAACCAAAAGTTTGACAAATGAACAAAGTACGATAGCCCAATTTTGGAGTGATGATCCTGGAGCGCCGGGTACTCCTCCCGGGCATTCAGTTTCCATTGCTACCATTGCCCTAAAAAACACTAATGCAACCCTGAGCAAGGCGGCAGAGACCTATGCTAAGCTCGGTATGGCTGTATCAGATGCATTTGTATCTTGCTGGAAATGTAAATATGTGTTTAATCTCATGAGACCGATTACGTACATAAAAGAAAATATCGATGCATCATGGACTACTTTACTACCGACTCCTGCTTTTCCTGAATACACATCCGGCCATTCGGTACAGTCAGGAGCTACTGCCAGGGTATTGTCGGATTTATTTGGTTATAATTTTTCGTTTATGGATAATACGCACGCCAAACGAACGGATATAAATGGTTCGCCCCGTACCTTCAGATCTTTCGATCATTTTGCCGCCGAAGCGGCAATCTCCAGGCTTTATGGGGGTATACATTACCGTCAGGCTATAGAGTTAGGAGTGGACCAGGGCACCAAGGTAGGGGATTTGATCAACAGCCTAAAGTTTAAAGAATAACTTGATCCATATTCCTGATTATCAGGCATATGGAGAAGGTGTTTTAGTAAATTAATGACTTAAACAACAATATAAAATCGGTCTAAATATCAGTTTATTTAAAAACATATTTGTCTGCATGTTTTTTTTTTCTAATTTTATGCGAAAACCTATAAAATTATTATGAAGAAGTATTTTACATTAATAGTTGTTTTCTCACTGCTTGCATCTTGTGTCGGTAAGAAAAAATACGATATGGCCACTAAAGATAAAATGGCTGTAGATGAAGAATTGAAACAAGTCAAATCCTCGCTCAAGAAAAGCCAGGAAGAGTATGCTGATCTGATGAAAAAATATAACGATGAGCAAGCTCGTCTAAAAATGGAGAAACAAATGTCAGACGCTAAGGAATCAGAGTATCAAACCAAACTCAAGGCCTTACAAAATCAATTGGATCTCGCTAATAAGACCAATACGAACCTGTTGTCAAGGTTGGAGGACTTATCTATTATCAGTAAATCGGGTGCCGAAAACATTCAAAAATCACTGGAGGCCATCAACCAGCAATCCAAGTACATTCAGGGTCTTAATACGAAAATTCAAATGAAAGACTCCCTTACCCTTGCTTTGATGACTAACCTGAAACGATCATTGGCTAATATAAATGATGAAGATGTAAAAGTGGAAGTCAGAGGTGGTTTGGTATACGTATCTATTGCTGACAAATTACTCTTTAAATCAGGTAGCTATAGTATCAATGCTGCTGCTGAAACTGTTTTGGGTAAAGTAGCCCAAGTGGTGAATGATCATAAGGAAATCGATATTTTAGTGGAAGGTCATACTGATAATGTAAGCATCAGTACCGATCAAATAAAAGACAACTGGGATCTTTCAGTATTAAGAGCTACAGCCGTAACCCGAATGTTACAAAAGAAATTTGGAGTTGACCCGGCGCGCATGACTGCTGGTGGAAAGAGTGAATATTCACCTAAGGACAGCAATGATACTGCTACCGGTCGCCAGGTGAATCGTCGTACAGAGATCGTAATCACGCCCAAATTAGACCAATATATTGGACTGATGACCAAAAGCTAAATTCGATTAACTATTAAAAAAAACTGGCCGCATTGGTTAATTCCGGTGCGGCTTTTTTATTCGACCCCGGCTAGTTCATACTAAATTCAAAGAGGGGACATAGATAATTTGGACGGACAATTTTTTTTAGATGCACAGTTTTAAAGGAAAACATCAAATTATCCATGCATCCAGTAGCCCAAATTGGCGCATAACACAATGAAAATGAATTACCTTTTATTAACCAGTAGGCCCTAAATAGGGTCTGCTGGTTAATTAAATAAAGTTTTATTTACATTTTACTTTCTT
>CAYNIG010000479.1:0-2239 GCA_964396995.1 uncultured Saprospiraceae bacterium | reverse complement strand
CGGTAGCGTAGGCTTCAGCCTGCGAATAAACTTTAGCATCTCATCTTTATCTATATCAGCCTAAAGGTCTTTCCACCCGGTAGCGTAGGCTTCAGCCTGCGAATAAACTTTAGCATCTCATCTTTATCTATATCAGCCTAAAGGTCTTTCCACCCGGTAGCGTAGGCTTCAGCCTGCGAATAAACTTTAGCATCTCATCTTTATCTATAACAGCCTAAGGGCCGCTCTACAGGAAGCCATACTGATCACAAAATAGTATATTTGATAAATAAAGGCTTACCCAAATGAAAGCACAAGGTAAAACAGTAAAGGAAATTTTATCAAACCTTCCTGATGAAAGGATGGTCCCTTTTAATAAATTGCATGAAGTAATACTAAAAAACCTTCCCAAAGGGTTTGAACCCGCCATAAGTTATGGTGGACTTGGATATGTGGTCCCACACTCAATTTATCCCGCCGGTTATCACTGTAAACCTGAGGAGCCCCTGCCTTTTGCCGGTATTGCTTCACAGAAAGGATCTATCAATTTTTATCACATGGGTATCTATGCCCATCCTGATTTATTGAAATGGTTTGTAAGCGAATATCCAAAACACAGCAAACAAAAACTGGATATGGGCAAAAGTTGTGTGCGGTTTAAGAAAATGGAAGAGATCCCGTATAAACTCATTGGTGAATTAATGAAAAAAATGAGTGTCAAAGAATGGATCGGGATCTATGAGAAAAATATGTTGCCTAAGAAGAAATAGAAACTATTACCTCGAATACAACCTCTATGTGTAATACCTTTTTAATGAGTCATAGTAGAAAGCCGCTCATATTATTACGTACTCTTACTGGTAAGAATAGCAAAAGGCCATTAACAATGATTTCTATTTTACTTTTGATGATTTTTTCATGCAGACCACATCCGGAAAATAGTAGTGCATATCCATCACAGGTGGGTGATATCAATTTTGACTCAAAGATCGACGACCCGGATTTTAAACTTTGTGATGAAAACAATGTGCTTCAATATTATAATTTTGGTAAGGGACTTCAATACAAAGGTGAAAAGATTAAAATAATCGAACAATTTAGGGAAGGATTTAAATCGGTTGCACATACGGAGGAGTCCGGTTTTATTACAATTCGATTCATTGTGAATTGTCAGGGTAAAACCGGACGATATAGGTTGCAAGGAATGAACAACGATTACATTGAAAAGACATTTTCTGAAAATATCACAGATCAGTTATTGGGTCTTACTAAACAATTAGATGGTTGGGGTATGGGGGAAGCCAACGGAAAAGTTTATGATTATTATCAATATCTTACTTTTAAGATGGAAGATGGAAAACTAATAGAAATAATGCCATGAATAGAATTTTAATTACCCTGATTTTATTCTATCCAATACAGCTAATCTCTCAGCCCAACTGTAATGTATACAAGATGAATAATAATCAACTTTGTTATAAAGCTTGTGTAATGGCTACTGAAAATCAATATAGTCAAGGATCAAAAGCATCGCAACTTAAATTCGATCAGGCTATTGAGCTGTGCCCAACTTTCGATTATGCCTATTTTGAGAAAGCAGTACCCTATTTAAAAAGAGGTGATTTTGTGACATGGAAAATACTTATTGATAAAGCAGTAGATTTAAATCCAATTGGTCACCTGGGGTATAGAGGATGGTGTAAATACCAATTTGTAAGAGATTACCGAGGGGCCATTAAAGATATTGAAAAATTAGATTCAATAACTAGTAATATTGGGTATTCTATCAACGGGGATTATCACTTAAATATCGCCAAAGCATTATGCTACAAAGCGCTTGGACAAAAATCAAAAGCAATTGAAATCATTGAACACCAGCTTTCCCAAAAAGGGTACACTCCTTTAGCTTATGACTATCTCCATTTGGGAGTATTAAAAATGGAAATAGGGGATGATGACCAGGCAATAGAATATCTAAAAAAATCAATTAGGTTAAACGACTATTTTGCAGAACCATATTATTACCTGGGGCAGATCTATAAAAATAAAGCCCTGTCTAATGAGTATAAGACCCATATGGAAAAAGCCAAGGCTTACTATATAAAAGGGTACAACAGAGTGGATGACTATACGCAACCTATGGATAAGGTATTTTTAAGAGAGATTGAGAAAGAATTAAACGAGTGAGAAAAGATTTAATTATAAAAAAATGAGGTTCATTGCAATAATGAGTACTTTTCAGTAGTTTCCAAAATTTGAA
>CAYNIG010000478.1:0-2251 GCA_964396995.1 uncultured Saprospiraceae bacterium | reverse complement strand
CGCCGACCCTCTGCTTGTAAGGCAGATGCTCTAAACCAGCTGAGCTAAACTCCCTTATAATTTGAGGATGCAAATATATACATTATTTCAATTTCTCCAACAAAGTCGCATACATATTTAAATGATTAGCCTAATCTAACTTTCTAACCTCTAAAATTGTTATTTTTTTATGAAGTCAGATTCAGAGTCAATAGACCTGAAAGTGGAGGGAATGACCTGCTCAGGATGCGCTGGCAGTATTGAATCCTTGCTTAAAAGGAATAAGCTCAGCAATGTGAGCGTTAGTTTCATTGAGGGTACTGTGCACTTTGTCAACCATGAAGGGGTGGAAATAAAAAATATTATTGAAGGAATAAACCAACTTGGCTATAAAGTAGTGGATTTCAATGAACCTGGTAAAAAAGTCGGAATTTCATTAAAAAGTAAATTGATTATTTCAGCCATTTTCACAGCGCCGCTTCTTTTAGCCCATATTTTTCCCCATAGTTTCATCTTACTGCATCAACCTGGAATTCAATTTTTATTGGCCGTACCTCCTGTAATTATCGGATTCTGGACTTACCTACCCGGAGCCATCAAATCAAGCCTGCAAGGTATGCCCAATATGGATGTGACCATTTGCCTTGGTGCCATTGCTGCTGTTGTGTACAGTTTGATTGGTTGGTACCGGAATGATCATAATATGATATTTTTCGAAACCGCTGCCAGTATCCTTACCCTGGTGTTACTGGGCAAATATATTGAACACAAAGCCGTAAAAAAAACCACTTCATCGATTGATGAGTTGAAAAAACTTACGGTGGAATATGGTAAAATGCAAATGCCTTCCGGAGAAATAGTGAAGATTCCAATAAAGGATATAAACAAAGGAGATCTGGTAATGGTAGCAGAAGGAGATTCTATTCCATTGGATGGTAAAATTGTAAATGGTGGAGGGCTGGTCAATGAAGCGATCATCACCGGCGAAAGCAATCCCATATCTAAAAAAAAGGGAGACCGGGTAATAGGCAGTACCACTTTATTATCAGGAAATATTACGATTCAAATTACTCATATCGGTAATGAAACCACCTTGGGCAGAATAATTGAAATGGTGAAAAATGCCTCTTATGAAAAAGCACCCATTCAGACTTACGCAGATAAAATCAGTTCAATCTTTGTTCCTTTAATATTGATTATCAGCCTGTTGACTTTCGTCATTAACTATTTTGCTTTCAACGTTGATTTGAATCATTCTTATATCCGGTCCATTGCAGTCTTGGTGATTTCATGCCCCTGCGCTATGGGCCTGGCCACTCCAACTGCAATCATGGTGGGTTTGGGGAAAGCCACCAGGCAAGGTATTTTGATTAAAGGAGCTTCCACATTGGAAACGTTAGGAAAAATAAATCATTTGATTCTGGATAAAACAGGTACTATCACCACACCCCACGCCACCATAAACTATTTAAATACAGCTGATCCAGAGGAAATAAAAAGAATGATCTATTCTATAGAAGCCAGATCTTCACACCCTATAGCCCTTGCTGTCCTCAAACACCTTGGTAAGGACAATAGACTCATCTCTTCCTTAATAGTAAATGAAATCAAAGGAAAGGGGATGGAGGCCACAGATGATAATAAAAATAATTGGCTGATAGGATGGTCTGAAACATCTGGAATGATAGAGGTCACTAAAAATAATGTGGTGGTGGCACAAATTGAATTGAAAGAAAAAATAAAAACAGAAGCGATCGACTTAGTTCAATATTTGAATGAGCAGACGATACATCCCATGATTCTATCAGGAGATGAAGAAGATAAAGCAGCCAGGATAGCTAAGGAATTAAAAATCAATGACTTCCGCTCGCGTGTAATGCCTGGTCAGAAAGCAGACTATGTGCGGAAATTAAAAGAAAAAGGGGTTACCGCTATGGTGGGCGATGGTATCAATGATGCAGTTGCACTATCTTGCGCAGATGTAGGCATCTCTTTTTCAGAAGCAAGTAATACGGCAATGCAGTCCAGCCAGGTGGTACTTTTGAGTGGGAATTTAAATAAAGTAGCAAAATCACTAAAAATCGGGAGGCAAACTTTGATTACCATAAAGCAAAATCTCGCCTGGGCATTTTCATATAACATTATTGCCATTCCACTGGCAGCAATGGGTTATCTCAATCCTGCCTGGGGAGCCTTGTTTATGGGATTAAGTGATCTGGTAGTAGTGGGTAATGCATTGAGAATCAATTATAAAAATAACTAATCTTTTAAT
>CAYNIG010000477.1:0-2254 GCA_964396995.1 uncultured Saprospiraceae bacterium | reverse complement strand
TATCATATTGAGAGGTTATATCCTGGCCTATATTTCCAAAATAATATTCACCACCCGCTTTTACATTTTCTGTAAACAATTGCACTGAATCCACTTGCACATTCAATTTATTTATACTGGTTTCAAAATGGATTACCATCCCTTTTTTGTGTTCGCTGCCACCAACCCCGGTCAATAGCAAATTTTGTATGTTGTATTTTGCCTCCAACCTTTTTTTATGTTTAGTATAATAAGGCTGGTACAGAATGGTCTCGTCAGCACCGGTATCGAAAGTATAACTATCTCCATCCAGTTCTAAAACCGGGTTGAGAAAATCCAATGCCATATTCCTTACATCCGATTGGGTATTTTGCTGGGGTACTAAAAAATCATCCTGGCTGGTGATCTGTATTTCACCCAGCGCATTAAATAAGGGAAAACCCAGTATACCTTTGATTTGATAAGGAATCTGCTCCACAAATAATGCTGAATCGGGAAATACAAGAAATACAAGATTGTCTGCTGTAATGTTATCGATGTATAGCCGACTACAAACTGCCAGTTTTGCTTTTACTTTTTTACCTGAGATAGAGGATACCTCAATTGATGAATCTGCCATCCGGAGTGACCATTTTTTAGCAACGGACTCTGTTACAGTACAGAGATTGGCACCGGTATCAAATATAAAATCGTAGTCATCCTTCCCGTTGGTTACAGGAAGATTTTGTAACCCCAGTTTATCCCTTTTCATTTTTATTTGTACTTCTCCTTGTGTTACTATAGTGGGTGGAACTTGATCCTTAAGGTTTAGCCAGATTTTATTCATGTTAGTATAGTCCACTCTATCAGAATAAGAAAGGCTTGATTTATATTTATCTAATATAGCAGATGTAGTCTCATATGCTTTTTTATATTGCCCCAGTTTACCATAATTCATTTGAAGAAATTGGAGCAATTGCAGTTGTACCGTATCGGGTAAGGAAGGTTTGTATTGTGCAAGTACATTTTCTATTCTTTCAACAGCAAGTTTTGGTCTGTTGAATACATGATCCAGGACAGCATACGATTTTAAAGAGTCATAAGCCGAAAATTCAGCCTCGTGTGTTAGTACATATTCTCGAGCAGTAAAAAACATTTTGCGGTGAACCAGGCTGTCAATAACCCGGGTATGTCTGGAAAATTCGATACTCGATGTTTCAGGATGGCAGGCGTAAAGCAGGGATAAAATAGATACTATTAAAGTTGCTTTTTTCATATACTTGGTTTCCCTTTTTGGCTGTACCGGTAAGATAATCCTATAATTAATATAAAACCGAAGGCGGATGGTCCTACCTGGCTATAAGGTTGATAATTCGGCAATACCGTACCTAAAAAAGCGGAGCAAATTGCTGCAAATGCTCCTACGACTTTTACAATATGTTCATATACATATATTTTTTTTTGAAAATTCAATTTTACAAGAAACCGAAGCAAATCATACGTACACAGTACATATAACCAAATCAGCGTAGAATATACAATCACGGGGGACCAGTTTGGCTTACTGGTTCTAAAGTAGAGGTGAAATACAATTCCGGATACCAATACTAGGATGGATACCAGGTGGTCCGATACTCCTGGGCCTGTTTCTTTGTTTTTTATAACTCTGTAACCTGACCAGGCCTCGTATCCACTGATCAATGAGATGATAAATAAAAACAGACTTAGTTTAAATAAAAAAAATCCTGCCAATGAAGTAAAGATCACAATAGATAATGCTGTGAGAAAAAATCTTCCGGCATGTCTATGGAGGTTTGTTCCCTTACTTGTAACCAGGATATATACACCTAAAAGCAATGTGATACATCCTGCTACTACATGGATCAGAATATTTATTTGGTGAAGCCATTCCTTAGTCATAAACCATTTTTCCAATCGTAATTCAAACAAAGCGTTACTTTTCCATATTAAAAACATCAGGTTCAATACCTGAATTTTGGACCCTTTTAATTACTTTATGCTTCATTATTAATCCCATTTGAGCATTTTCATATTCCATGGGCAGACCTTTAATAAGTTCAAGACCAGGCACACCAAAATTATATTTAAATGGGATTGCAATAGCGGGATCATACCATATGATTTTTTCATCTTTTCCGGAATTGGCATCCAATGACAAAATGGCTTTTTTACAAATTGAACCATCTATTTCTTTTGTTTCGTCCTGGTAACGTACCTCCATAGTATTGTATTTTTTATTTACACTTTGTATAGCGTCCTTTTGAACCATAACTTG
>CAYNIG010000476.1:0-2279 GCA_964396995.1 uncultured Saprospiraceae bacterium | reverse complement strand
AACTGGTAGGTGACTCACTGTAAAAAACCACTAAAATATTGGAATAAGTGGTATCGGTAGCTGCCGTGCAACCACTAGTATTGATCATTCTCCTTCGATAATAAGTAGTGCTGTTTCCATTGATATTACCGGGATTATATGTGGAAGCACTGGTTGACGAAGATCCAACATCGGTAACTCCCGAGGCAAATGTGCTGGAAGTACTGGATTGCCATTGATACGTTTCGGTGCCGGAAGCATTGGAGCCATTGGTATTATTAACAAATGCCGGCGGATCCCATGATGGACCACTACCACAGTTAAAATATCCGGTAGGTGTAGAATAGATTCCAGTCCCAAAACTGGTAGAGGTTTCTGTCCGAATGGTACCGGCATTACAGGTTGTCTGGCATAAGATTGCAATTGGGAATAAAATAGCAGTGTTGATGAAAATCACCAATAGGTAGAACTTCTTCATTTTTTGGTCTTTAGGTTAATAAGTAGGTAAGAATCTCTAACCAATCAATTTTGAAGCATCCAACACTGAAGAGAATCAAAAATCAGTTGGTATGACTTTGAGGTTTTCTGTTGGTAAATCGATCAGTAGAAAATCACTACATTACTAAAGTTACAGGATTATTTATTAAAAGTCAAGCTTTCAAAATTGAAGTGTCGAGTATTTTCCTTTTCACCTTGGGTAGATGAATACCTTTAAAATACAGGCATAGATTTCAGCCCGTCGAAACAAACTAGAAAAGAGTATAATTTTAGAGGGCACTCCCCAGTTTGTTTTGAAATTCCCGGAGATTTATTTGTGGATACCTCTTTTTTACCTCGCCCAGAAAAAAACCGAGTAGTTTTTTTTTGCCTTTTTTAAATTCTTTTGCTTCCTCCGGATATGCTTCAAATAACTCTGTCAGAACCTTATTGTAATCCATGAAGCTGGTACTTTCCAATTTATGTAATATCATTGTCTCCACTGATCCGGATACACCGGTAAGATGCTCATTCCATATTTCTTTGGCTTGCTGGAAAGTGATGGATTGATTTTGAATATTTATCAAAAGTGTTTTAATGGCTTCTTTTTGGGAATAAATTTCATTAGCGGAACTGTTTTTATCAGCCATATAGGGCAGGATAATCTGGATCATCCAGTTGGCTGCCGGTTTGATTAATTCATCCCGATCCCGGATCAATTCGTAGTAAAACCTGGCTATTTCTCTATCCTCTATGAGCACCTGGGCATCCCCATCGGATAGGCATTTATTTTTTGTCAGATCTTCATATAATTCCTGGGGTAACTGTGGCAGGGATGATTTTATTCTATCTATATACTCCTGCGTTAGTTTGATCGGCGGCAAATCCGGATCCGGATAATATCGGTAATCATGCGCGCTTTCTTTTTCTCTGATCGGCGTGGTGATTCCTTCTTCCGGTACGAATTGCATAGTTTGCCGTACTACTTGTTCACCCGCCTCATATCTTCTTATCTGACGATTTACTTCATATTCTATCGCTTTTCGTGCAAATCGCCGTGAGTTTACATTCTTTACTTCACATCGTTCTCTTAGTTCATCCGATCCCAGGGGCCTCACTGAAATATTGACATCGCATCGCATAGATCCCTCTTCCATATTGGCATCGGATATATCCAGATATCGTACCAATCGTTGCAATTCGGTCAGAAAAACGGATACTTCTTCCGCAGTTCTGAAATCGGGCTCGGTCACCATCTCCAGCAATGGTACACCTGCCCTGTTCAGATCTATTTTAGACCAGGTAGGATCTGTATCGTGTACCGATTTGCCGGCATCTTCCTCCATGTGGATATGATGCAAACGTATTTTTTTTTGGCCCTGAGAAGTGATTAAATTGATATGGCCTCCTATGCATATCGGTGAAGCCTGTTGAGATATTTGATAGCCTTTTGGCAGGTCAGGATAGAAATATTGTTTTCGTTCAAAGTAAGATGCTTTATTTATTTCAGAATTCATGGCCAGGCCCAGGCGCACAGCATACTCAATCTGTTTTTTATTTAATTTAGGAAGTGTGCCGGGATGAGACAGGGATACTATTCCGGTCTGAGTATTAGGCTCATTGGAAAACCGGGCATCATCTGCACAAAAAGCTTTAGTAGCTGTACTCAGCTGAATATGTATTTCCAAGCCTATGATGGTCTCCCAATCGTTTTTTTGAACGGTCATGTGATTTTTTAATATGAACTGAAACTAATTAATGCAGTAAGGGCAATAAAAAAACTAAATAAGACTAAATACAATATTCCCATAACCGTGAACTTA
>CAYNIG010000475.1:0-2283 GCA_964396995.1 uncultured Saprospiraceae bacterium | reverse complement strand
GAATGGCCAGAGTCAATACAGTCCCATGGAACAACAACTACTGCGAGATTATTGGATTGCATTGGTAAGCAGAGAGGTCAGTTTACAAGGTAGGAAAGATGTACTCAGTGGTAAAGGCAAGTTTGGCATTTTTGGCGACGGAAAAGAAGTAGCTCAGGTTGCCCTTTCTCATTATATCAAACCGGGTGATTTCAGATCGGGCTATTACCGCGATCAGACCATCATGTTCGCTTTGGGGCTTTCCACTGTGCAGGAATACTTTGCTCAAATGTATTCTGATTCTAATAACGATCCTTTCTCAGGTGGAAGACAAATGAATTGCCATTTCGCCACCCCATTAATCGATAAAAATGGAAATTGGCTGGCTCACCGGGACAGATATAATGTAATTTCAGATGTATCAGCAGTAGCAGGACAAGTTACCCGTGCATTGGGATTGGCTCAGGCATCCAAAATATACAGAGAAAATACAAAATTAGATACCCAAGAATTTTCATACAACGGCAACGAAATTACATTTTGCACCATCGGTGATGGCGGTACAGCAGAAGGTCCATTTTGGGAAACAATGAATGCTGCAGCGATTTTACAGGTTCCGTTGGTCATGATCGTTTGGGATGACGGCTATGGGATTTCTGTACCGGTGAAACATCAGGTGGTGAAATCATCCATCAGTAAAGCGTTAGAAGGATTTATCGGCGAAGAGTTAAATGAAGGGATTCAGATTTTTACAGTAAAGGGGTGGGATTATCCCGAGCTGTGCAGAATATTTGAAAAAGCAACTGCCATCGCCCGTACTCATTTTACACCCATCCTGATCCATGTTGAAGAACTTACTCAACCACAGGGACACTCGACCTCAGGTTCACATGAGAGATATAAGTCAAAAGAAAGACTGGAATGGGAAAAAAAGCACGATTGCATGCATGTGATGTCCGAATGGTTAGGTGATATCGGATTATTGTCTGAGGATGAAAATCAGAAATTAAAGCAAAAGGCGAAAGAATTTGTTAGACAGGCACGTGAGGAATCTTTAGAAGCCAGCTTTAATGAAGCCAGAGCAGAAGTAAAAGAGTTGATCTCAATCTACGAAGATTTACAAAAACTACATCCCGATTGGGAACCGTTAATACAACACCAGATTGTAGATCTAAGGCAATTGAGAGAACCGGTTATCAGCGACCTGGTCAAAAATGTAAGAAAATTTTTAATAGCCCTACCCGTTACCCATCAGCACAAGGGGATCGAAAAGCTTGTTCATTGGAATGAAGGACAGTATAAAAATATTCAAACCCGCTTTCATGCAAATTTAATTTCAGAGACCCCATTTGCGGCAATGAAAGTAAGGCCTGTAGCTGCTGTTTATAGTGACTCGTCTCCGGTTATGAGTGGTTATAAAATCATGAATGCCTATTTTGATAGATTGTTTGCTAACGATGAAAGGGTACTTGCTTTTGGTCAGGATGTCGGAAAAATTGGCGATGTAAATCAGGGATTTGCCGGATTACAGGCTAAATATGGCGAACAGAGAATTTTTGATGCAGGCATTAGAGAGTGGACCATAGTAGGGCAGGCTATAGGCATGTCCTTGCGTGGCTTAAAACCTATAGCTGAAATACAATACCTGGATTATCTTATATATGCATTAGCCCCCTTAGCTGATGATGTGGCTTCGCTGAGATATAGAAGCAACGGAATTCAATGCGCACCGCTTATAATTCGTACCAGGGGGCACCGTTTGGAAGGTATATGGCATTCCGGATCCCCTATAGCAATGATGTTGAATTCATTAAAAGGTATTCATTTGATAGTGCCTCGCAATATGGTACAAGCGGCTGGTTTTTATCAAACCATGATTCAATCCGATGATCCGGCAATTATAATCGAATGTCTCAATGCTTATCGGCTGAAAGAACGACAACCCGATAATTTAGGAGAATATTGTTTGCCTTTAGGTGTTCCTGAAATCATTTCAGAGGGAAAAGACATTACCATAGTTACCTATGGATCGTGTGTTAGAATAGCCCAGCAGGCTTTGGACATGATCAAGCCCCATGGTATAGAAGTGGAACTGATAGATGTGCAGACATTGATGCCATTTGATATCCATCATTCTATACTGGAATCAATAAAGAAGACCAATAAAGTTTTGTTTTTGGATGAAGACATGCCGGGTGGAACTACTGCTTTTATGATGCAGGAAGTATTAGATAATCAGGGTGCTTATAAATATTTAGATGTTGCCCCGGTATGCATAGCTGCAGCCCCTCACCGACCACCTTA
>CAYNIG010000474.1:0-2295 GCA_964396995.1 uncultured Saprospiraceae bacterium | reverse complement strand
AGCAATAGCGAAATAAGACAACTATTGCAACAGAAAATATTTAGTCATACATCAATAACAAATTATAACAGCTATAGCCAGCATGTATTTAGCAGATTGAGTAAGTGCCACACCCGGGGAATAGGTGTTCATATCTATAAATGTAATAATGGTGAATGCGGTCATGTGCACCATCAGTATCACAGCTGTGGCAATCGGCATTGTCCCAATTGCGGAGGATCGAAGAAAGATCAGTGGATAGAAGATAGGATGAGTGAGTTACTACCTACTACCTATTATCATATCGTTTTTACGGTACCCCATGAGTTACATGGTATATTTCTTTGCAATAGGAAAAAAATGTTTGATCTGATATTTGAGTCAGGCCACTACACATTGACCAAACTAGGCAGAGACCCACAGTGGTTGGGAGCTACACCAGGTATAGTATCCATATTACATACCCATGGACAGGATTTAAGTTTTCATCCTCATATTCATTGTATCGTGAGCGGAGGAGGGATAGACAAAGAGGATAAATGGATTGATGGGAAAAGAACGGATGGTAAATTTCTATTTCCAAGAAGAGTAATGGAGATGATGTATAAAGCATATTTTTTGAAGCGCTTGAAATCGATGTTAGGAGATGGAGATATTAACATACCAGATAATTTTGATATAAGGATCATAGATGATGTAGGCTATAAAAAATGGAATGTGTATGCGAAGGCACCATTTGGAGGGCCTGCTCAGATTGTAGAATATCTTGGCAGGTATACTCACAAAGTAGCCATCACTAGTCACCGCATCACAGAGATATCAGATACGACGATTACATTTAATTACAAGGATTATAAAGATGGAAGCAAAGTCAAAAGCATGACATTGGCGCAAGATGAATTTGTGAGAAGATTTGAATTACATATACTACCATACAAGTATGTAAAAATACGACATGCGGGTTTTATGTCGCATAATGGCAAAGAGGATAGAATAAAAAATATCTATCAACAATTAAAATTGCCGACCCCTATGCCAAGGGTAAAAATATCTACCGGATTAAGCATATTGATCAATACCGGTGTGGATGTCGCTGTTTGTACTAAATGCAATATAGGAAAACTGATCTTGCTCGATTCACTCATCATGTGGAATGGAGAATTAAGATCAGTCTTCGATATAAGAAGCCGCGGAAAACCAAGTTGATAAATATCAAAATCAGAATACTACATACAACGCAAAAAATATAATTCATAAAAGAAAGTTACTTACCAAATAGTTCTGTTTGGATAAATTTCTCATGTCACATCACACCACCAAAAGAATTGACGACCTACACGAGATCATTTATAAATATATTTCTTAGCTACTGTTGCGCCTAGCTTGTCGCTGCCTGTCCCGGCCATGGCGCCGGGGAACACCGTATAGTCCCGTCCATATCGGGACCCTTTTTGCTTGGCTATGGTGTCTTTACAATTAATCCTTAGTCTCCGATTTTGGGGAGTGCTTTTTGCTATACGGCTTAATGTTGGTGGCTGTTATTTTTCTTCGACGGTTTGTCTTACTCCATCAAACATTTCCGTAAAGTTTGTCGTAATCCGTTGTCCCACAGAATAATTTATCCCACAGGAAAGTATATCTTCTCTACTAAACGAAATGTCATCAAGTGAATTGGTTCTAATGTCTTCCCATCGCAATTCGGGAATTTCAACAATTTCTAATATTTGTTCTGTTACCATTTTCGTATTAACTGGCCGCCAAACTTTTACAAATTTAAAGTCGAGAGGTACAAAAACTTGATAATAAAATTTATCATCCGAGTAATTTGGAATTATTTCGTCAAGAAAAATACTCAATGCTAATGTCAATTTTGTTGGGTCGCAATGTGCTTCATAAACCTTGTCTTTCACTTTAATAAATATCCAGTCAAAATCTCCGTTGTCAATAGACCTTTCAAATTCTAAATTCTCAAGTGAAGTCTCCGTTAGGTCTATTCTAATTGTAAATCCAGGGTTATCAATTGTTCCAATAGAAAGCCCCCAGCTATGCTCCCAATCACCGTTGCAATTTGTTTTGTACCAGTTTTGAAGTCGTGTAAGTAAATCGTCCTGCATAGTTTTTATATAATAGCCACCAACAAGTAAATATACGAAAGTCTCCAAAAATTTACAAAAGATCAAATGAGTATGGTAAATAATTGATAAACAATAATCTATAGAAGAATTCAGAGATGTTATACAATTGCGTAATTTTTCTAAATGTTTGATATTTAATGTAAATTACGTAAAGATATGAATTCCGATTTCCAGTCTAAAG
>CAYNIG010000473.1:0-2355 GCA_964396995.1 uncultured Saprospiraceae bacterium | reverse complement strand
TATGAAATTGCCAATTCCGGATTTTCAGGCCGCAGAAAAAGCAGTAAAAGCAAAACTAGAAAGAGAGCTCCCTTCGGGCCTGACCTATCATGGTATTCACCATACTTTTGATGTACTGCAAGCCGGTTTGTTGATTGCAGAAACAGAAAAAGTTTCCAAAAAAGAAGTTCATCTGCTACGACTGGCAATATGGCTACACGATAGCGGATTTACTCGCACTTATAAAGGTCACGAAGAAGCCGGATGCGATATAGCTAAAGAAATGTTACCGGGGTTCCGGATTTCAAAGGAAGATATTGAAGTGATATGTGGTTTGATCAGGGCTACGAAAATACCTCAGACGCCGGATACCTTACTTGAGCGAATAATTTGTGATGCGGACCTGGATTACCTTGGACGCGATGATGTGTATGAAATAGCAGATACGCTTTACCAGGAAATAAAAAATAAAATCGGGAAACTACAGGAAAATGATTGGAATGAATTACAAATAAGTTTTTTAGAAGCCCACAACTACTTTACAAAATTTTCAAAAAAACACAGGGCACCTTCAAAGACCAGGTACTTAAAAGAATTAAAGAAATCCAAAATAACCGTATAGTAGTGTATGGGGCATTCCATTTCTCAAAAAGATCAGTTTATAAACTATGATAGCACTATGGATCCAATTCTAGATAATTATTGGAGAATATTTGATGTAAATCTGGCCTGGATTCGCCAATCTGATACAAAAGCCTATACGGTATTCACCATTTATGGTATTTCCATTTCAGTGGTATTTACTAATGTGGAAACCATCAAAAACCTGCTTAGTACCAATACCATTGTATTTATTTTGGCCATCATTTATCTGTTGGCTTCACTGGTAGCTATTTTTTTTGGATTCAGGTGTATTCAACCTTCATTAAAACTGAAATTTCCCAGTTCCGTCATTTTTTTTGGATCGGTAGCAAGAGTATACAGCTCTCCGGAAGAATATTTTGAAAAATCAAAAATGGTGGTAGGTGATATAGAAAACATGCGGCGTGAGCTTTGTAATCAGGTATATATTAATTCGGTGATTGCAAGGGGCAAATTTGATGATATTACCAAATCCATCTCTGCATTCTTACTCAGCCTCGTCACGCTGATATTGATCGTAATGAACTACTTTATCAGTTAAAATTACCATCCGGAATAGTTGATTTATTTCCGCATCATTTCCATCACCGAAGGTACGATCTCATCGGCCAGGCAACAAGTGGAATTAAATAAGGCTACAATGCCTATTTTATGATTGGGATCGATTGCTATCTCAGATCTGAAATTATTAGCAAATCCTCCATGATAATAGATTGAATGATCACCACAATCCAGTATGCGCATACCGTAAGCATAATAGGTATCTTGTACATTTGGCCAATAATTGTAATAGCGTCTATCCCGAGATGTTAGTATACGGGGAGTAAAAAAAGTGTCCAGTACAGCCGGGGGCAGTATGTGCGGCTTGTTGCCCATGAGCATGTGAAGCCATTTGTTCATATCCGTTATGGAGGCATTGATCCCTCCTGCCGATATGGTGTTATAATATTTATCCGTGATCTGATCTGCTACATAACACGAACAAATTTGTCGGTAATTGTGGGGACTCGCATGATCGGCATTTTGTACCAGGGAATCATACGTACAACTCAGATCCTGCATGCCCAGCGGTTTACAAAATGTTTCTGTCAATAAGGAATCAAATGGGATACCTGTAGCTCTTTGAAGTATTATTTCCAATAACGCAAAAGAGGCGTTCTGATATGCATATTCAGTACCAGGCGGTGAATTTAAACTGATGTCTTTAAAAAAAGGAATGATCTGATCCAGAGACATACCACTCTCTACGAGGTTGGTGTATGAATGATAAGGCAGACTGGCTGAATGAGAAAGTATATGACCAATGGTGATCTGAGATGAATAATCATCTTGTTTTACTCCAAACTCGGGTATGTATTTTTGAACAGGTTCATCAGCATGGATAATGCCCCTTTGCATCATCAAAGTCATAAGAAGGCCGCCAAAATTTTTGGATACACTGGCTAACCGGAAAACAGTAAATGAATCTACCCTCTCGCTTCCCAGCAACGATCGTTTTCCATACCCTTTGAGCAAACGAGTCGTGGAGTCTGTAATGATGGTGATTGCAGCACCCGGGCATTGGCAGGAATCCAATCTTTGCCGGATATACTGATCGACCAGGTCAATGAGTGTATCCCGGGGCGGATTTTTTTTTGTCGATTGGAAAGGATATAAAACAGAATTTTCTTTCTTACAGGATAAGAACAAAATGAGAATAACACAAGGGAAATAGAATTTCAACTAAGCTAACGG
>CAYNIG010000472.1:0-2365 GCA_964396995.1 uncultured Saprospiraceae bacterium | reverse complement strand
AGAAGGAAGATTATTTGAGTACGTAAAAGGAAAAAAAATTCCCGATAAATTAAAGGATATGGGTATTCACACTTGGCCTGCTTTCTTCCTGAAATTTATTTTATCCAATCCCAAAGTTTGTTTTACCATACCTGCCACTTCAAGGCCTGATCATTTATTAGAAAATGTAGCTGCCGGGAAAGGATATCTGCCTACTGAATCCGAGAGAAAAAATATGATCAGTATATTTGAAAATTGGTGATTTTCACTAATCGGTTCTTCGTTTGATTTGTTTTTCTTTTACACCATACATTGTCAAATTGTATCATGTCCATTGAACATAGTAAATTATCCTCCAATGGTAATCATACTCCTGTTTTCCAAATCTTCCACATGTATTTTTTCCATGTTCGTATCAAACTGCCCACCCAATGCTTTATGCTTGGATCGTATATTCTGATGTATCAATGATATTACATCTTCACCATTTCGCAAAGCGGTCAATAAATCCGTTTCCCCTTTTGAGAATAAACAGTTTTTAATCTTTCCGTCTGCGGTAAGCCGTATTCGATTGCAACCTTCGCAAAAGGGCGCACTCATTGTACTGATCACTGCAAAAGTGCCTTCATGTCCAATAGCTCTGAATTTTTTATCCGTATCGTGAAATCCGTTATGCAAAGATTCGATATCGTATTTTGACATGATGATATCCAGCATTTCTTGCAAAGTAACCACTTTGTTACTGGTCCATCTGTTTCCTTCGAAGGGCATAAATTCGATGAAACGTACATGAATAGGTTGATCCTTGGTCCAGGCTACAAAATCCAATAACTCGGAATCATTCAGACCTTTCATTACCACCATATTGATTTTTACATGAAAACCACGGGATATCAGAAGATGGATGTTTTCAACAGTTCGCTGAAACTGATCTCTGCGAGTCATGAATATAAATCGATCTCTGTCAAGGGTGTCGAGACTGACATTCAGGGAAGTGAGATCTGCTTTTTCAAGAGTCTCAATAAAATCATGTACCCGGGTAGCATTGGTAGTCAAGGTAAGTTTTACTGGCAATTTTGAAAGACGCATGATAATATCAGCGGCATCTTTCCGTACCAAAGGTTCGCCACCGGTGAGCCTTATTTTATTCACCCCCAGGGTCACAAATGTTTTAGCCAGTGATTCAATTTCAGCTGCTTGCATCAACCGGGAAGCAGGTGTAAAATCATAATCTTCTTCAGGCATACAATAAAAACACCGAAGGTTACAATTGTCCGTAAGGGAAATACGGAGATAAGTATGCACGCGACCGTGTAAATCCTGAATCATTGGAGCTTGAAAGTTACTTGTTGTTTTCGATATTAAACAAAGAAATAGTATTTTGTTCCAATAAAGAATTTACCCATTTTGCTCAATTCATTCGTCTATCGTCTTTTTTTCCGTGTCGCCTACTGGTTTATAAGTACTATTGACAAAAAAGGCGAAGTTCGATTTATGAATTATGGGTATCATGAAAAAGAAAAAGAGTTGATTCTCAGTATTGAGGATGAAAAAAACCGATATGCCATTCAGTTATACCATCAATTGATCACATCCGTAAACTGTAAGGATAAGAATATTTTGGAAGTGGGATCCGGAAGGGGAGGAGGGTTGAATTATATTTACCATAATTTCTTCCCGGCAAGTGCCACCGGAATTGATCTTAATCAGAAAGCCATAGAATTTTGTAATCATCAATATCAAGGCAATCGCCTGAATTTTATTCAGGGCAATGCGGAAAGTCTGCCAATCAAATCAGAAAGTGTTGATATGATCATAAACATAGAATCTTCCCACGGATACCCTCATCTTGAAAAATTTCTGTCTGAAGTACATCGGGTTTTAAAAAGAGGTGGATATTTTTTATTTGCAGACTTCAGGCCAAAATCAAATTTACCATTGCTGGGAAAAAGAATACTTGATGCCCGACTAAAAATAATTTCCGAAAGATTGATTACTGAAAATGTGGTAAGCGCATTGGATCTTATACACCATTCACGGGAAGAGCAAATAGCTAAGTTGGTACCTGGTATTTTCAGAGGCATGTCCCGCCATTTTACTGCATTAAAGGGAACTCCTATGTACAATAATTTTAAAAACAGAGAATATGAATACGTGTTGTTTGTAATTCAAAAATGACGGGCAGATGAGGTTTTTTTTTGACGCGCACCATTTTTTCGCATAAGTGTTTCGGGCTATTGGTTTTCTTTTATTAAAAAACTCAGTACTCCTCTAATTAAAATCAACCTGTAATTTATTTAATATTATGACAGGATAAACCATATAAATTTTATTTTACTTTTACTCCATCCATATGACTTTACGAACTAAACATACTTATCGCACG
>CAYNIG010000471.1:0-2381 GCA_964396995.1 uncultured Saprospiraceae bacterium | reverse complement strand
TCTTGCTTGGACTAAAATGAAATCGAATGAAAAAGCGAACCTTTTTTCTATTCTCACTTTACTTGATGTTTTCATCTATTATCCATGCTCAGACTATCAAGGGCAAGGTAATTGACGATGCCACAGGTGAAACTCTGATCGGGGCCAATGTTTTAGTAAAAGGCACCAATACAGGTACAGTCACTGATTTTGATGGGGCATTTGAAATAAAAGTAAATAGCCTTCCGGCCATCTTGCAGTTTTCCTATCTTGGATACCTCTCCAAAGATGTGGAAGTGACTGCAGCCGTCAAAGACCTTACCATAAAATTGGAAGGCGAAGCCATCACACTCATGGTCACCGAAATCAAAGGTCAACGGGTATCAGACAAACAAAAAGCCTCTCCTCTCACGGTAGAATCGTTAGATATATTAGGGATAAAACAGGCAGCCAGCGATAATTTTTACGATGGTCTGGGTACCCTAAAAGGGGTAGATCTTACGGCTGCCTCTCTGGCTTTCAAAGTGATCAACACAAGGGGATTTAACAGCACCAGCCCGGTGAGGTCTTTGCAGGTAATCGACGGCGTTGACAATCAAGCTCCTGGTCTAAACTTTTCATTGGGTAATTTTTTAGGTTCCTCAGAGTTGGATGTATTAAAAGTAGATTTGGTACAAGGTGCCAGTAGTTCATTTTATGGTCCCAATGCATTTAATGGGGTGATTAGTATGGAGACCAAAAATCCATTTTATCAAAAAGGATTGAGTGTAAGTGCCAAATACGGAGAGCGCAATCTATTCGAGACTGCATTAAGATATGCAGCAACTTCAAAAAATAAGAAAGGTTTTGAATCCTTTGGTTACAAAGTAAATTTTAGCTTTTTACGCGCTGACGACTGGGTTGCTGATAATTACGATGCGGTGACCGGAACGGTATCAGCCAAAACCAATCCCGGTGGATATGATGCCGTAAATATCTATGGTGACGAATACCAGGCCGGTAACGATCTAAGCACTGCAGCGCCATGGTTATTTCCGGGTATTGGAGTTTGGCACAGACCCGGCTATAAAGAAATCGACCTGGTAGACTATGGTACAAAAAATATTAAAGCTAATGCGGCACTACATTTTCGCACCAAACCAGGTAAAAAAGATGAATCACCTGAACTGATTCTGGGGGGAAATTTCGGAAATGGAACTACTGTGTACCAGGGTGACAATCGATTTTCATTGCGCGGCATTTTGTTTTTCCAGGGAAAAGCAGAACTGAAGAAAAGGGACAAATATTTTATCCGGGCTTATTTCACGCAAGACGATGCAGGCAAGTCTTATGACCCCTATTTTGCAGCACTTAAACTACAGACAAATGCCGAGCTCAATAGCACCTGGTCGGCAGATTACATTACTTATTGGCAGGGAACAGTGAAACCTAAAATTAATGAGCAAGGTTTCCCCAAGCTTGAAATATTAGTCAATCCCGATGGATCCATCAGTACCAAATTTGATAGAATTGCTGCAGCTAAATGGATTACTGACAATCAAGCATTATTAAACCAGTTTCACGCAGATGCACGACAATATGCTGATAAGGGCAATCTTGGCAGCCGTTCATTGGATGCTTTTGTACCCGGAACGGAAAGGTATAATACCGAGTTCAACAAAATAAAATCTACTTATAATAATGCCGGTGGAACACGCTTTTATGATAATTCCGCATTGTATCATATTCAGGGAGAATATAAATTTAAGCCGAAATTTGTGACCAATTGGACGGTTGGTGGAAATTATAGATTATATACTCCCGAAAGTAACGGTACCATATTTTATGATTCCGCTGGAATAAAAATCACTAATTCCGAATTTGGATTATACACGGGAATTGATAAAAAGTCATTAGATGATAAATGGACATTCTCCGCTACTGCCAGAATTGACAAGAATCAAAATTTTAAAATGTTATTTAGTCCGGCCGCTTCTATTGTGT
Organism: uncultured Saprospiraceae bacterium; assembly: GCA_964396995.1. GTDB lineage: Bacteria > Bacteroidota > Bacteroidia > Chitinophagales > Saprospiraceae > JADJLQ01. The sequence goes on along the minus strand of CAYNIG010000471.1, from coordinate 419 downwards.
TTAAACCAAAGGCCGGCAATTTTTTTAGACTATCCTTTGCAAGTGCCTTACGCAACCCTACTTTGTCTGACCAATATCTTTCCCTTAATGTTGGACGGGCTATTTTGGCTGGAAATTTAAATGGGGTCCAAAATCTGATTACTGTCGAATCCTTGTCTGATTATCTTGGAACATTGAATCCAGCTAAAATTGTAAGATTTAATATAGACCCTATAAGACCAGAAAGAGTAAAAACAGTTGAACTTGGCTACCGAACTACTCTATTTAATAGCCTATATGCCGATCTCGGATATTATTATAGTTTCTATAATGATTTTATCGGATATAATATTGGGGTGGAGGGCAGCTTTGATCCTGTTACCGGCTTCCCTAAGAATTTACAAGCGTATCGTTATGCTGCTAATTCTATCAATCAGGTT
>CAYNIG010000470.1:0-2382 GCA_964396995.1 uncultured Saprospiraceae bacterium | reverse complement strand
GGACAAAGAAAGTAAAATGTAAATAAAACTTTATTTAATTAACCAGCAGACCCTACTTAACCAGCAGACCCTAATTAATCCACAAATCAAACCGTGTATAAAACTTGTTTTATCGGATGAGCCATCGGCTCCCGCGGTTCTATAAATTAACCATAGGATTCAATACTCCTTATTCTTACTATCTATCCAAATGGTCACTGGACCATCATTGATAAGATGTACCTGCATCATCGCACCAAATACACCTGTTTCTACTCTTAGACCAGATAATTTAATTTGATTTAAAAAGGATTCATATAATGGAATGGCGATTTCAGGTCGCGCAGCTCTTATATACGATGGCCTGTTTCCTTTTTTAGTGGATGCATGTAATGTAAATTGACTTACTATTAAAATTTCTCCCCTTATATCTGAAATACTCAGATTCATCACTCCTTTTTCATCATCAAATACGCGCAGTTGTAGCATTTTGTGAATCAGGTATTCAATATCATCCTGCCCATCCTCGGCTTCTATTCCAAGCAATACCAATAGACCTTTATTAATTTGGCCGGATATGGTATGATCATCTAATTCGACTTTGGCGGTTTTCACTCGCTGTATTAATACTCGCATTGGGCGAAGGTACAAATGCTTAAAATAAATTTCCCTGTTGCACCCACTGGCTCGGATTTTCCAGTTTTAGTAGTTGGTATTTCATGTCCATGCCACCCGCATAGCCAGTGAGTGATCCATCTGTACCTATCACCCGATGACAAGGTACAATGATGGCAATGGGGTTGCGACCATTGGCCAGGCCTACCGCCCGGCATTTGTTGATATCACCTAATTCCCGCGCTATCTCACCATAAGACCTGGTTTTGCCAAATGGAATAGAAATCAATATACTCCATACAGACCTGTAAAAATCGGTTGCCCCTGACCAGTCCAGCGGAATATCAAACACTTTTCGTTTAGATTCAAAATATTCCAGTACTTGCTTGCGGGTTTCAATTAATATCGGATGTCGGGTAGAGGTATTTTCTTTAGTGGATGGTTTGAATTTTATAAAATGCAAACTGGTCAATCCTTGTTCACTGGCTTCGGCCATGAGGTAACTAAGTGGAGTCGAAAAAATATACCGGTCAATCACTTTTTAATTTCAGTATAACTAAAGTTTAAAAAATATATTTCTTTTATATAAAAAATGGCAGAGACCCCATTCAAATATAAGTACCACTACGGAATTAATTATTGCTCCGGCATGATCTGAAATACCTATTCCATTTGTAATACCCTGACTAAAAATAGCTATTGTCTTATTGATCCACTGAGTGCCAACTGTCTCAAAAAAAAGATAAATAAAAATAGAATTCATGCCCACCACCGTAAGTATCCATGCATATGTATTCCATGATTTTATTTCTACTATCCAGTATGCCAAAGCAAAAAATAAAAATACCCAGCCTGCAGATACGATCACGAATGAAACAGTGCATATTCGTTTGATGATGGGTATGCCAACTACAAAATCCAAAACATAGCCCACCAACAGCATTGCCAATCCGGTATATAGTATCCATTTTAGTTTTTGATGTTTTGCTTTTTCTTCTATTATCCACTTTCCAAGCAAAGCACCCCAAATAGTATGAGCAGCAGTAGGTATACAATTGATTGCAACCCACCCTCCGCGGTTTATTTTCCCCATCAGCATCATATCTGTCATAGATCCCAGATTTTTTCCTATGACATACGTTTCATTGAATTCTGCATTTTTGATAAAGGTATAGGCAAGAAATGAAATCAATAAAAATGCAAAGGATACGATCAGTTGATAGGAATAGGATTTTCTGATAATGAAATAAGCTATTAATGTAGTCACCGAAAGCTGGGATAAAACATTCCACAGCTCCCAAACCAATTTGCCACTGTATATGCAATGCAAGCCAACTCCGCAGGCCAATAGTTTCAGGCATCGCCAGGCCACTTTGGGAAGGTTTGCTCTCCAGCTTATACCCTTTGATTCTTGCTTTATATACGATAGATAAAGCGCGGTGCCTGCCATGGTCATGAATGAAGGTTGAATCAAATCCCAAAACAACAGCCCATGCCATTCGTGATGAAAAAACTGGTTGATAATTATTTTTGGAAAGGAGGTCTCGTTAATATGCTCGTATAAACCTGCTGCTTCGCCGGCTAATAATACCATGATCATGCCTCGCATGACATCAAGTGAAAGTAATCTTTGATTCATATTCGTCTAGAAAAGATAAGATTTTTAAATATATTTTCACTTAACTCTTGACAAATCAAAATATCTATCGTAATATTGCGATTAAATTACTTATAAAGTGGGTGCCACTAAATCAGAAGAGTTTACAGTAAAAGACAATACCCTTGCAA
>CAYNIG010000469.1:0-2394 GCA_964396995.1 uncultured Saprospiraceae bacterium | reverse complement strand
TGGTGCTTTCTGCCGCTACCTATGTCTATTTTAATAATAGAAATTCTCCGGAAAATAAATCTACTCAACAAACTATCCCGGCTTCAGCTACAGACTTGCCCATTGTTCAAAAAAAGGAATTCGACGGATCAATCAAGGGAAAAGTGGTTGAAGCAAAAGGAAATCCATTACAAGGTGCAACTATCAGAATAAAACAATCAGATAGATTTGCAGTAGCTGACTCTGCTGGTAATTTTAGTTTTACGGATGTCAAGTATGGCGATAGCCTTTTTGCCTTTCTCAATTTTGACTATGGAGTGGCCAGAGATATAGTGATTCGGGATTTTGATACATATAAGATGATGCTGAGTGAAACACCAAAAACACAAAGCGCAACTGCTAGTAAAAATATCAGCGGCCAGGTAACGGATCGGTTTGGCATTCCAATACCAGATGTGAAAATTAAATACAAATACGGTGAACGAAATGCCAATACGGATGGGCGATTTACCATCAACTCAGTAAAACAAGGATACACTATCGATGTTCAAGCGCCGGGCTACCCAACTAAAACGATTGAGATCGGGAAAAGCAATGAATACAATATCCAACTTATACCGGATCCCACTGCAAAAGAACATAAGAATATTTATGGGTACATCAGAGACAATGAAGGCCGACCCAAATCCAGAGCTTATATTGAAATGCTAAGTCGCAAACCCAGGTTTCGAAATGCCTATTCTGATGAAAATGGAAAATTTATTATTTATGATGCATTTATGGGAGAGGAATTTAAAGTCGAATTTGGGTCTCAATTGGTTAAAAAGAAGGTCACAGATGGTTACGAATACATAATCATATTGAATTAATTACCAGTACCTGATGCATTTGATCTGATTATCCATTATCGGAGCCTAATGAATTCCTTTTTTTAACCAGTACAATTGAATACCCCAATAATCTGAAGTAAGCAATCAACGCCAGCAAAAACGCAATCAATAATACGGAGGCAGAAAGGAAGTATTTAAAATAATATTCTACTCCGGTAAGGAAGAATAAAAAAATAAGAACACCACCTAATATAGATGATGCAAAAGTCTCCATTTTATCCGGTGTATCCGAAAGCAACCACAATAACCTGGAACCTAAACCAAAAGCAATGGCAAAACCCCAGGTGAAACATTCATAATAGGTACTTAGATTGCCGGGCTGAAACAGGTAGGTATAATGGTGGCTCAACATATTATTTACCATTTGCGGATCCAGCTTATTAGCAAGAAAGACATGACCGACCAGGTTTAATCCGACTAATGCACTTGCAATTCGTAATAGTATTTTTGAGGTCATAGGTTTAATTTTTTAGATCGATTGTGGGAAATAAAAATTTTAAATTGAATTGCAGTTCAAATTTACCTGGTATTTTTTCACAACTCATCCCAATTTACCTTTGTAATTTTCCCATCCCGCATAATCACGATATAACTTTTTTTTCGTTTTTTTTTCTTCGATCATACGCTGATAAGCAAGCTGAAGGCCTTTGATCACTTTTTCTTTAAAATCCTTAAAGCTCTGATCATTCGTAGATTCATATATTTCATTTGTTTGCTTCATCGTAAATGGATTTTAGAATATAATATTTTATTTTATCAAGTATTTGAATTTCATCATTTCTTATTTTTTGAGCCAACAGAACAGGGTCGTTTGATGAATTATCAAAAAGCAATGCTCTGTCAACTATCGGTAAATAGATCTCTAAAAGATTTTTTATACCAGATCTGTATCTTCTTCTTATAATTTCTTCAGGGATATTATGACCACCATCACGTACCCTATTTTGCACTCTATCAATTGCCATTTCTACTGATTCCAACCAAAAAAAAACAAGAGTGATCTTATATCCAGACTTATTAGCCTCTGCAATCAGATTTTTATAGCTACTAGTAGATAGTGTAGTTTCGAAAGCAAATGTTTCACCAGCATTGATCAGGTCTTTGATCCTTTTAAGCATGATTCTACCGGCTTCAAATGTCACTGTTTCAGGACGAAATGGAGATAGGCCTTTTGCAATTTCATCTGCATTTACAAATTCTCTGCAATCCAATATATCGGGTAAAATACTGAATGATGCTGTGGTCTTTCCAGTTCCATTGCACTCACCGATGATGTACAGATTTTTCATCCAGATCCAAAGTTAATCAGTTTGATCTATTCTATTACCTTTGCAACCCATATGATTGATCTACCTGTCACATCAGATCTACCACCACGTGCCAAAAAACCGGATTGGCTCAGAGTAAAGCTGCCAATAGGCGAAAACTACCGCAAGGTGCGTGAGCTGGTAGATCATTATAAGTTGCATACTATCTGTCAAAGTGGTAACTGTCCCAATATGGGCGAATGCTGGGGCGAAGGCAC
>CAYNIG010000468.1:0-2400 GCA_964396995.1 uncultured Saprospiraceae bacterium | reverse complement strand
TGTGAGCGAGGTAAACTCGCCATCAAGAGTTTACCTCTTGAAATGTTAAGCAGGGGCATGACGACTCTCTGACGATCGGCAAGCCTATCAGACTCCGTCAGAGACGAGCTTTCTTTGATTCTTTCTTTGGCAGCCTGTCCCGTAAAAATGAAATGATGACGGGAGACAAAGAAAGAATGGCAAATTAAAAAAAATTATACATAACCAGCTGACCTTACTTAACCAGCATACCCCTAGATAAATGAATAGCCTTTAATGTTTATTTACCATTCGTGCATTTCTCTTACCGGTGGAACGATTTTTTCTAATATTATTTGATTCATATCATAGTTTAGGATAATTTTTTGAATCATCCTCCAATACCAGCACCCAGTCCTGGCCATAACCGCTTGTTTTAGGAGTTACTATTTTGATGCCTTTATTTTCTATTTTACCGATGTCCTCGGTTTTTCCGGTCCGTGGGTTATACCAAAATGCATTTAACTGGCTCCCCGATATTTTACCTAAATTTAAAGTAAATGTTTTTCCATAAGTGGAATAAATAAAAGCATAATCGGTACCTCTTGTTGCTTGAATGCGTTCGTAAGCATTCAGATTATTTTCAACGATGAGGGATTGATCGGGTACTCGATCCAGGAGTGGCCTGGATTCCAATAGTTTCCTAAGATGTTTCATCTGGTTTGCTCCGGGTAGGTCTAATGCCTGTTGCCAATAAAGATGTGGCCCATTTACTGCCTCACGCTTTGGGGAGTACATTTGCCAGATGTCATGACAGCCATAAGTATGCCCGAATGCACCGGAAAAAACATCTAAGTAAGCTGATTTCCGCACATCAAATGCATTGGAAGTGCCGAGGTCGTTGGCATTAAAACAAACAGGATGATCTTCATAAATGGGTTCACCATCAATCACAGGTTTTATTAAACTGCGGTTGTAGGACCCTCCGATTTTGTTGTATACATCATTATCCCTGCAATGCCCTGTCTGAAACATATTAAAATCAAACCATTCATCGGCATGAAACCATTCGCTTGAACCTTCCTGGTTGGGCTGAGGATGATAGGTAATTAATGCATGCTGATGCCCCCCTACACCTTCGGCTATACCTTCTGCCATGGCTTTCCAGGTTTCTATATCCTGGCTATTTTTCCTCGGGTTTCTGTCCCCGCCCAAAATCCAGATAATATTTTTCCTGTTTTTATATCGGTTAGCCAACCATTTCCCGTAGATTTTGGCATTAGCGGGATTAAAAACTTCCGGCCCTTTTCCCCATTGCATTTTATTCAATTTATCACCCCAGGTCGGCAAGAATCCTATGTTTAAGCCCAATTCATTTGCTTTGTCAATAATAAAATCAACATGCTTAAAATAAGCTTCGTTGGGTTTGGTTGGGTCTTCATCTATGAGTGGCAGATCTCCATAAGCGTTTTTTTCTCTAAGACCATCAAACTCAGCTAACGCTACTGCCTGAATCACGGTAAAACCTTGTGCAGCTCTTTTTTTCAAATAAAATTCAGCTTCTTCACGGTCAAGCCGATGAAACAACTCCCAGGCAGTATCACCAAGCCAAAAAAAAGGTTTATTCTCTTTTATTATAAATCGTTTGTTGGCACTCACCTGAAAGGTTTGGGAATAAGTATAAACCCATTGAAACAAAGTAATCATCAAAATAGAAAGACCAATTTTTTTCATAATTACATTTTATGAAGGTGTATTTAATATCACACTAATGTAGTGGAAATGCCTGCTATTAATTTCCATTTACCGGAAATTATTTTTTATCCCATATTAATATTATTTTTGAAATATGCGTATTAAAAATATTTGTTATTCATTTTGGGTTTTCATTCTATTTTCATCTATTTCCTTTATCCAGGCACAGGAGGTAGGCATCATCATGGGCACAGCCCGTCAAATGATGCAAAACCCCGAAGAAGGGTTGATCAAGCTAAAAGAAATGGGCATTAAACACATTGAAGGTGCCGGTGCCAGAGGAATGAATAGAGTGGAATATAAAAAGTTATTGGACAAACATGGTTTCGATGTAGTAGCCAGCGGGGTCACATTTGAAAAAATTGAAATTCCGGACAGTATAAAACCCATCATTGAAAACCTAAAGTTTTATGGAGCGGAGTATGCAGTATGTTACTGGATACCACACAAAGGGGATGACTTTACATTCGAGGATATGCAGCGGGGGGTAAAAGTATTCAATGAAGCAGGAAAAATATTTGCCGAAGCCGGCATCTCTCTTTTATACCATCCTCATGGCTATGAATTCAGACCCTATGATGGCCCCGGCTACATGTTTGATTATATGATGGAGAAAACGGATCCACGGTATATCAATTATGAAATGGATGTATTCTGGATCCGCAATCCCGGTCAAAACCCTGCAGC
>CAYNIG010000467.1:0-2407 GCA_964396995.1 uncultured Saprospiraceae bacterium | reverse complement strand
CAATAGCCGGCATCCAGCATGGTGCACGGCAAATCGAATGTACCGTAAATGGGGTCGGTGAACGCGCAGGGAATACTTCGCTGGAAGAGGTGGTTATGATCATCCATCAAAAAAAATATTTAAATTTTACTACCCGTATACAGACCAAAATGCTGGCTGGCATAAGTCAGTTGGTAATAGACAGAATGGGTATTCCGGTGCAACCCAATAAAGCGATAGTAGGTGCTAATGCATTTGCTCATTCATCCGGTATTCACCAGGACGGAGTGATCAAACATCGCGAAAATTATGAGATTATGGATCCAAATGAGGTAGGTGTAAATACTTCATCCATTATACTTACCGCCCGCAGTGGCCGCGCTGCCCTGGCCTATCGCTATAGACATCTTGATATAGAACTTGGAAAGGATCAACTGGATACGCTATATAATGCTTTCCTTAAACTGGCTGATGAAAAAAAGGAAGTAGACAGCGCAGATCTGATGAAATTGTATGAAGAGAATATCGAAAAGAAGAAGAGTGTAATGGTCTAAAAATTATTTTTTTCTTAAATCCACCAAAGTTTAACCACGGTAGGGTAATGCAAAATGTCGCACGATATTTCTAAAAAAAATCTGGTTTTTCAATTGTGAACATGCTCACGCGAGAAGTCAAAAGCTCATCCTATCCTGTCGCACCACGTTGAATCCTGCTTTCCGTGCATAAAAAAGGCTTTGCATTTTGCAAAGCCTTTTTTTATTTCTAACTTGTATGTTGCAACTTACTCCATTATTGTGTTTTTATTAAGGTTAGTGCCTGATTGATCTCTTTACCTGATACTTTCACCACATACGTGCCTGCAGCAATATCCTTCAATTCCAAATCATATTGGTTGTACCCTTTTACTGATGAGGCGTTCTGTTTAAAAGTTACCTTTCCTAATAAATCTATTACTTCAATTTGGATAGGAGCTTCGGATTGAGAATTGAATGAAAGGTGGTAAATGTTTTGAACTGGATTGGGAAATCCGGTAAGCTTTACTGCACTATTTTCTTTCAATTCAATACCCTTAATATCGGTGTATTTAATTGACCCATTTTGATCCACAAGCTTTATTTTGTAATATATTTTTTCAGCTTTTGCATATGTATTATCAATAAAATTATATGTAATCTCATCATGCGACTCCCCCGATGCATCTATTTTGCCCACTTTCATCCAATTATTTTGATTGCCATGATACAACCGGTATATTTCAAAGTAATCAGTATTGGATTCATTTTGAGTTTTCCATTCTACATTAAGACCTGCACTTTTCCTGGATAGAGAATTTAATTCAAATAGCTGAATGGGTAAGGTACGAACACAAAAAACAGTTCCATTCGTAGTATTTGCGTCATCACCATTATTATTTCCACTACAAGATCCTGGGACTTGAGGAATAGATGAGAGCTGTACTTGAATTCCTAATGGAGAGCCGTTTAAGGAATTCATTAACGGCACTTTGAGAGCGACTTCAAACTTAGTTTGAATCGGATTGAATGGGTCTGAACCAGTAGAAGGTATTGACGCTATTTGAGTAGCTACAATTGTCTGCGAACCTGAGAAGCTCCATGAGAACAAACTTTTCCATCCTAGATTATCCGAAATATTATTGGCGGCAATTGATTGGTCAACAAAATTCCAATTTAGAATACTAATTGTCATAATAATGCCACCACCACATACCGGATAAGCAGTTAATCCAGCTACAGAAAAATTAAACGACGAACTCATAACCTGTCCACAATCATACACTGATAGTGACCGTCCTGGACTATTGTCTGGAGTCAAGTCAATTCCAACTACTCGCGGATTATGTTGCCCATAAATTATGCAAGATGCAACTAAAAAGAAAAATATATTTAATGATTTCATTTTTGTTATTTAAAGTAGGTTATTGTTTCGCCATCGAAATTATTGTCAATGTTTATTTCTCCACCACTGCCTTGGAAAACTTGGACTGTAAATGTTGTTACCCCCGAAGTTCCCTGATTATTGTACATCCCAGTAAATCCAATTCTTGAAGTTAATCCTGCTGGGTATAAATCAGGATTAGAAATCGATCCGTTTCCAATGTATTGCCAAATATGATATTCATTTATAATACCATGATAAAACCATGAACTATTTTGAACTGAAAAACCTTGGACATTAGCAGCCGTAGAACTAAAATTTAGATTATATCTTTCACCATAACTGGGTATAAGAACATACACGGGCTCGCAAGCAGATTTATTATTTAATTCCCTCACCTCAACGATACCCGCAACATTTGTAGTTCCTGCAATAATACTTGGAGCCATAATGAGAGAAGGAGAATAATCCGGAACAACATTTGTTATATTAACCGTATCATCTATGAAACAACTTATTCCAAAATTTACTT
>CAYNIG010000466.1:0-2425 GCA_964396995.1 uncultured Saprospiraceae bacterium | reverse complement strand
CTTTACGGAAGTAGAAGTGACATTAGTAAATCGGGTAATTTCTACATCACATGTAGTAAAAAAAAACTGAGAACCGGACCAGGCACTTTTGGTGGTTTCAGAGCAATTTTCCCGAATTCGATATTCATAGGTCACTCCGGACACCAAATCTTCTATTAACGTTGATTCGCCATTGCTTTCAGCGGATCTCCAATTGGTATTGCCCATCTGGCGATATTGCCAGGTAAATTGTCGGCCATTAGTAATATAAGGATAAAATAAAGTGGCACTATGGTCAAGTATATTATAAGCATCCATGTAGCCATAATTTGGCGTTTCACACACCTGGGTAGTAAAGGTGACCCATTCAGTAAATCCATCTGAGAATGCAGGGTCACAAAAGACTTTTAGAGCAACCTCATACGTAGTGCCTGACTTTAATCCTGAAATAGTGGTTTTGTTTGCACTTTGTTGCGGCAATTCGACTAATCCACCTCCACCGGCCTTACGGTATTTCCATAGGTAACCAGCTCTGTCTGCAGTACATTTTAATTCAGCTGTTTCATAATTTAAATTTTGTATCACGATTTTTGAGGGTTCTATTTTGCATTTTTGTTCTGTAGTAAAGAATGACAAAGAAGACCAATTACCGGTGACATTACCCGTGCATTCATGCTGTACCTGCATTACATACTGAGTATTATCCATCAAATTTTTAATATGGGTTTCATTATCTGATGTTTTTTTTGATGTCCAGTCAGCGCCATCCGCTTTTCTCCATCGGAAAATATGATTGTCAATAATGCCATCACCATGCCCTGATCTGCAATATAAAGTCGCAGTGCTGGTACCTATGTCTTTTGTACCATTATCTCCATTAATGGGTACGGGGCATGTACCCGGGATTACATGAATAATGGTATTAGACCAATCGGTGGCAGTACTGGTATTGGTGCAAAAAACACGTACTTGTATTTCATATTCTATAAATTTCTGAAGATTGGTAAAGGTGTGTTGATTCTGAGTTTTTTCTGTCGAGGTAGTCCAGGTATTGGTATTTTTTTCTCTTAGGCGATATTGGTACTTGGCTGCATTGGTAAGGCAGGTGACTTCTATTCCTGTACCCGTGTTTACATTATTTGTGGATATTTCATTGGTAGCAGGCCTAGAACAGTCAGTAGTAAATGGTTCTATATCTGCTCCGTCTGCATTAAAATCAGCCCAGGAATTCCATATTGTACTACATCTAATCCGATGTCTATGGTGATATCGGGTATTACTTTTTAATCCATTTACGATTATTTGGTAATCATAATAATCACCTTGCACGGCTATGGGCCAGGTATGCCCCCCGTCTTCACTCAGCTGCACCTCAGTATATTTTGCACCGTATCTATAATTGAAAGTAACAGATGTAGCACCTACGTTTTTTGACTCAAGCCAAAAATCGCTCGAACAGTCTATTTTATACCCTTTTTCTATCCATGTATGGTAAGGATCTTCTTTCCATGGTGTCCAAATGTCATTGTCACATTGCAATCGGTATGCCAATAAAATATAATAATCCTGGTTGCGGTCATACCAGGGTATCACTACTTTTACACTTTTATTGGCGATGATGACCGGAACCGGCCAATACACATTGACCGGATCGCTTACAATCCAGTCGGGAGAAGTGCCCAGGTAATTAGAATATTTGTATTTAATCTGAACTTTCTGGATTTTTGTATTGAATAAGGCAAATTCAGAAATGGCGACTCCATCGTTTCGCTGTGCTACTCCATAGTTGAGATAGTCATCCCCTATATTTCCGCTCCCTTCTTTTAAATTACAGCTTTGACTGGTTGAGTAAGATGAGCTTAAGCACAATAAAAGCAACATATAAATGACCGTATCCTTTTTCATACTATATTGGATTTGATAATTTTATAAGATAAAATTATCTGAATGGAGGTATGTATATACTATACTACGGGGTAGTTTTTAAGTAAATGAATTAGCTTTATGGTAATGATTATACCGCGCCTCCATTAGCTACTGCGCTTACCGCATCAACATTGACATCGATGCCTTCGAAATGATTCCTGCCACGTTTGATTTTATTTTACTCAAACAATTCATTGTCCATTTTATTCAAACCAATAGCTTATCGCCGAATCCATAAAACATAAGTGCTTTTGACCTCTCCGGTGTTTCATGTTCTATTCCCAATTTATTGATATAATTTAATAAACAGGATGCTGATGGTAATAGTTTGTTCTCCTTGTACATATTATGCATTGGTACCAGGTTTTGGCGATATAAATCAATTCTCTAAAAGCCGTGCAGTACTCCTTTGCCCCCTTCAGAAGGGTGTATTTTTACAAACACCATCAGAAGCCATGAAGTTAAAATGATAAAATCTTCAAACCTTTATCCGGTGTTTAGTAAAGTATCCAGGTCAGCA
>CAYNIG010000465.1:0-2437 GCA_964396995.1 uncultured Saprospiraceae bacterium | reverse complement strand
GTCATGATAAACCTGGTTTGGGTTTCCGGTTGAAAGTGAATAAATGCCTCCATCGATCACTGCTTTCGCCGCCAGGGCTGCTTTATTAAGAAAAGCCGTACCATCGGTAGTTCCTTTAAATACATCGTTTTGATGATATTTTTCCCAGGTTCCTTCATACAGAGCAACTCTTGCTAAAAATAAGTTGGCAATATCCCTGCTTATGCGTTGGGCAGGAACTTCAGCTTTTTTCTTCAACTTGGCTACCGCCATATCCAAATCGCTGATTATAAAATTAGCCACTTCTGTTCTGGAACTTCGCGGTCCATACAAAGCATCTTTATCATCAGGCGAAAGCGTTTTGGTAATAATGGGTAAGTCACCAAACTGTTTAAGGAGATTAAAATAATTCCAGGCTCTGAAAAAATGACCTTCACCAGTATAATGATCCTTTAGCCCACCATCTGGTACCCGATTGGCATTTTCCAGAAAATAATTCACATTACGCACATCAGTCCAGCTCCATCCACCTCCACTGGCAGGGACATTGATCGTACCATCCAACCTGTTTTTAGTGGGCAACCACAAACCAACTGCCACCGCCATTTCTGTGCCTGCATCCAATAAAGGATTACCACCTGATCCACTTCCTAACCAACCTGGCAATACTGAATATAAACCGTTCACATAGAGTTCCATGTCTTGAGTTGATTTCCAGAATTCAGGATCAGAAATCTGATCGGCAGGCGTCAAATCCAGAAAATCTTTTTTACATGAAGAGGTAACAATTAAAATGGCTACCGTTAATATTGAGATGTTGAATATCTTTTTCATTTTCCGGTGTTTTTTAAAAGTTAAGATTTAAACCTAATGAATATGCTTTTGACAATGGGTAAGTACGACCATCACCATTTCTTCCCCCGGTTTGTTCAGGATCAAGCAAGTCCATGTTTTTGAAAATAAACAGGTTTTCACCTGAAAAATAAATATTGGCCTTTTTGATCAATGCTTTATTGGTAAGTTTTGCTGGAATCTCATAACCAAGTCTGATGTTTTTCAAACGCATGTACGCGCCATTCTGCAAATAACGGTCTGTAGGTCTGCCGTGCGCTTTACTATTATCGCCATCAAATACGGAATATGGTTTTGCATAATATGCATTTGGATTTGCACCTAAAGGGCTGGTAGCATCTCTCCAATAATCCAAATGTTCCGGATATACCATCATATGGAATGGTCCATTAGCAGGTCCTCTGAAAATATTTCCATTAAAGATTTCTGAGATGTACAAATCTTGTTTGCCTACCCCCTGGAAGAAAACTGAAAAATCAAGTCCTTTCCACCTGGCACTTCCGTTTATACCGAACAAATATTGTGGGTTCTGATTGCCAATAACCAACATGTCTCCGTGATCGTCAGCCGTGTTTTTACCATTATTGACAGCCCCACTATTATCGAGATCTACATATTTCAAATCGCCTGCATTCCATTTGCCGGCCCATAGAAAAGATTGTGATGGCCAGTTAGCCGATTCATTATCTGCTTGGAAAAGGCCCGCAGTATTATAACCCCATATTTCGCCTATTCTTTGCCCCTGGTAAAATGTGCTTAATATTTTAGTAGGGTTGTTGTAAGACATGACTACACTTCTATTATTTGCCAGATTACCACCAATCTGATAATAAAAGTCTCCTATATTATCTTTCCAGCTCAGCTCAAGCTCAAAGCCACGGGTTCTTATTTCACCGGAATTTTCCCTTGGTACAGCGGTGCCCAATACGGCAGGTACTGCCGGGCCGGGTCCTACTAAGTTAGTAGTTCGAGATTCATACCAGTCAAAGCTGGTAGTTAATCTATTTCCTAAAAATGCCAAATCTGTCCCGAAATCCAATGTTTTCACTTTTTCCCAGGTCAAATTGACGCTTGATATATTAGGAGCTGTTACTGTCCAAAGGCGTTGGCCGCTAAACAAAAATGAGCTTTGATTAATACCCAGTGTAGGAATGTATAGATAATTGGCTACATTTTGATTTCCCAATTCTCCAAAAGAACCTCTGAGCTTGAAAAAATTGATTACATTTTTAAGCGGAAAGAATTTTTCTTTTGAAGGTACCCAACCTGCTGAAACCGAAGGAAATTTACCCCACTGCTCACCCGGTTCAAATCGCGATGAACCATCAGCGCGGAAATTGGCTTCTACTAAATACTTTTCATCAAAATTATAACTCAGCCTGCCAAAAACACTTTGGGTTGCCCAATACCCCTGAGCATCGGTAACGGTCTTGGTACCCACTGAAGTGTTTATAGAGGGTACATTGTCACTAAGTAGGTATAGGGCATCGGCATTCAAACCAAAATAATCATATCTCTCCTGCTGATATCCAACTAATGCGGAAACGTTATGTTTTCCAAAGCTTTTGGTATAAGTAGAATAAAGATTTGGCGATAAATACGTGTC
>CAYNIG010000464.1:0-2457 GCA_964396995.1 uncultured Saprospiraceae bacterium | reverse complement strand
TTCTTTCAATAAATCAATAGGCGTCAATATTTTATGTTTTCCCCAGCAGACTCTATTTAGATTTATCAGGTCCTTTTGAAACCAATAAATGATTGAATTTATTATATAAAAAATTTCACCAGGATACTACCGGCCACTAAGATTAAAAATAATAGCATCATACCAGCAAGATAACCCATGCCAATACCCGGTCCTTGCTCACTGTATGCTGTTAGCGCTTTTTCCATGACAAAGTGCCCTCCGACAATGCCGGAAATCCAAACTCTGGTAAGTAATCCGCTTTTCTCAATTCCAGGAATTTTCCACAAATAAAAAACTAAAGATGACATCACCGGTATCCAAAACCAAAGCGATTCTATAAAATCATCCAACGAATTATTCATTGATTGATTTGCCCGTGTAAGGACTATTGCACCCAGGTATAATATAATCCAGAATAATTCAGGGCCTTTGATATACTTCATTTGCTTTGCTATAGTCCTAAAAATAAGCATACTATCACCAGAAATCACCCTTTAAAGAGAGATATTGCGGTAAAACACAGTAAACCTTAACTATTTCTTTACATTAAGCCGATGGTTGTACTGCGTCGGTATAGTATTAATAACCTTTAAAAAATTTGACGCCATGAAAAAAATAATACTTCTCGGATTGACCGTGGCGCTGGTGTCCTCTTGCGTTTCCACAGAAAAATTACTGGAAACTGGTGCCTATGAAGAACTAATCACCCGAGCCACCCGAAAACTGGCAGGAAATAAAAAGAATGACCAAATCGTATTTGCGCTTGAAGAGGGATTTAAAAAACTGTCTGTCGAAGAATTGAACAAAATAGATTCATACAAAAAAACAAATACAGCAGAAAGTTGGGAGTCCGCATTGAATATAGCTTACCGCATAGAAAGGATTCAAAATAAGATAAAACCATTGTTGCCCCTGGTTTCAGAAAAAGGTCACAGAGCTAACATTAAATTCATCAATACTACTGAAATCATAAAAGAAGCCAGGACGACAGCAGCCTCAATTTATTATATCAAATTGACTAATCTGACGAATGAAGCTTATGCAGGCAATAAAAAAGCAGCCCGTGAAGCCTATCATATCATAAATCGAATCGATGATCTATCCGGAGACTATGATCTGGTGAGATTAAAAAACGAAATGCATCTTGCAGGAATCAATAAAATAGTGCTGAGCATAGAGGACAGATCTCTCGGTCGACTACCCCGCAGAATATACGACGAATTGAATTTTATACCCTTGTCTAACGACATCCATGACTGGAACCGATATTATACTGAAACAGGGGAAGAGGATGAAATGGATTATAAAGTTGTATATCGTATCCTGGAATGGGGAGCCGATCGCGAGCAATATCGTACAGTTGAAAATACTTACCGAAAAGAGATTACTGATGGTTGGGAATACATATTGGACGCTAACGGAAATGTAGTTAAAGACAGTTCAGGTAACGATATAAAACGAGAACGAAAAATAAAAGTAAATGCCACCGTGACAGAAACCATCCAATCCAAAAGAGCCTATATAAGAGGATACATGGAATTAATCCATATCAAGACCGGCGACATCAGCCTTTCAAAGCGCCTGGATTTTGAAGACTGGTTTACTCATAGATCTCGTAATTTTACTGGTGATCCCAGAGCACTGGAGTCAACTATGATTCGAAGGATAGATCCAATCCGTTGCCCTGATGATTTAGATATGATGCTTAAAGTGGCCGAAATAGCTAAAACTGCTTTTGTCGATGAGGTAAACCGGGTGAATTATTTTTAAACTCTATCAGTACTCTTTAAGAAAGCCGGTTGATGTAAACGGAAATTAGCAAATCACAAAAGTAAACAGGATGCTCATATTATCGGCATTCACTGATATTTAATTTGTAGATTTCAGGTGGTGTATCGCTTTCAATATTTCTTCTCTATTTTTTTTTGAGGTCATCCATCTGGGCAGCCGTGCTCCTATACTTTTGACATTAAACTTAAATCCATTTCGTTCCCGCAATTTAGCTCCGACATGATCAGCCAGGAATTCAAGATGAGCAATATTATATGCCCAGAGTAATTCACCTTCAAAGGTCGTTTGAAACCAAACCGGGAGGTGAAAAAAAGGATCTACCGGTGCACCAAATACCAGGTGTTTTCCTTTCATGGGCACATTATCCAGCGTTTTAAAATACGTGCAATGAATGCAAACCACTTTTACATTCTGTATTTCAAACTTCATTTCCTGAAAATTTCCGGTTTTGACAATAGCCCTTTTACTACAATTCGGGCAGATAACAAAAATATCGTTTACAAAGTCCATTATTTGCGTGCGATAAGTATGTTTAGTTCGTAAGGTCATATGGATGGAGTAAAAGTAAAATAAAATTAATATGGTTTATCCAGTCATAATATTAAATAAATTACAGGTTGATTTTAATTAGATGAGTACTGAGTT
>CAYNIG010000463.1:0-2491 GCA_964396995.1 uncultured Saprospiraceae bacterium | reverse complement strand
AAAAATAAATTCAGGAAATCAGATTCCTAAGTTTGATCATATTCAATAATTAGCCCTGAAAGGGCGTGATACCAATAGCCAGGGGGTAGCCACCAAAATGGTGGCCACCCCTGGCTGAAATAAAGAAAAATAGTCGCCCTGAAAGGGCATCATATCTAATTAGAAATCTTTTAATCCAAAAGGTATAACAGAGACAACTCCTGAAAGATGTATAAGTAATGATCATATTCAAAATGCAAGCCTATTGAATGCATTTTTCATTAGGCGGGATTAAACCTCTGACGGAGTCTGATGACTCCTATAGTCGTTTCAGATGCTGACGACAAGTGTCAGCATGCTGATAGAATCATCAGTCACTCGTTGGAGAGGTTATCATAGCATTTCTAATGCATGATTACGGTTCAATATTCAGCCCTGAAAGGGCACGTATCAAATTTTTTATTTTTTCAGAAAGGCCTCCATACCCATGCGGGCGATATCATCGATGACCGAACCATCACCGTTGCGATCTAAAAACTTATTGAGCAGGCCGAAGGCAGGTTGTTGAACGGGAGCGGCTTGTACAGTCTTCTTTAATAAATCTCCTATGCCACCAACATTGAGCCCTCCCTGTTGTCTTTGTTTGCCCAATATTCCTAATAATATCGGAGCTAATTTCATCGCTAACTGTCCTACTTTTGATTTATCTAGTCCACTCATCCTGGAGATCATATCTATCACATTTGGTTGAAGCCCTCCAAATATGTGGCTTAAAATTCCGTTTCCATTGGTAGCTGAAGAATTGGAAAATTGTCTTGCACCAGTCACAAATCCAATCAGGTCATCCATTACACTACCATCATGATCGCGGTCTAAAGCGGACACCAATGCATTTAATCCTCCTTGAGAAGCTGTATTCCTTGAAAGAGCTGCCAATAAAGTTTGAATTATTCCATTTGATGCAGCCTGTACTTGCCTGGGATCTTGCACACCTATCTGATTTCCTAACTGTTCTATTACCTCAGAACCCAATTGGCCCTGAATCATTTCCAAAATATTCATATTGTTTTTGATGATTGATTAAAAATAAAGGGCTAAAATAGACATTTTTTGACTAAAGGAGTTTCAAATTACGCCTCCAGTTCAATATTGAAGAATGGTTATAGACATTATTTATTAAAATTAAATTGCTTCAGGCATGGTTTAACTCACAAGCAGATCTTGACCAATTGTGATTGAAGTACAAGTTAAATAATAGCCTGCAACAAATAATCCATATCTTTAAGCAAAATTCTTAAAGATGAGAAATATATTCATAGCACCGCTTTTGGTAATTCAATTCAACTTTGTTTTTGCACAGGATGTAAATTTTGAAATTAAAAATACATTTTCCAGAAAGATCAATCAGGAAATATTAAATGAGGCTAAATCATTAATTGATATCAATCCCGACTACCCATCAACCTGGATTTCTGACTATATTTCATCTGATGTAGTGGTCACTAGCAAAGGCAAAACCATTAAGGCTACCGGCAATAATGACATACTTACGGCCGACCAAAAAGAGATTCTGAAATCAGCTGACCCCGGTTCAGATGTCCATGTTGAAGTCAAATACTCATCACTTAATTTCATCAACAAAAAAGTGGAAATAAATGAAATGAAATTTGCTGTATCTCTTGTACCTGAATACGAAGCGGAATTTCCGGGAGGCAGCAATCAATTAAAAGCGTATTTAAAAGAAAAGGCCATTCTCCCAATGCAAGGTATAAATATTGGTCAGCAAGCCATCTTTAAATTTATAATAAATGAACACGGAGAAATCAATCAGGTAAAAATCATCCAAAGTTCAAACGATAAAAAATTGGATCAATTACTGCAAATCGCTATTTCTAATATGCCCCGTTGGAAACCAGCCATAGATAAAAATGGCGTAAAAGTGCAACAAGAGTTTGTATTTACTGTAGGCAATCCTGGCTGTTAAAAAAAAGGATCATTTATTTTAATTGAGCACCACCAAATAAAACTGAAAATGCTTTACACCATATCAGTATATGTGGTTTTTTAGTTACATCGTAGTCGGAGGGAACATCAATTTTATAATTACCCAATTGTACCGTCTTTGAAAGCTCTACATAATTTTTAGCATCTCTATCTTCTGCTGCCCATATTCGAATATCTGGTCCGGAATCGGTTTTGAAATTTTCAAAAACCAAAAACCGTTTACCACTTGTATCTTTTGATAATTTTACTATACCGGTGGTAACATGTGCCCCATTGGTAAATGAGCCCTGGGAAATCACAGTGAGATCGGATGGAATGGTATTGGGATCGCCTTCTGCCAGTTCCTTGGCACAATGAGTAAAGAATACAGACGCGATCAAAAGAATACAAAACCGGATCATAGTATTTATTAAATTTTAATATCGATTGGCAAAGATAAGTTTAATATACATGTAATTAGAGTCTGCTGGGGAAATCATAAAATATTGACGCCTACTGATTTATTGAA
>CAYNIG010000462.1:0-2501 GCA_964396995.1 uncultured Saprospiraceae bacterium | reverse complement strand
TACATTGACCAAAATGGCGAAAGCAGGTATTTATGATCAGGTTGCCGGAGGTTTTGCCAGATATGCAACGGATAAGGAATGGAACATTCCCCATTTTGAAAAAATGTTATACGATAATGCTGCTTTTATTTCTGTATACAGCAATGCATACAAAATCCATCCCGATCCTGTATTCCATAAAGTGGTGTCAGAAACCACTGCCTGGTTGGAGGAAAATATGAAGTCGCCATCAGGTGGGTATTTTAGTGCCGTGGACGCGGATAGTGAAGGCATAGAAGGGAAATATTACACCTGGACTACAGCAGAATTAAAGCAAATTCTAACCCCTGAGGAATATGAGCTGATGCTACAGGTTTTTGATATCCGTGATGAAGGAAATTGGGAAGATCCTTTTCATCCAGGCAATGAACCAAAAAATATAGTTTGGGTCAATTCCGATCTAAAAAATGAACAAATCTGGTATTCGGATCAATATAAAAACCTGATCAGTAAACTGAAAGCCAATCGATCCAAGAGGGTTCATCCTCTTATTGATACTAAAATTTTGACGGCATGGAATGGACTGTTGATTATAGGATGGCTTGATGCTTATACGGCTTTTCGTGATGATAAATACTACCGGCTTGCCAAGGAAAATTTAGATTTTATATTGGATAATTGCTTTGATGAAAGCGGATACAGGCATCAATATCAGAGTACCATACCACCTATGTTGGATGATCTATCGTACATCATTAAAGCTTGCATTTCCATATTTCAATGCCATTTCGAATCCTATTATCTTGAAAAAGCAAATTGGCTGGTCAGTCATGTATTAAAGCATTACTACGATTCCACCACAAGCAGTTTTAAATATTCTATATCCCAAGACGATCTGATTGCATACACAGATGATTTATACGACAGTACTATGCCTTCATCTTCCGGGGTAATGACCGAAAATCTGGTGCGTATCGGGAGGCTAACCGGTGATTTTGAAAAAGAAAAGTTAGGTGAAAAAATAATTTCTGATCTTGAAGGGTCAATTATAAAATATCCCGAGTCATTGAGTCACTGGGCTAGCCTGATGCTAGCTAAAAAACAGGGTTGGATAGAAATAAAAACAAATCGCTTAGAGGAAGCCCAAAAAATGCAGGAATTGTATTTACCTCATTTAATATTAAATTATGCTGAAACTCACGAAGAGGGTATTTCTCTTTGCCATCGTTTTACCTGCGAAATGCCAGTAGATTCAATTCAAAAAATTCGAGTACTTTTAGACAAGCATTACAGTACGCATGTATAATTTAAAGTATATAGTATTTCTGCTTAGTTGTGCTGCTTCGATTATCAAAGGTCAGGAGAGTAGTCAATATACTTTATACATGGGTCAAAAGTATGCATTGAATCTGGCATATGCCGGGCTCGAGTCATCGTTAAGTATCACCGGTGCAGTCAGGTCGCAATGGCAGGAACTTCCGGGGGCTCCCAACACCAGGATCATCCAGGCTCAGATGCCACTTTACTATCTCAAGGGTGCGGGCGGTATAAAAGTTGAACAAGAAAGTTTTGGCGCGGAAAAAACCCTTAGGGGCATGATTTCTTATAATTACGTTTACGAATCACCTATTGGTCTTCTTTCCGGTGGTCTCGGATTTGGTTTTATTCAGAAGTCTCTGGATGGCACCTTACTAAAAACTCCACAAGGGAGATACGAAGGCACTATTTTTCAACATAATGATCCTTCTATTTTTGAAACTGTACTCAATGGAATAATTCCTCAATTTGCAGCCGGTTTGTATTTCGCACAGGATCGGTTAGAAATAGGATTATCCATGGAAAATTTTCACAGCCCCAGGTTAAAATTCAATCGAAGTCTTGCGGAATACGGGATAAGACCCCGACTGAATCTCTATTCTGAGTACCGGATTGATTTACTGGAATCCCTGGCACTCACTCCCAGTCTGCTCATAAAGAGTAATTTGTCAAAGTTTCAAGTAGATATTTCGGCAATTTCGGAGATAAACGGGAAAATTTTTGGCGGTTTGGGTTTTCGAGGATATTCTCCTGGCACTTTTGATGCGATCAGTATACTTACAGGGTTGAAAATCAATGAGAACATGAAGGTTTTTTATGGATTTGATATTAGTTTATCAGGAATCAAATCAGCTCAGCAGGGTACCCACGAATTTATGCTTAATTATAATTTGCGAAAAGCAATAGGAACCGTTGAAAGAGAGCCGATTATATTCAATCCCAGATATTAAAATATAAGATTTAACTAAAGTTTAAATTTCCTAGGCATGATTTATGTACTTTATGCGTTCTAATATCGTTACAATGGGTACAAAATCACTTCATCAGTATGGAAAAGCCAAAATGCAAAATGAAAACTTTTTATAATGAATTATCTGACAACAAAGTATCTTTACGCCTCATTTTTGTGGAACCCGAAAATTTGAATAATTTAAAATGAAAAGAAGAGCCATTCAGTGGAGTGTTTTTACTCTGATAGTCTTAAT
>CAYNIG010000461.1:0-2504 GCA_964396995.1 uncultured Saprospiraceae bacterium | reverse complement strand
CTGATAATGCAGCAGGAGTCAGTGCCATGATGGAAGCAGTACGTATACTAAAAGCTATCGGCATACAACCCAGAAGGACTATTCGCATTGCACTGTGGAGTGGAGAAGAACAGGGTCTTTTGGGATCAAGAGGATACGTAAAGAAAACGTTTGGTGATTTTGCCACTATGAAACTCTTGCCGGCATATGATAAATTATCAGCGTATTTTAATTTAGATTATGGCACAGGCAAAATACTTGGAATCAGCTTACAAGGGAATGAAGCAGCCCGACCCATTTTTGAAGAATGGTTTGTTCCGTTCCATGATCTTCGCGCCAAAACGGTTACCCTTCAAAAACTCGGCAGCACGGATCATGTCTCGTTTGATGCAATAGGGCTTCCGGGATTTCAATTTGTCCAGGATAGATTAAGATTTCAGCATAGTAATATGGACAGCTACGATCATTTGAGTGCAGATGATCTCAAACAATCGGCTACTATAGTGGCTGCATTTGTGTATAATGCTGCCATGAGGGATCAGAAATTACCAAGAAAAGAATTACCAAAGTCGAATTCGATAGATCCAACATCGGGTTTTAGTAAGCATTGAACCCCAGGAAATATCACGTAATTCTTATCCACATTTATATCATCGACCGGAATTGTTTAGGGCTTATACCCTTGAATTTTTTAAATACTTTATTAAAATAAGGTACATCTTTAAACCCACTTTCAAACGCAATATGCCGTATGGGCAAATCTTTATGATGAAGTAACAATATGGCATTTTGTATTCTGTATTCGAGCATCACCTCTATAAATGATTTTTGAGTTATGCTTTTAAAATAACGACAAAAGGAAGTGGGAGACAAGCCGGCCACCTGGGCTATTTCATTCAGAGAAATGGTTTCCCTGAAATTTTCTATCAAATATGAAAACACTTTTTGAAACCGGGCTGTTTCCGACAAGTTATAAGACTGATCAAAAAAACTGCTGTCTATCTCAGCCATCTCTTTACTTTGACTTAGTTCATCCAGAATCTCTACCAGGTTTGTTATTTTAAGTAAGGAGCTTTTCTCTGTCAGTTGTTTGATTTTTTCTGATATCCTTTTTTTAGTTTCACCGCTTATTTCAAATCCCGATGTTGATTTTTTAATAAATTCTTTTACGCGCTGCATCTCCGGTAAATGAAGAAGAGCTCCTAAAAAAACATCATCAAACTGAATCACGATCGCTGCTACCTGATGTCCATTTGCCGGCTGGTTTATCCAACAATGTGGAAGGTTGGCTCCTACAAAGACCAAATCTCCGTCTAAAAATTCATGAACTTGTTTCCCTATATATCGCTGGCCTTTACCTGCTAATATCAAAGTCAACTCGTAGGCAGGATGAAAATGAAATGGCGCATCAAAATTTTCCAACTCTATCTTTCGTACGATGATCGAATTCGATTTTTCAGTTTGCAAAGTTTCTAATACTGCCTTCATAGTTTCATTTTTACATAATAGTGTAATTATAAGATAAAAAATGATAATATAAGACAATAATATGAAAACTTAATCAAATAACTAGTCATAAATAGTACTGAGATTTGTGGGCTTATTTTAAGATTAATATGAAAAAACTTTTGAATGAACCGTATCCTCTTAGTCAGGAGGCCATTGATTTTTATCAGAAAAACCGATATATCAAACTTAAAAATGTATTGGACGCTGACACATTAACTTATTATGGTGCAGCAATCACAAAGAAAGTACATGAATTAAATAATCAGGACAAGCCACTCGATCAGCGGGATACCTATGGCAAAGCATTCCTGCAAATATTTAATCTCTGGCGTGAAGACGAAACCTGCAGGGAATTTGTAATGAGCCCGCGCCTTGGACAGATCGCCGCTGAGCTGATGCAGGCAGAAGGTGCCAGAATTTATCATGATCAGGCCCTGTTTAAAGAAGCAGGTGGTGGCATCACTCCATGGCATGCCGACCAATATTACTGGCCACTGGCAACAGACAAAACCATTACTGCATGGATACCCCTGCAAGCGATACCACTGGAGATGGGTCCATTGGAGTTCAGTGCCGGTAGCCATGAGATCGTCGAAGGACGCGAGCTGGCCATCAGCGATGACAGTGAACAAAAGATAGAACGGCAACTACGAGTGACAGACTTTGAGCATGTAATAGAGCCATTTGATCTGGGGGAAGTCAGTTTCCATTCCGGCTGGGTGTTTCACCGCGCAGGTGCTAACAATACCCATCAGATGCGCAAAGTAATGACCGTGATTTATATGGACAGAGATATGATACTCAAAGCACCAGAAAATCAAAATCAACAAAAAGACTGGGAAGTATGGTGCCCGGGTGCAAAAATAGGTGAGGTGATAAATACGTATTTAAATCCAATCGTTTTCAGCAAATGATATTGGCTAAAGCCGCTATTGCCAACGGTAAGGGAAGCTATAGTATCGAAGATATTAAGGTAAGTGACCCGGTGGGGGACGAAATACTGGTGCAAATCAAAG
>CAYNIG010000460.1:0-2531 GCA_964396995.1 uncultured Saprospiraceae bacterium | reverse complement strand
AGGGCAATTAATCGGTTTTTTTCACCGTTTTATTATCATTACCACTCATGTACAAATTATTATTGATCAGCTTTTTACTCTGCTCCTGGGGCACTGAGGCTCAGGTAGGTGTGAAATTGGTAACTACGATCCCTCAAAATAAGATCTCTGAAAGAAACACAAATAATCAACTCTTTCCTTTCCTGGCCGGGGTCGGTATGGATTATTGGTTTAGATTAAAAAAATACAGGCTTGAGTTTTTCCCCAGTATACAATTTCAATATGCACATGAAAAGGTGACTCTGAGTGATGCATCACAGGGTGCATTGAACTGGTCAGTGATCGATTTTACCCCCATACTTCAATTTTATCCATTGGATTTTAAGAATGATTGTATGTGCCCTACTTTTTCAAAACAAGGTCAATTTTTGAAAAAAGGATTATTCATACAATTGGCTCCCGGGATAGCCCACAGTAATTTGAAAGGTAAAAACACTGAAGTAGATCATATTTCCAATTGGATGGGTCTGGCCAGAGCAGGTGCAGGTATAGATATTGGAATATCAGATTTGATTACTATATCACCCGCAGTAAATTATCAATTTGCACAGTCCTTAAATTGGAGTAGTTTTTTTACCAGTTCTGCCTCAGCCGATATCAATGTCTATTCAGGTTTATTTCTAAGTGCCCGGATCGGGTGGAGATTTGATAGAAAAAATTATTGAATTATCCAGAATATTAAAAAAAGGACGGAATAGGAATCCTTTCATTTTCAAGTTCCAGAGCATATTGTAAAAATAATTGCATGCCTTTCAGGTAGGCATCACCAAGCTCATATTTTATATTTTCATTAAAATAAATATTCAGATCTATTGGATAACCTTTGATCGAGTCGATCATGGTTTGTTTGTTTCCTATTCCATTGCTTATAGCCTTATTAAATATGTCCAGCAAATGTTGAGGTACCCCTTCATTAGCCAGCCAAACGGCAAATACGAATGGCAATCCGGTTAATTCCTTCCAGCATTCACCCAGATCATATGAATAAGCATAATTTGATTTCCCTCTGATTGCCCTGTCTCCAATTATGACTCCAGCCGTCACCTTTTCGATCTTGGCCTCGTAATCAGGCTCTGAATCAAGAAATACCACTTCTCTTTTCCATAAATAGTTAAATAAAATCTGGATCAATATCACCGAGGTTCGGGACTGGTAATCCAAATACACATTTTTTACATTTTCAATCGGCACTTCTGAAAAAAGGCAAACACTGGAGACTTTTCCATCACAAGCAATTCCGTATTTATTGATCAATGCAAATTCTTTATTTACCAGTGAACCAACCGGCACTAAAGAAATATCCACTCTTTGATCAAAAAATAAATCCGCACAATCAGCAGGTATACATTCGATGATTTCAATCTCTTTACTGATTTCTTCTTGTTGCAAACCAATTAAGAATGGTTTGGTATTGAGATAATTTACTATAGCAACTTTGGCTTTGCTCACTTTACGTTTGTTAATTTTGAATGACAGGTAAAGAAAAATAGGACTTTACTTTGGATGTACTCACAGGTTCATGCCAGGTAGTTAATTCATTGTATAAGGTATCTCTTTCTATTGCCTGCCTGCCCGCTTTTTGGATCAACTCGACCAATTCTTCAGTGGTCATAGCCGGATTTTGCTCTTCTGCACCTGCCATAGAATAGATTTTGGTTGTATCATCTATTGTACCGTCAATATCATCCACCCCAAATGAAAGTGAAAGCTGAGCCATTTCTCTTCCCAGCATAGGCCAATAGCTTTTAATATGATCAAAATTATCAAGATAGATTCTGCTCACGGCATAATTTCTCATGTCTTCCAATGCAATCACTTCAGGTAAATGAGACATTTCATTTTCTTTATTTCTGAATTTCAATGGAATGAAGGTCTGAAAACCACCGGTTTCATCCTGAAGATCCCGGAGTCTTTTCATATGGTCTACCCGATGAGCATAGTTTTCTATATGTCCGTACAATATGGTGGCATTGGATCTGCCCCCCAGCTTATGCCATACTTTATGTATATGCAGCCAGTCATCTGTACCACATTTGTCAGCGCATATCTCATTCCGGATAGATTCGTCAAATATCTCAGCACCTCCGCCGGGCAGCGAATCAAGCCCTGCCTTTTTCAAGGTCATCAATCCCTGTTCAACAGATAATTTTGATTTCTTTATTATATAATGCAGTTCAACAGGAGTAAGCGATTTGATATGGATGGAGGGATAACGTGATTTTATAGTAGAAAACAAATCAACATAAAAGTTCAAATCATATTGCGGCAAGACTCCCCCTACAATATGTACTTCCGTGATGTTTTTGGAAATATGAGAGTCGAGAATCCCGATCATCTGATCTTTGTTATATTCCCATCCCTCAGACCTTTGTTTGATCAATCTTGAGTACGAACAAAATTTGCAGGTGTACATACAAACATTGGTCGGTTCGATATGAATATTTCTATTAAAAAAAGTCTTATTCCCATTCTTTTGTTCTCTCAGGAAATTA
>CAYNIG010000459.1:0-2578 GCA_964396995.1 uncultured Saprospiraceae bacterium | reverse complement strand
ATACACCGCAACTAACCTAAGCCCAAATACGGAGTATGAGTTTCAGGTGCAGGGAACTTGTGTTGGTCAGACTGGCAGATATTCGGCTAGTGCTTTTATTACTACCCGTGCATCGGGATTAGTGGAAAGTCCCGATAAGATCTTGTCTTCTTCTTTTCGATCTTCAGTATTGTGTACCACTCCTGGTAAAAATGAATTATTCGCATATAATATTAGTGCCAGCTCAGCTGTGCTTTCCTGCGCCATAGGCCAAACAGATGGATATCAATTCAGACTGGCAAGGATTGCAGATACCGCATGGATATCCTCCCCTGTACAAAATGAAGATAGTTTACTGGTTTCTTTACTCACCCCACACAAATGGTATCGATACCAGGCCCGGATAAAATGTGGCACGGAATATAGTGAATGGTCAGATACCTCCTATTTTATAACCGCTCCGATAGTATACAATCAAAATAATAAATGTTTTATTCCTGCATTAATCAATCTTTATCCCGATCAAATCAGCACTGAAAGCACAAGATTAAATTGCAGAGAAATAGCAGAAAAATATCAATATAGATACAAATCAATAAAAGACACTGCCTGGACCATCGCTAATGAACAAAGTGTAAAATTCCTGAACCTATCCAATCTTAAACCAAATACATTTTACGAATTTCAATGCAGACTTTATTGCAATAATGGATGGGGTAATTATTCTTCATCCTGGATTTTTAATACTCAATCACTCACTGGCTGTCAGGAACCATTAGCCACCGAATTTTTTGCTCATCAGATAAATAGGGCGAGTGCCAATCTAATTTCTTTTAATAAAGCCAATCTCTATCAATATCGTTACCGGTTATTGGAAGATAAATCCTGGAAATATACCGATACACTGAACCAACCTACTGCTGAACTGACTGAGCTTAGTTCAGGAAAACTCTATCTATATCAATCCCGGTTAAAATGTGCTAATAACGTACTGAGTGAGTTTTCTATTGTCAAAAGTTTTACTACTCTTCCTGATTGCATTCTTCCTGATAACAAATCAATTCGTGCAGATAGCATCCGATCAAAAAGTGCACAAATCGGCTTGAAAGATACTACCGCCCATTATTTCATATTCCGGTATAAAAAAGCGGATGATGCGGACTGGAAATATATTGATCCTACCTCTTCAAGTTTTGTTAAGCTGGATAGTTTGCAACAAAGTACACGATATGAATTTCAGATAGCGCGTGATTGCAACCTTCGTGAATTTGGTTCATGGTCAGCCTCTTCCTTTTTTAACACTCTGGCAATCACAGCTACAAAAGAGAATAGCATGAATATTCCCATTAAATTATTTCCCAATCCAGCCTCGGATTTTGTAAAAATAAACACCAGCGAAAATCTATTAGATACTAAATACATCATTTATTCTAGTACAGGTGCGGTATGCACAAGGGGTACAGTATCAAATCAAGGTCAGCTATCCGTGCAGCACCTGCAAAGTGGAGTATATGTCATTCATTTCCAACCCAGGAATGGCATGGTATTTCAATCAAAACTGGTAATTCAAAAATAGACGATAGGATTTACTTGGGACAGTAAGGGCTTACAAAATGATTCATTCTTAATTGCTAAGTCAATTTTAACTAAGCACTGAATACAAACGGATTTATTTGACTATTGCTGATCGTAATCGATTCTATTGCAGCTCGGTTATATACCTGGCCACCTTTGTTATTGGGAACAGAACGGTAGGACAGTAAGCGAAGTAGTAAGGCGAAGTAGTAAAAAATCATTTGTAAAAAGTATATTTCATTATCTTCATTAAAATTCTTTCAAGAAATATCAAATTAGAATGAATTTTATTTATTCAACCCTATTTTGGTTTACCTGTGTTATGGCATTCCTTAGCAGTGGTTCTACATTATATGGGTTGTTTCAAAATAATTTTGCCCCGATAAAAGAGAAGATATTATATATCCTGCTTTCTTTGGCCTTCATTACTGTTGCCTGGCTTGCTTATCAATTTAAGCAGCAGGAAAAACTTGGATCCGCCGTATTGATTTTATCTGCATTTTGGGGAATTATTTTTGTGATTACGATATGGGCTGCACTGAATGCGAGGTGGAATTAATTATTGGAATACTAAGAATACAAACCACACAAAAGAAATTTGAAAGTAGATGTGAAGTGTCTCCCTTTAAAAAAGGTCCGCTTCACACCAATTTAGCTGTTGTAAACTCCGACTCTACCGTAAAATATTTGTGCACAGGTCTGTCCTTCATTATCATTTTTACTAAACACCGCTGTTGACTTAGATTTGGGATCGAAAAAATCCTCTTGAAAGGATGAATATGCTCCTTACCTTTCCGACAATATCTGAGGACCTCCCTCCTGGTTAGTCAACGAAAAAGTAGATACACTAGCTGAAATATTGGGTACCTGTACCCCGGGTCTTTGGCAAATACACTGAGATCTCCAAAGTAGTTCCAATGTCCCGGAATATTTCCTTGAAGATTGCCTGGGGACCGTCAGTGCAAGGTATTATCCGAGATTGTTCATTAGAATTTTCTAATGAACAATCTGACGATTCAGTATG
>CAYNIG010000458.1:0-2593 GCA_964396995.1 uncultured Saprospiraceae bacterium | reverse complement strand
TGGGGTGGAGGGCAGCTTTGATCCTGTTACCGGCTTCCCTAAGAATTTACAAGCATATCGTTTTGCTGCTAATTCTATCAATCAGGTTACCACGCAGGGGTTTTCTGCCGGCTTGAATTATTATTTTAATAAATATTATCAACTTTCAGGAAATTACTCCTGGAATAAACTAAATAAGGATTTTGAAGATGATCCGATCATCCCGGCTTTTAACACACCTGAGCATAAATACAATATTAGCTTGAGTGGTCGGGACATTCCTATGCGTTTTGGGGGGGTAAGATTGCAGGATTTTGGTTTTAATGTGAATTACAAATGGATAGAAGCATTTAGTTTTGAAGGTTCACCTCAATTTACCGGCTTCATCCCTTCCTATAATTTACTGGATGGTCAAATTAACTGGAGATTACGGCCATTAAATACCACCATTAAGATCGGAGCTTCCAATATTCTAAACAACAAGGTATTCCAGGCTTACGGAGGTCCGCGAATTGGAAGATTGGCCTATATTTCCCTGGTATTTGAGCAGAAAAAAAATTAACTCAGAGTTAAATAATTTTATCTAATTTAACAGCCTACTTTAACAAAATTCAAAATATGAAAAAAGTAATTTTTAGTCTAATTCTCTTTGTGCTCAGTTTCTCTACACTCACAAGCCAAAGATACCTAAAACAAATTTTTGATTCCGTTAATACAACTCAAACTGTTTATGGTCAAAATGCAACTGTTCTAACTATTTCAGTTACAGGAAAAGCTACTAAAGTTCCATTACCAGTTACCATTTATACCCCTAAAGGAGACACTCTTAAAAAAAGACCTTTGATTATTTATGTTCACACAGGAAACTTCATTCCTTTCCCGTTAAACGGGGCGACAGGAGGAAGAACTTTTTTACCAGCAGGCTCACCCTATGCAGCAATTGCTCCTTTAGGAATGGGATTTCCAGTTGATTCACCACTTGTCGAAATGTGTACCAGATTAACCAAAATGGGTTATGTGGTTGCCGCCATTGATTACCGAACAGGTTGGAATCCCGTTGCTCCTACTCAAACTGAAAGGGTAAATACCTTGATAAATGCCGCTTACAGAGGTGTTCAGGATTTCAGAACAGCAGTTAGGTATTTTAAACTTACCGTTCTTGGTGGCAATCCTTATGGGATAGATACTTCCAAAATAGTGGGCTGGGGACAAGGTACAGGGGGATATGTAACCATGGCCGCAGGAACCATGGATTCCTATCTAGACATAGTACAGAAATCAAGTGGAAAATTTATTGGTGATAATGGATTCCCATATATAATTGAGGGCGTGCATGGCAACATATACGGTACTTCCGTTGGTATCAATCCCACCAATGGCGATACTCTTAGCTACCCTAATCATGCAGGGATCAACTCAGATTTTCAACTATGTGTCAACCTTGGAGGTGCAATTGCTGATACCAACTGGATAGATGCAACAGATATTCCTATGATTGGATATCATGAGCCAAGAGATTTCTTCGCACCTTACAAACAAGGATTAGTACAGGTTCCTATAGGTGGTGGTCAAACACTGCCGGTGGTTATAGTCCAGGGGTCGTATCTGGCAGTACAAAAAACGGATGCCTTAGGATTGAATAAAAAAATGAGAGATTTAAAACTAAACGATATTTTTACTCAGACAGCCAATCAAAAAAATGACGGCATTGAAGGTTTGTATCCATTAAATGGAAGTGCCCTCACCCCATTTGACTCAGACCCATGGAATTGGTGGGACACAACTGTGATGGGAGCAATAGAAAGGCAGTCAGGCAGATTAAACAATACTAATGGTCTGGCTCAAAATCCGGATATGTCTGCTTCAAAAGCCCGTAGGTACATAGATACCATCATATCCTATTTCGCGCCTCGTGCTTTCGCAGTACTCAATCTCGGTACTTTTGTGGCCACACCAGATCTATTAAAAGATCATCAGGTTGGACTTAAAATCATGCCTAATCCACTGACTACACAGACTACTATTCAATCCAATCCTGACTCTAAAATTAAA
The DNA here is from genome assembly GCA_964396995.1 of uncultured Saprospiraceae bacterium. GTDB lineage: Bacteria > Bacteroidota > Bacteroidia > Chitinophagales > Saprospiraceae > JADJLQ01. The sequence goes on along the minus strand of CAYNIG010000458.1, from coordinate 562 downwards.
GGGATTACGGTCTATGATATCAATGGCAGGGTAATTCGCTCAGTGAAAAATGTAAACAGCAATCAATACATACTGCAAAGAAATAATATGCCTGATGGTATTTACTATGTACAAATAGGATTTGAAAAAGGCAATATCACCAAATCGATACTGGTTCAATAAGAGACTAATTTTCGACTACAATAAATGCTATGAAGGCCTGGTGATAAACCGGGCCTTTTTGTTTACTAAGTAATAGGATGTTCAAATGTTTTTATACGTTTTATAAGATATAAATTTATTTTGGTAACCAATATTTATTCAGATTAAAATTGATGATTGACGCCGATATCAGGTGGAAACAACGATTTCAAAACTTTGAAAAAGCTATTCTATTATTTGAAAATGGATTAGCTATAAAAAATCCATCATTGACAGAGAAAGCAGGCATCATTCAATTTTTTAAAATTAACTTATAGCATTTTGCTCAAATTCAGCTAATATTTATTTTTATTTTGAGTGAGTCAACTATCTTAGTTCTTAGAATGAAGTCTATATCTTTAAAGTGATAGAAGCATAAATT
>CAYNIG010000457.1:0-2604 GCA_964396995.1 uncultured Saprospiraceae bacterium | reverse complement strand
CAGTTAAAGATGGAAGATTGGTTTTACCTGACGGAATGGCTTATGCAGTAATGATGCTACCGGATCAGGCCCACATGCCGCTAATGGTATTGAAAAAAATAAGCGAACTGGTTAGAGCAGGAGCAACAGTCATAGGTCCCAGGCCAATTACAGTACCGGGGTTGAATAATTGGGAAAAAGAAAACAGAGCTCTGGATCAACTCTCAAATGAATTATGGGGAACAATTGATGGCAAAACCAAGTTTGAAAACATCTACGGAAAAGGTCGAGTCATATGGGGCATGACAGCAGATGAAATATTAAATAAAAAAAACATCAATCCTGATTTCAGTTTTACTGGTATTTCCGAAATTGATTTCATACATAGGTCGACTGATTTTGGTGAAATTTATTTTTTGAGAAATGAAAGTGAAGAGTCAGTTAAATCCAATTGTCAATTCAGAGTATCAGGCATGTATCCTGAAATTTGGGATGCCTCCACGGGCACTATTTCCAGAGTTGAAGATTATAATATTGAGGAAGGAACAACTAACATAGAAATCAATATGCCTGCGCACGGATCCCTATTTCTTGTTTTCACTAAAGATCATCGCAAGTCGCTATCCATTTTTAATGGTACTAAAAACAATCATACCATAGCCGAAATCGCTGGGCCATGGAATATAAATTTCCCTCCAAACTGGGGAGCTCCAGCATCTGCCGCATTCAACCGTTTGATCTCATGGACGGAATCATCCGATATGGGGATCAAATATTTTTCCGGTACTGCCACTTATCAAAACACATTTAATCTGGATCCTGGGGCGGTTAAAAAGAAAATAATCCTTGACCTGGGTGAAGTACGGGATGTGGCAGAGGTTTTTATTAATGGAAAATCTGCTGGTATCTTATGGAAAAAACCGTTTCAGGCAGACATCAGTCAATTCGTTAAAAGCGGAGTAAATGAATTGAAGATTGAAATAGTAAACTTATGGATTAACAGGATGACAGGAGATATGCTAGCTGATCCTAAAGACCGATACTGTAAAACCAATCAAACATTTATGAAATCAGAAGTGTGGCCGGGTGGAGACGAACCATTCAAACTTCAAACAGCGGGCTTACTAGGTCCTGTAACCCTGGTTCAAAATGATCATCAGTCCGCAAAAATTAAAAAATGAAATCTTATGTATAGAATATGCATTCAAAAATCATTATGCTCTATATTATTATGGATCATGGTGGGTTCTTTTGTTTCGGCTCAAAAAGAAACCTCTATCCAGGATTCACTGCGAAAAGGTTATGTAGGAGGATACATGATTTCTAAAGTGGCGAAAGGTGATACCAGTTTTAATGCAGGCTACTCCATGTATGCGGCTGCCTGGCCTTTATTGAAGCAATATCCTGGTAGGAGTTTTCAATCGGGTCTATTTGGCACCTGGATGCATCCGGAGTACGATAAGCCCTTGCCGGTGCCAAAATTGTATACCGATATAGAAGGGGGACTTGGCTGGTGGCGTGATACTGAATATGCCACCGAAACACCCAAATTTATTATGGGTGGAGTGCAACGGGACTTCTCCGGTTGGGCCAATGGTCCTGGTGCAGGAAGAGGAAGAAACTGGGACAATCCAAAAGGGAATTATGGAGTAGCTCAATTGAGTCCGTGGATATTATGGCCTCCCGATGGTTTGAACCTAAAACAAGGTACCTGTGGTCAATTATTTGGTAGTGGTTACCTTCCATTGCCACTTACTGATCCAAAAGTGAAAACAGCAGGAAAAGAGGTTACCACCGGCAATCAGTGCTGGACCCTATTTCTTAATACCGGGAATTTTAAAGGCCCTGTAGCATTTTTTACTCCATTTTTCTGGTCAGAAGCATCAGTCAAAGATCCGATAGTAAACGGGTTGTTTCTGGATCAACGGCCATCAAAAGCAAATAAACCTTTTCAGATGGAGACTCAGCATATTTATTCTTTTGAAAATACAGATGCTACTGGCCAAACGTATTCTCGAATAGCTCCAACTCAATATCCTCTGGGTAATGATGGTAACTCCGATTTATTGCACCGTCTCATGGTTTATAATAAAAAAGCTCTTTGGGATAAAGTAGATATCTGGTTTAAAGGAGGTAAACCAGCAGATGGAAAGATTGATTTGGAAGGAGCATCTATGCAAAAGTTTCAAACAGGAGTTCGATCCAATTGGAGTTTTTATGGCGATCATATACCAAAAGAAAAACGTGCTTTGATGAACATTACTTCTTATATGGATGCGAACGTAACCGATACAGCTACGTTACGTGTCAGATGGGAAGGCAATTTGATTACCCGTTCAAAAACAAAAAATGGTTCATTAGTTACTCTACCTGAATATTATAAATTAGTCAAAACTGCAGCTGATGATAAAGGACAATGGATAGCCGTAGCTGCTAATGAAGTTCCTGAAGAAACCGGGCTGCATACTGTTGAGTTTAGTAATAAAGATAAAAGAACTGCCGTGGCATATACTACTCCTGAAGACAAAACCAGTAGCTGGAAATCTCCAGGTCCGGCTGCAGGACCATTCACTGCAAAGCTCGGCGATGGCAGCACAGTTACTTATTACTGGTATCGGTTTGCAG
>CAYNIG010000456.1:0-2605 GCA_964396995.1 uncultured Saprospiraceae bacterium | reverse complement strand
TGCTAAAACGCAGGGTATTTTTCAGGCTTCCTGGAACTGGCCTTTTGACAGAAAGGATACGGAGATCTATGGCACCAAAGGATATATATTTGCCGATAAAAACCTGGAATTGCGTACCCGATCCGGTGCGCGAAACTCAAAGGAGGAAAAAATCAGTGTAATGGCTTTGCCATACCCTCGGAATAATGCTTTCAGTTATTTTGCTTCAGTTGTAAAAGGAGAGATTAATCCAAAAGGTGAATTGGGTTCTTTAGATGTAAATATGAAAGCGATGGTAATATTGGATGCGGCTGTGAGATCAGCCAGGAGCGGTAAAGTGATTAAGCTATAGGCTTTAACTCAGTCAAATTCCAATTATCTTACAAAAGTAAAAAGATCTTCTTTCGATCTCGAATCGATAAAACTATATTTTTCTTCGGAGAAATTTTTTAAATCATTTATTTCTTTCAATCTGTTTTTGATGATGTACCTGGTCATGAACCCTCTCGCTTTTTTAGCACTGAAAGAAATCACCTGAAATTCACCTTTACGTTTTTCCTCAAAGCGTACCTGGATCAGGTTGCCTTTAAATTTAGTTGTATTAATGGCGGAAAAATATTCTTCCGAAGCTAGATTTACTAAAAATTGGTCTTTCGATTTTTTCATATCTTCTTTCAACAAATCGGTGATTTTATCTCCCCAGTATTGGTAAAGGTCTTTTGCTTTTGCAGTCCGCAATCCGCAGCCCATTTCCAATCTGTATTCTTGTATCATGTCCAATGGCCTCAGCAAACCATATAATCCGGATAATATTCTCAAATGATCCTGGGCAAATTTTACATCACCACCATCAAAGTCATCCGCTTTCAAACCCTGGTAGACATCCCCGTTAAATGCAAACAAAGCTTGTTTACACTTTTTATCCGGCATAGAAATGTCAAAGTCTTTGTAGCGGAGTGCATTCAGGTCTCCAAGAGCTTTGCTGATATCCATTAGTTTCATCAGGTCTGCACTTTTTTTGGTTTTCATTACTTTTATTAATTCAGCCATCTCTTGTTTAAACCTTATTTCGGATTTATCTTTTAGAGGAATGGGTTTAAAATTTAACTTTTTAGCAGGGGAGATTAGGCACATCATAATGAGTAAAGGTAAGACAGACGGTAATTTTTTTTATTTAAAATATCCTTTTGCTTTAGGGAATAATAGTATACTTTTGCGCCGGTGAGAGTTGCAATCAGCTCCTGTTGAACCTCCCCAGGGTCGAAAGGCAGCAAGGATAAAACGGTTGAGCGATGTGTAGCTTTCACCATTTTTTTTGTAAGTAATTAACCTCCAATACCTTAGATTATGAAATTTTTTATAGATACTGCCAACCTGGATCAAATTAAAGAAGCTAAAGACCTCGGGATATTAGATGGAGTGACCACCAATCCGTCTTTGATGGCAAAGGAAGGTATTGCAGGTAAAGAAAATATCATTAAACACTATAAAACTATTGCCGATCTGGTGTCCGGGGATGTGAGTGCTGAAGTAATTTCTACCAATTTTGAAGGCATTGTCAGAGAAGGTGAAGAATTGGCTGCTATAGCGGGCAATATCGTAGTAAAAGTACCCATGATAAAGGATGGAATAAAGGCAATAAAATATTTCACCGATCATAATATCCGGACCAATTGTACACTGGTATTCAGTGCCGGTCAGGCTATTTTAGCTGCAAAAGCCGGAGCTACCTATCTTTCTCCTTTTATTGGCCGCATAGATGATTCCAGCTGGGACGGCATGCAATTGATAGCAGAAATCGCTGAAATTTATTCTATTCAAGGCTATCAAACTGAAATTTTAGCTGCTTCTATCCGTAGTTCCCTTCATATCGTACAGGCTGCCAAAGCCGGCGCAGATGTGATCACTAGCCCATTGGCTCCGATTTTAGGCTTATTAAAACATCCGCTGACTGATATAGGCCTGGCTCAGTTTTTAGCCGATTACAAAAAAGTAAACGGTTAGTATTTTATTTTTTCTTCGCCGATTTTTTAAAGATTTGTCTAAAAAAGATCATTTTTAGACCATCTGCTGGTTAACTTTAGCTTTTATTAAATAAATAATTATATGGGACTGTCAATCTTAGGCGTGATTCTGTTTTTTCTTGCTTCTCAGCTGAAAAACACCAATTCACCACTTTCAAAACTCTCGGGAACAGGTAAAGGATTGGGTATCGCTATAGTCCTGATTGGTTTGGCAACTTCAATGGTTGTACAGATAGATGCAGGCAGAGTAGGGGTGCAGTCACTCTTTGGAAAAGTTCAGGAAAGGATACTCAATTCAGGACTAAACATAGTAAATCCATTGGTAAATGTGACTCATTTTGATATCAAAACCCAAAACTATACTATGTCCGGTGTACATGACGAAGGAGATAAAATGGGTGATGATGCGATCCGCGTTTTGTCGGCCGATGGATTAGAAGTAATCATGGACATCACCGTATTATTTAGGGTGATTCCGGACAAGACTCCACAAATACTAAGAGAAATAGGTACAGGGTACAAAGATGTCATTATCAGACCACTGGTACGAACTAAACTCAGGGACAATGCAGTGTATTATGATGCCATTTCGCTTTACTCCA
>CAYNIG010000455.1:0-2640 GCA_964396995.1 uncultured Saprospiraceae bacterium | reverse complement strand
TAAAACCACAGGTGCCTTTGGCACCACAGATTGCATACACAGTTTGATTCGGACCTTGTATAAAATTTATTTTATCTGTGGTCCAATTCTTGTTCTAAAAGGCCGAAGCCCAAAGTGCTTTTTTCACCCACAAAACCACTCAAAACATTCTCCGTAACTTTGCACCGTGCCATTTAAATTAACTTCAAAGTACTTACCCACCGGAGACCAACCCGAAGCTATTCGCCAACTTGTACGGGGAATTAAAGAAGGGGATCAGAGTCAGGTCTTATTAGGAGTGACCGGTAGCGGCAAGACCTTTACCATAGCTAATGTAATTCAGGAGATACAAAAGCCTACGCTGATCCTGTCACACAATAAAACACTTACCGCCCAGCTCTACGGAGAGTTTCGCGACTTTTTTCCTGACAATGCGGTCGAGTATTTCGTCTCCTACTACGATTATTACCAACCCGAGGCCTATATCAGTGTCACCGATACTTTTATAGAAAAAGACCTGGCTGTAAACGAAGAAATAGACAAACTCCGGCTGCGTGCCACTTCTACTTTATTATCAGGCCGCAGAGACATCATCATGGTAGCATCGGTGTCCTGCATATACGGTATGGGAAATCCGGAAGACTATAAAAGCGGTATCATACGTATAGAAAAAGGAAAAAAGATATCACGCAATTCTTTTTTACATAGTTTGGTGCAAAGCTTGTATTCGCGTACCGATATTGAATTAAAAAGAGGTACATTCAGAGTACGCGGCGATACGGTGGATGTATATCTTCCCTATGTAGACTATGGCTATCGTATTATCTTTTTTGGAGATGAAATAGAATCAATAGAACAAATAGAAATAGAATCAGGCAAACGCATAGAGACCATGGAAAATGCAGCCATATTTCCGGCCAACCTCTACGTGGCTCCCCGCGAAAGATTAAAATACATCATACGGGATATAGAAGATGAATTGCATGACCATGAGAAATTTTTCCAATCCGAAGGAAGACATCTCGAATCAAAACGCATACACGAACGGGTAAACTTTGACCTGGAAATGATAAGAGAACTCGGCTATTGCAGTGGCATAGAAAACTATTCCCGGTTTTTTGACGGAAGGCCGCAAGGTACACGACCATTTTGTTTATTGGATTATTTCCCGGAAGATTATCTCATGGTGATAGATGAATCTCATGCTACCATACCCCAGGTAAGAGGTATGTGGGGCGGTGATCGTGCGCGAAAGCTCAATCTGGTCAACTTTGGATTCCGGTTGCCTTCGGCAATAGACAATCGCCCGTTGAATTTTGATGAATTTAATGGACTGATCAACCAGGTTATATTTGTCAGTGCCACTCCCGGTGATTATGAACTGGAACAAACCCAGGGTGAAGTAGTGGAACAAATAGTACGGCCTACCGGATTATTGGATCCGCCCATTGAAGTAAGACCAAGTTTGAACCAGATCGATGACCTGATGGATGAAATAAATAAACGCACCAAGCTTGGCGAAAGAACATTGATCACCACACTCACCAAACGCATGGCCGAAGAACTATCCAAATACCTGAGCAAACTCAATATCAACTGCAAATACATTCACTCGGAAGTATTGACCATGGATAGAGTGGAAATCCTCCGCGATCTGCGATTGGGCAATTTTGATGTATTGGTAGGTGTAAATCTTTTACGGGAAGGTTTAGATCTGCCTGAGGTATCCCTGGTAGCCATACTCGATGCCGATAAAGAAGGATTTCTGCGCAATGCCCGGTCATTGACACAGACTGCAGGCAGAGCTGCACGTAATAGCAATGGCCTCGTCATATTCTATGCAGATAAAATCACTGACAGTATGCAGCGTACCATAGATGAGACCGAGCGCAGAAGGGTAAAACAAATAGCTTACAACGAAGAAAATGGTATTACTCCGCTTTCATTGGCAAAGACACGCGACGAAATCATGGGCCAGCGATCTATACTTGATTTCAGAGCCAAAACAAAAGCATACATCGAACCCGAATACGGATCTCAAATAGCTGCTGATCCCGTAGTGGAATACATGGGTCGCGACCAGGTAGAAAAACTCATAGCAGAAACAGAGAAGAAAATGAAAGAAGCTGCTAAAGACCTGGATTTTATCTCAGCGGCTCAGTATCGGGATGAGATGCTGGCGCTGAAGAAGAAATTGGGTAAATAATTAAATCAGTATAAACCGTATTTGACGCTGATATTAATTGCAATACTTTACCAGCTTGGTACTTTCTCCGATGCATAGATGAATATAAATTGCTTATGTCAATAAGCACGACATAAAATCCTTAATTTTTGGTTATATAAAACTGTAGCCCTCATAAGGCATTACACCTCCTTAATTTTTTATTCAAAATATTTCAAAAACTACAATTATTTTTATCTGGAAAACATACACTTAAATGTCACATTCTTTATTCACTTTCCTTGTATCCATTAAATCAGCACAATTATCTTTCAATCACTTAATTACTTTTTACCATACAGTGCTAACCACTTGTATTTATGCTGAACGTAGCCTCAGCATTTGGTCAACCCCCTTTGGATTTTTTCAATCATACGGGGCTGGCGCAAAGTATTTATGGAGAGCACAGCCTCTCTATACCGCCAGCCAGCCCAGCA
>CAYNIG010000454.1:0-2659 GCA_964396995.1 uncultured Saprospiraceae bacterium | reverse complement strand
GGTGGGGGCGCTGATAGATGGGCAATCTTTGCAGGAAGGTTGCCCATATTTTTTTATCATAAATCACTAAAAATGAGCTTGTTAGTAATTGGGACAGTAGCATTTGATACCATAGAAACTCCATTCGGCAAAGCTGAAAAAGTAATCGGCGGATCGTGTACTTATATCTCCTGGTCGGCTTCGTATTTCCATAAGGACATCAAATTGCAGGCTATAGTAGGCGATGATTTTCCTGATTCTGAAATCAAAGCGCTCCAGTCAAGGGGCGTAAGTACTGAAGGATTAGAAATTATAAATGGTAAAAAATCTTTCTTTTGGGCCGGCAAGTATCATGAAAACATGAATTCAAGAGATACCCTGGTGACTGATCTGAATGTGCTGGCCGATTTTAATCCTTTATTACCTGATTCCTATAAAGAAGCCGAATATGTGATGCTGGGCAACCTCACTCCTGAAATTCAGCTTTCTGTACTAGACCAGTTAAATAAACGACCAAAACTGGTAGTATTGGATACCATGAATTTTTGGATGGACATAGCAATGGATGCCTTGAAAAAAGTAATTTTCAGGGTGGACATCCTTACTTTAAACGAAGAAGAGGCAAGGCAACTTTCTGGGCAGTTTTCACTGGTGCAGGCAGCTCACGCCATCATGGATATGGGTCCAAAATTTCTGATAATTAAAAAAGGCGAGCACGGAGCTTTGTTGTTCTCACGTGACCATATCTTTTTTGCACCAGCTTTACCCCTTGCTCAGGTTTATGATCCAACCGGAGCAGGAGATACGTTTGCAGGTGGTTTTATAGGTTGGCTTGCACAGACTGATGATATTTCATTTGAGAATATGAAACGGGCAATCATATATGGATCCGCTATGGCTTCTTTTTGCGTTGAGGATTTTTCTATAAATAAAATGAAAACGCTGGACTATGACATGATAAAAGAAAGGGTGAAAAAATTTGTCGAGTTAGTGAGATTTGATAGTGAGGTCAGTGAATAACTTTTTAGCTGATTTCAACCCAATCAAGCCCTTTTAATAGACCAAAAGGGATTACCGTTAATCAATCAAATACCATTTAATGACCAATTGTAGTCCATATAACTTATTCTGGCTTTCTGATTTATTTTAACTTTGGAATATAAATTCAGAAAATCAATCAAAGACCCTTTCTTTTTCCCATGGGGATCTCTAAGGGAAAAGTCACCACCAAACCAATCAAAAATTTTTGAAATTACTATTTTGTCTGTTGTGATATCATTCTTCGTTTTATCCGCTATAAATGATTCGGCAGCTTCAGTGAGTTGAGTATTTAATTTTGAGCCAGTGTAGGCTTCGTTTCTTAATCGTGGACAGGAATAAGATGCGCAGTTGATAGCAAAATGAATCCTTGGTTCATCGAACTTTTTACGAAGTATGGAGTGTTCGATATTATTTAAATCATAGGTTTCTTTACCTATTTTAATAAACCTGATATCCCAAACTGAATTGATAAAACTGATCCCCGGTCTGATATCTTTGATGCTTTTTACAGGGTAATGTTTTGCAACTAAAGAGATAGTAAAAGCATTATATACGTTTATCCAATAAGCCAGTTGGTCTTCTTTGGTCCAGGAATCTGAAGGTGGATTTTTAGCTAATAAACCCAGGTACTGATTTAGCCTGACTGAATCTTTTTTAAATCCGGCATAATCCACATTGCCCTGGCTATTTACATATTTCTTTAGTAACGCATCCAAAAGGTCATGTGAGACTGCCATTGACTGGGCATAGGATGTAAAGGACAAAAATAACCCAATAAATACCGTACCAAATTTCATAAATGAGAAACGAAAAAAATGGAACTAAAGTTACCCGGAACATATTCTTTTAGGAAGAATCACCTTCAACTCAACAATTTCAAATGGTTGGTTTCAAAAACGGTAGGTGACATTGCCATTATTCGTGCTTCTGTGGCATTGGCGCAGAAAAATAATACCGGGAAATTACTTGATCTTCATTAAGTTAACTCTGAATTAAATTCACTTTTCATAAAACTTTTATCTTTCTACTTCTGTTCAAATAAGTAATTTTGAACTATGAAAAATCTGTTTTTATCTTTTTTCCTCCTTTTTTCCATTTACGCTTTTGGCCAGGGAGCATCCAATACCTGGGCTACGCTGGGAAAAATCACATTTAAAAAAGAGTTTGATGCGGCACTGGGCTTTAAAATAGATAAGCCGGTTTTTAGTGATGATATAAAAGCCTTAGCCAATAAGGTAGTTGATATTAAAGGATACATTATACCTACAGACGGATATAAGAGCCATACCGAATTTATCCTATCTGCATTCCCATACAATATGTGTTTTTTCTGTGGTGGGGCCGGACCGGAGACCGTGATGGAAATTTATGCCAAGACTCCGATCAAATTCACCTCAGAGGCAGTGACCATACGGGGCAAACTGGAATTGAATGCAGACGATGTAAACAGGCTGATTTATTCACTTACCAACGCTGAACCGGTAGAAGAAAAATAGATTCTGCCCAACATACCTCTTACCCTACTTTAACCGTTTTATAACTAATCTTTCAGCTGGTGATCAAAAACTGCTGATATATTTGCAAAAATTTTAAAACAATCAATTTTATTTAAACATGAAAAAAATTTTCCTTTTTGTTT
>CAYNIG010000453.1:0-2661 GCA_964396995.1 uncultured Saprospiraceae bacterium | reverse complement strand
GTACTTACTTATTCTGATGATGATGGCATTACTTGGGCTAAGCCATATTCCATTACCCCATTTATAAAAAATCCTTCATGGCATATTTTTTTTAATGGTCCCGGCAGTGGAATAGTAATGAAAGACGGCACGCTTGTATTTGCTGCACAATACTGGGATGAAAATAAAATTCCATACTCTACCATCGTTTACAGCCAGGATAATGGACAGAATTGGATAGGTAAAATCAATGGCCCTAAATCAAATACTACGGAAAGCCAGGTGGTAGAAACTTCTCCGGGTACTTTGATGCTCAATATGCGTGACAATAGAGGGGGATATCGTAGCATTGCCACTACTACCGATATGGGTAAGCATTGGACAGAGCATCACACATCTTACCAGGTATTAAAAGATCCAATCTGTATGGCAAGTATTCTCAAAGCTCCGGTTACGGTATCTGGTATAAAAAAGGATATACTATTTTTTAGTAATGTGTATACAACATTCAACAGGTATAATATGACCGTTTCAGCGAGCACTGACCTGGGAGAAACCTGGTCCGAAGCAAACCGAATACTGATAGATGAAAAGCCTTGTTATGGCTATTCTTGTCTTACAGCATTAAATTCTCAATACATAGGACTTATATATGAAGGGACCCGGGATCTGTATTTTGTCAAAATAGCTGTAAAAGAGGTGCTTAAATTTAAATGATATGTATAGCCATCAAGACCTGATCCGATATCGTGACTTTTATAAAAATCAATTATTAAAAAATACCATACCATTTTGGTTTCCAGGTTCGGTAGACCTGGAATATGGTGGTTTTTTGCTCATGCGTGATGCTGATGGGAGTTTAATTGATGATGACAAAGCGGTATGGATACAAGGGCGGGCTACCTGGCTATTATCCACTTTGTATAATACGATTGAAAATAAACCGGAGTGGTTAGCCTGGTCTTCTAAAGGCTATGAATTCCTGAATCAATATTGTTTTGATACCGATGGCCGTATGTTTTTTCATATGACCCGCGATGGCAAACCCATTCGCAAAAGGAGATACTTTTTTTCCGAGACATTTTATGTAATTGCTGCCGCCGCCTATGCTAAAGCGAGTGGTAATACTCAGGCAGCTGACGCATCGCGATCTGTTTTTGGTAAATGCATTGACTATGCCACTATCCCGGGAAAGGTAACACCAAAGTACACTACAACCCGTCCATCAAAAGGCATCGGTGTACCCATGATTATGATTAATACAGCACAAGAACTTCGGGCTACCATAGGCGATGACCGATGCGATCTATGGATAGATAAATGGATCAATGAGATAGAACACGACTTTGTAAAACAGGATATCCGCTGTGTGATGGAACAAGTAAGTCCTGATGGAAATATCATAGATCATATTGATGGTCGCACACTCAATCCCGGTCATGCCATAGAAGGTGCCTGGTTTATACTTAGAGAAGCCATGCACAGATCCAATGATCCACACCTTATTAAATTGGGATGTACTATGCTGGACTATATGTGGGAGCGCGGATGGGATCAGGAATATGGTGGTTTATTTTATTTCAGAGATGTATATAATAAACCGGTACAGGAATATTGGCACGATATGAAATTCTGGTGGCCGCATAATGAAACCATCATCGCCACTTTATTAGCTTTTCTGCTCACCGGAAACGAAAAATATGCCCAATGGCATAAATTGGTGCACGATTATGCTTATACCCACTTTCATGACCCTCTGCATGGAGAGTGGTATGGATATTTACATAGAGATGGTCGTATATCACAAACAGCTAAAGGTAATTTATTTAAAGGGCCTTTTCATTTACCCAGACAAGAATGGTATTGCGTGCAAATTTTAGATCAATATTTAAAAGGTTAATTATAAACACATAGATAAATAAGAGATGAAGGATTCGTATAAAATCTACAATTACTTAAGGGCACATAGTTGATTTATTTGCGTAAATCCGAATAGCAAAGCAATTCTTCTATGCGACCTTTGCTCGCAAAATATAGTAGTAAACTATGTGCCTTCTATGTGTTAAAAAAATTAGTGCCGTGTGACAAATAAAAAATTGTTTATGAAAATATTGTTTGTTTTATTCATTTCCTTCTTACTATTCACAACAGTTTACACCCAAGTTCCTGTGTTTATATCAGGTACCGAAGGTCACAAATCCTATCGTATACCGGCTATCATTCAAAACAATAAAGGAGAATTAATAGCAATCGCAGAAGGCAGGGTGAATGGCAGTGGCGATTTTGGAGATATCAATTTAGTAATGAAAAAAAGTACCGATCAAGGCAAAACCTGGAGTGCCATGATCACGGTGGTGGATTATAAAGATTTGCAAGCCGGCAATCCGGCTCCGGTAGCAGACTTGACGGATCCTTTGTATCCACAAGGCCGAATATTTTTATTTTACAATACGGGTAATAATCACGAAAACGAAGTAAGAAAGGGAAATGGACTGCGCGAAGTATGGTATAAAACATCCATCGATGGTGGCGATACCTGGAGCGATGCAGTGAATATTACCAGGCAAGTGCATCGACCAAAACAACCTCAGATCAACCCCGAGTACAATTTTAATGAAGACTGGCGATCCTATGCCAATACACCCGGGCATGCCATGCAATTTGATGCAGGCAAATACAAAG
>CAYNIG010000452.1:0-2689 GCA_964396995.1 uncultured Saprospiraceae bacterium | reverse complement strand
CGTAAAAAAGTATATATCACTACCTATCCAAAACAATTTGGCTTTGCTTCATTACGACTGCATACCATCGGTGCTCCGACTGCTGCCCAGATCGCTGCCAATCCGGGTACTACCACAGTAAATATATTCAGAGATGGCACCAATACCCCATTGGCTACAAATCTCGTAGATGTGACCCGGTACGACTACCAGGATGATATTTTTCAGAAAGGAACCGGTACTGATAATGCATTGTCCATCAGCGGTGGGTCAGATAAAACCAAATATTTTATGTCACTTGGTTATATGAAAAACGGAGGTATCGTAAAAGGTACCGACTTTGGAAGATACAATCTGAGAGCGAGAATAGACCAAAGGCTAACCGACTGGGCTAAAGTATCCGTGGGCCTGAGTTATATCAACAGTCTTGCCAATGAAAAAGCAAATGGAAATGTATTTTACAGCCCCATCAACTCTGTAAACATTACCAATAATATATATGACATCAATGTACGCGATGCGGGGGGCAATCTCAAAGCAGTAGAACCTACCCGTGTAAATCCACTCACCACTATTGAGGAAATGATTTTTAAACAAAGAGTCAACCGTACCATCAATGACCTACAGCTCAATCTTACTCCGATTAAAAATTTGAGTATCGATTGGGTAGTTGGTGTGGATGCTTTCAATGCACTCGGTACAAATTTCATACCTGCCTATCCCTACCAGGCAGAAGCAGGATTGCCTGCAGAAAGATACCCTTCGGGCTATGTATCAAATGTAAATGCGGTTACTTTACAATATAATAGCGATATCAATCTTTCCTATTTGTGGAATATCAATCCCGATCTTAAAATAACAGCCGTAGCCGGCACTAACTATCAGTATAGAAGGTCTGATTTTTCAAGAGGCAGTGGGGAAGGTTTAAGTCCATTTATTGAAACTGTAAACGGAGCCAGTACTACAATCGGTGCCGGATATGGAGTAGGTCAATTTGCCTTGCAGGGAATATTCGGACAAGCTACGGTCAACTTTAAAGATTGGGCTTATATCACCGGTGCGGTGCGCAGAGACGGATCCAGTTCGTTCGATGCTTCACAGACCAACCAGATCTATCCTAAAGTAAGTGCCAGTTTTATTTTATCTGATTTATTTAAAGATGCTGCCATCAGCAAAACGCTGTCTACTTTAAAAGCCCGTTTTTCATGGGGAGAAAGTGGTGGTCTTACTTCCGTGGGAGATTATGATCGTTTTTGGAGATTCAGTTCTATACCCTACCTGGGACGCAATACTTTTATTCCATCTTCTACCTTAGCCAATATCAATCTTAAACCGGAGCGCATGACGGAGACTGAAGGAGGTCTTGACATTGGATTATTACAAAATCGAATCAACCTGGGCTTTACTTTGTACAAACAGAGCATCAGTGACCTGGTTGTAAACAGGCAGCTGGCCAGTTCTACCGGTGGTACTTCTACTATAGATAATGTAGGTTCTATGGAAAATAAAGGAGTTGAATTGGCATTGACTACACAGGCAATAAAAACAAAAGACTTCAATTGGGATTTTACCTTGTTGTATAATAGAAACAGAAATAAAATAACCAAGCTGGGTAGCCCTACTGTTGCTATTGCCAGTTCTGCTGGATCTCCATCATTTTTGATAGAGGGACAACCTGCTTCTGTATTTTATGGTTTCTTTTATGCTAAAGACGCAAATGGCAAAGATGTACTCACTGCACAGAATTTACCACAGCGCGAAAGAGGCACTCAAACTACACTATTAGATTATACTCCAACAAGAGGTGCTGATGGTCAGCCAAGTGGTACTTTCTTACGAAAAATCATCGGTAATCCTAATCCGGACTGGACAGGGTCATTGATGACCAGTGTGAATTATAAAAAACTCGGTTTGAGAGTACTGGTAGATGCTGTACAGGGAGCAGATGTATTTAATGCTGATAAACGTACCCGTAATAACGTAGGTATAGGTGATGTTGCGGAAAAAGAGATGACCGGAGAATTGCCACGTGGGTATGTCTTTTCTTTAGTCAATATTGAGGAATACAGAGTGGATAACGGCTCATTTATGAAACTTAGGGAAATTGGTCTATCCTACACTTTACCCAAATTGGTAAAAGGATTAGAAAACCTGAGTTTAAATCTGATTGGAAGAAATCTTATCTCCTGGGATAAATACAATGGCTATGATCCGGAGACGAATGCAGGGGGCAATAGTGACTTATTGCGTGGAGTAGACTTTGGAAATGTGCCTATACCAAGAACCTATCAATTTCAATTGACTGCAAACTTTTAATTCACTTTTAAATCTGAATCAAAATGAAAAATCTATATAAATTTTTTATACTACTATCTTTCTGTATTGGTGCTGTATCGTGTGACAAAGATTTTCTCGATCCCGGATCGGCGACAGAAACACAGGTGCTAACCGATGTAAACGGGCTTATTGCCATGTGTAATGGCCTCACCAACAGGCTCAGTGTAGGTCGACAGAGTCCAGCTTATACTATGCCGGTTGCTTCCGGATTGACTACAAAAGAAATGCGTGTACTGAATGCCGGTAATGCAGATGAGGACTTCCTCGAAAAAGGCGGTGCGAATGTACAAGGCAATAACAGCGTAGTAAGAAATATCTGGGAGCAATGCAATATCGTAAAATCCAATGCTGACCTGATATTAAAAAACTCAGG
>CAYNIG010000451.1:0-2692 GCA_964396995.1 uncultured Saprospiraceae bacterium | reverse complement strand
CATTTTGTTGTGATTAATCGGGAGATATCAAAACCCAGGTTTACGTTTCTGAGTCTCACAAAGGAGGAGTTTTCGTAAAAATAATCTTTGGTTACGTTATTCCCTACACCTCTGGCTGTATTTCCAAGAGCGTGATAAGTACTGGCATAATAAGCAGTAAAAGCGGCTGTTTCTCCATTAATGGTTACCGGTTTTTCGAAATCCCTGCTTATTGCATCCCTATACATCCATTCGTTGGTTTGATTGTACAGGTGAGAACCTGAAATCCAGTCAAATTGGAAGCCAAAATTTAAGAAATCTTTGTATGCAAAACCATTAATGAAAGAAGCAGTAAAGTCGGGATTAGGATCACCTAAGGAGGAGGCTTCATCTGAGAAATAAATGGCTTTAGTTAGTTTATTTACCACTCTGCCATTTACAATTTCATAATCTTTCTGACTGGCAGGCTCGATAAATGGTGAACCATCTGCTCTGGTTTGGGCAATATTGGTTAACGCTTTGTAACCGTAGATCTGGCCAATTTTTGCACCAGGTGTCAGGATCAATCCTGAGCTACCTGCACCACTAATGAGCGGGATATCTCCACCATTTACTTTGGTAATAAGGGATTCCTGATGGCCCAAATTAGCTGTTAGATTCCAGGTAAAATTTTTGGTGCTCAACATAGTAAAATTGGTTCCCAATTGAATACCATTTGACTTCAATCCAATTGCATTGGTGATTAATTGGGTGGCACCGGTAGAGGGTGGTACATTTTGATTAAATATCGCATTATCAGTCGACCTTTTCCACACAGTAAAATTAATGTTGAGATCTTTCAGGAAACTACCACCTAATAAATTAATTCCGATATCGGTACCAATTTCTTGCTCAGTAGATACTTCTACATCGAGGTTTGGATTCCTGGAAATGATTTGATTTGTATAGGTAAGTTCATTACCGGTAGGCTGTTGTGTAAGTACAGGATAGCGCTGAAAAGCTCCTGGCTGGATACCGGCCTGACCATAGGCTGCCCTGATTTTAAAGATAGGAAAAGTTTTACCAAGTCCTGACCAGAAATCAAATGTGTTTAAATTTAAATAGGCATTTCCATGAGGAAAAGTAAACGGTTTTGATCCTGCACCGAAGGCAGAAGAATAATCGGTTCTGAATCCTCCACTCACTCCAAATTTGTCTTGCCAATCCAGTCTTTGATCAACCACATAACCAAAAGTAATAAACGGCTCGATAAAATCCACTGAGACAAATTGCTGTTTAGTTGACAATACATTTATAGGTGGATTAAATGGGAGGCTGAGTCCATAGGTATCGTATTCCTTATATCTGTTTTTTCTGTAATCGTATGCTAATAATGTGGTGGATTGAATGGGAAGTTTGATTTTAAAATCATTTTCAAGATCCAGTTTAACGATAGCACTTGTATAAAAATTCATTTTGGTATTGTTATACTGGAAATTAGCGATTTCCCCTGTAGCATCGGCACCATTGAACCACGCCACCCAGGCTTCCTGATCGATGGTATTGGCATTGCGGGACTGATTATAAAAAGTCCACTGAGCATTTTCAGACCTGTTGCTGATACCAAAACGGGCATCTAAAGTGACGAATTTGTTTACTTTATAGTTAGCACTCAAGTTTTGGATTATATCCACTCTTTTGTTATCACTTTCAGAGTATTGTAATCTATAAAATGGGTTAGTAGCGTTTACACTGGCAAAAGAAGCCCTGGGATAGGAAACGTAATCACCTTCTGAGTTTCTTGCAGTCAAATCCATAAAAGGTGAAGTATTCAAAAATCCATACACCCCACCGACAAAGGCATTGATTTCACCTTTGCCATACAATCCACCGCCTCCAGCACCGAGGTTTGGATGCAAAGTGTTGTTCATATATACTAAATTGGTTACTGATCGGATATTAAAATTTTTGAATAATTCCATCCCTATGTTGGACAATAAATTAGTGCGGTCTAAATATCCATTGTCTTTGAGTAAGGCAGAATGGGTACGGTTATTAGTCAGGGTAAGACTAAAATCTGTCCTTTCATTTCCTCCGTTGATATTTAAAGAAGCATTAGTAGCGGGAGCAGACGAAAAAACTTGCTTAAAATGATCATAATATTGGAGGCCACCTTTATAGGGCTGATCATTTTTATTTCTTGGGTCGAGCTGGCCATAGCGGGTGGCTTGTCCGGTTGCACCTGGAGTAGTAAATGGCAAACCAGGAACATCTGTTCCAAATCTATAGGATAATGAATTAGAGCCTGGCACGATACCCAATAATGGGTCTACTACTATTGGATCACCAGCTTTGTAGCCAAGGCTGAATTGGAGCCTGCATATATAATTTCACCATTTGCATTAGTTAAATATGGATGCAATCTTGCTTTACCAAAATCACCTGCATTTATATAAGAGTTATATGTATAGCTGGTTGAGGCATTAATATTTACAGCCCCTTTGGTACCTTTTTTAGTAAAGATTTGAATTACCCCATTCGCCCCCTGGGCACCATAAAGAGAGGCTGATGCAGCACCTTGTACCACCTCTACTCTTTCTACTTGTGAAAGGTCTAATGTATTGAGGTTGGCAAAAGGGATTTCCGTACCATCCAATAATATCATGGGCCTGGTACTGGCTTGTACGGTATTGATACCCCGGAGTACAATATTTACCTGGTCACCCGGATTTCC
>CAYNIG010000450.1:0-2766 GCA_964396995.1 uncultured Saprospiraceae bacterium | reverse complement strand
TTCTGACTGTCGTTTTTACCCCATGCTATAATGGGTATGTTTTCCTGGATGATTTTGTGATTTTTTCTTAAATCGAGATACACATGCATCGCCTGATCCACTTTAGAGCTCAGCACATACCTTGCCATAGAACCATTTTCAAGCACTGTAAAATGATGATCTGTGCCCATTATGGAAGATTTTTTTGAAACCAGTTGCCCATTGACTAAAACGGACTCTTCACCTAACCAATTATTGTGAAACTCTATAATCAGATTATCAACCTGTAGTTTTTTATAATGCATTTTTGTGTTTTACGGAAGCAAATGTAAGGGATAAAGTTTAAGATAAAATTAAGTACGATCCCTGATTTTAAATGTAAATTTGGCATGCTGAATTCAGAGATAGTGTATGAAAAAAAGTATTGCATTTTTTATTGTCGTTCTAGGTTTATTTGGTTTTTCATTTTTGCCTGAACCGGGAAACCGGTATTTTGAAATTACCAAAAATATAGAGTTGTTTACCAACGTATACAAAGAGCTCAATTATTATTATGTAGATGATATAGAACCCGGTAAACTGATGAAAATCGGCATCGACGCTATGCTCAACAGTCTCGATCCTTATACTAATTATTTCTCTGAAGCTCAAGTTGAAAACTATAGATTCAATACTGAAGGGAAATACCATGGCATTGGTGCAGGTATTAAATTCATTGATGGATTGCCCACCATATCCGAATTATTCGAAGAATCTCCGGCTTATAAATCAGGACTTTTAATAGGTGATCAAATCATTGGCATTAGTGCTAAAACCGTAAAGGGAAAATCACAGGACGAAATCAATGCTATGATGGAAGCTCCGGGTGAAGAAAAACTGGATTTGTTAATTAAAAGACCTGGTGAAAATAAAGAAACCACAATTTCAGTGACCAGAGGGGAAGTCGATGTGCCGAATGTCCCTTACTCCGGAATGGTAAGCGATAAGATTGGCTATATTAACTTGACTATTTTTACTGACCAGGCAGGAGCCCATGTAGCTTCAGCTCTGCAAACCCTTAAAAAAGAACATCCCGAGATGTCAGGTTTGATTCTTGATCTCAGAGACAACGGTGGAGGCTTGTTACGGGAAGCAGTAAACGTATGCAATGTATTTATCCCCAAAAATGAATTAGTAGTGACTACAAAAGGGAAAGTAAAGGAATGGGATAGGGCCTTTAAAACTTTACAAGGCGGGGTAGATGAAAAAATCCCACTAACTATCCTGGTTGATAAAGGTACGGCCTCAGCATCTGAAATTGTCTCCGGGGTGATTCAGGACTATGACCGTGGAGTAGTAATAGGTCAGCGGTCATATGGAAAAGGCCTGGTCCAAAATACCAGGCCCATTGGTTATAATAGCCAGGTTAAACTCACCACTGCAAAATATTACATACCGAGCGGCAGATGCATCCAAGCCGTAGAGTATGAAAATGGAGAACCTAAAAATATTCCGGATTCACTTCGTGCGGAATTTAAAACAAGAGGAGGCAGGAAAGTACTGGATGGAGGAGGAATTCGACCTGATGTCTTTATTGATGCCTCTGTTGGCTCAGAAATCTTAAATCAACTGATTCAACAGGACATTATTTTCAAATATGGTACTGAGTATAAAATTAAGCACAAAGAAATTAAAGCTCTCAAGGAATTTAAATTTGAAGACTTTGATGATTTTAAAAAATACGTATCAGCGGCTTCATTTAAGTATAAATCACCTGTACAAAATGCATTGAGTGATCTTAAAAAATTAGCAGAATCCCAGGCTGATCTGAAAAGCCTGGCTAATGATGCTGATGCACTTGCCGCTAAATATAAAGAGAATATTCCAGAGCTTCTGGATAAATCTAAAGCCTTGATTATAAAGCAAATAGAGAAAGAAATAATTCCACGATATTATCTACAGAAAGGAAAAATTGAAAAATCTCTTCAAATAGATGAAGAGATAGAAGTTGCTGTTAATCTATTAAATGATCCTGTCAAATATCAATCGTATTTGAGAAAACAATAACCTGTGAGTAGGGTAGAAGGAATGATTTTACATATTGATACCAGTACAGATATCTGTTCAGTAGCTTTATCTGAACAGGGTGCACTGATAAACAGCATTTCAGATGAAACCATGGAAAGGAAGCATGCTGCGCTCCTGCCTCTCCTGGTTGAAGATGTATTAAAAAAATCAAAGCTCACTCTGCAGCAAATCTCTGCCGTAGCCTATAGCCAGGGACCAGGCTCTTACACAGGATTAAGGGTGGGTCTTTCGAGTGCAAAAGCAATTTGTTTGGCTGCAGAAATACCGTTGATAGCCGTTTCTACATTATCAGCTTTAGCCCATTCGGTGTTGGAACCAACCCTGTATGATTTCATAGTTGCGATGATAGATGCAGGAAGGAATGAGGTATATCACGCTATTTATGACCCCAATTATGTCGAAGTACAATCCCCTGCACCATTGCTCATGGAAGTCTCCAGTTTGGATGCTTACCTTGAAAACAGAAACAAGATTATCCTTGTCGGTGATGGATCTATCAAAGCAAAATCAATATTAAGGGCTTCTGAATCTATACAATATGGAGCTCAAAAAATGCTTGCACAGTATATGATAGTGCCTGCAACCAATAAATTTTTAGCTTCTGACTTTGAAAATCTGGCCTATTCAGTACCATTCTATCTCAAGTCACCCGCATATAAAAAATCTATTATAAAAATTTGATTTTCATTCATTAAAAGTCTCTTAAAAATGTTGGTGAAC
>CAYNIG010000449.1:0-2818 GCA_964396995.1 uncultured Saprospiraceae bacterium | reverse complement strand
ATGCTACCGAAGCATTAGAGAATATTATTTTTGGTCTAAGGCTACAAGCCGGGGATGAGGTAATTCTTTGCAAACAGGATTACCCAAATATGATTAATTCCTGGAAACAAAGGGAAAAAAGAGACGGTATCAAATTAGTCTGGTTGGATCTCACTTTACCATCCGAAGACAACCCAGCTATAATAAAAAAGTATACTGACGCTATCACCAGTAAAACTAAAATTATTCACCTAACTCATATCATCAACTGG
Source organism: uncultured Saprospiraceae bacterium (assembly GCA_964396995.1). Taxonomy (GTDB): domain Bacteria; phylum Bacteroidota; class Bacteroidia; order Chitinophagales; family Saprospiraceae; genus JADJLQ01. The sequence goes on along the minus strand of CAYNIG010000449.1, from coordinate 2,567 downwards.
ATGGGCCAGATCATGCCGGCAAAAGAGATAGCTGCTGAAGCACACAAAAGGAATATAGAAGTAGTATTAGATGGTGCCCATTCTTTTGGCCATATTAAATACAATATCCATGATCTCGGATCAGATTATTTTGGTACCAGTCTGCACAAGTGGATCAGTGCGCCGATAGGCACCGGTTTTATGCATGTAAAAAAAGAAAAAATTAAAAACCTGTATCCTCTGTTTGGAGCTGGTGAACCGGAAAGTGACGATATCCGAAAATTTGAAAATATGGGTACGCGTCCTTTTCATATAGAACAAGCAACCGGTCAGGCTATACAGTTTCATCAAATGATAGGAAGTGAGCGAAAACAAAAGCGACTACACTATTTAAAAAACTATTGGGCGGAGAAAGCATTACAGCTTCCCGGCGTCTCCATAGGGACTTCATTAAAGCCTGAATTTGCTTGCGCCATAGGCTTATTGCAGATTAAAGGCAAAACACCGGCTCAGATTGATTCCTATTTATTTGACAAACACAAAATTCATTCAGTCGGAATAGTTTGGGAAAATATAAGTGGCGTGCGAATTACACCCAATACCTATACCTTGCCTGCAGACCTCGATGTATTAGTCGATGCCATCTCAAAATTGTCTAAAACATAGGATCACCAAATAAACAGGTATTGAGCACAAAGGAAATTAGGCATTGGCTTATATCGGTAGTATTCATTTGGGTATTTTCCAACTTTCTTTTTTCTCAGTCCCATACCAGGGACACATTCAGACAAAAGCCAACGAACCGTTTAGAAGATATCATTCAATCTTATGTCGAATCCAGGGAAGGGGAAGGTGAGTTTGATTACAATACTCTGTACGACAAACTGGATTATTTGCAATCACACCCTTTAAATATAAACGACGAAGACGAAATCGATGACCTCTTTTTATTAAGCCCATTACAAATCATCAATATCAAAAATTACATAAAACAACATGGTGAATTAATAAGTATATATGAACTTCAAGCAGTGCCTGGCCTGGATATTCAAAGCATAAAATTCATCCTTCCTTTCATTAAATTACAAGCCAATTTTGATCAATATACTGTGCCTATTGCAGAAATGATGAGATATGGCGATCACCAATTATTTTTCCGGACTGGTCAATATTTACAATCTCAGGCCGGCTATGACCGAACCCGAAATTCATTTTACCGCGGTAATCCGAGTCGATTATACTTCAGATATAAATATTTTTACGAAAACAAATTAAGTATCGGTTTCACTGCTGAGAAAGATCCAGGAGAAGAATTTTTCCGAGGTTCGAACAAACAGGGCTTTGATTATTATTCCTTCCATTTCGCTTTGCGAAATATCAATAAAATAATAAAAGATATGGTAGTTGGTGATTATAATCTGTCGTTTGGACAGGGTCTAATAATGCATTCAGGATTTGGAGTAGGTAAAAGTCCCTGGGCTACCAATATCCGCAAAGCGGATCGACCGATCAGACCGTATAGTTCAGTGAATGAGTCAAATTTTTTACGGGGGATAGCATCCAGCTTTAAATTAAATAAAAGTCTGGATGCCACCATATTATTTTCTTCAAGGAAAAAAGATGGCAATATCGTTACGGATTCCGTTGATCGTGAAACCCTTTTTTCAAGTTTTCAGGAAAGTGGATATCACCGTACTGCCAGTGAAATATCGGATGAGAATAAACTCTCAGAATACATGGTTGGAGGAGCCATCAAATACAAAAAAAAAGATGGTCATATAGGCATTAATGCATTGCATACTTTCTTCAGTAAAGAATTTCAAAAACAAAATAGGCCCTACAATGAATTTGCTTTCAGGGGAAATAATTTATTTCAAATCAGCTTAGATCATAGTCTTCAAATACGCAATTTTCATTTTTTTGGAGAGGCTGCTGTTAGCAATCCAGGCACCTATGCATTCCTGGAAGGCCTTCAACTATCGCTGGATAAAAAAATGGATATCTCATTTTTATATCGTCAATTCGATAAATCCTACCCTGCCCTATTTTCTAATTCCTTCTCCGAAAATACGCTCGCCAATAATGAAAAAGGATTTTACGCAGGGCTGGAACTGAGGCCGGCGACAAGATGGAAATTATCGGGTTATTGGGATTTTTGGTCACATCCATGGCTTAGGTTTAATGTTCAGGGGCCATCGAAGGGGAATGAACAATTGATAAGACTCTCCTACTCCATTCGTCGTAAAATGGATATTTATATTCAATTCAGGAATAAAACACGTGAGGAAAATTCTGTTATTAAAAATCCGGTGCGGTCATTAGCAGATTACAATAAAAAATCATGGCGCCTAAATTTAAATTATCTCCATTCGAAATCTATAGAATCCAGATCGAGAATTGAGATTTCCTCGTATTCAAAATCAGATCAGACCCAGCAACATGGATTCATGTTGTTTCAGGACATTCTATACCAGTCTATTTCGAGTCCGGTTTCCTTTACTTCACGTATTGCCTATTATAATACAGACAGTTATGACTCAGGAATTTATGCCTATGAAAATGACTTGCTCTATAATTTTTATGTACCC
>CAYNIG010000448.1:0-2859 GCA_964396995.1 uncultured Saprospiraceae bacterium | reverse complement strand
ATTCGGACCAATTAACCGTGTATAAAATTTATTTTATCTGTGCTGCCGACGGCTCCTGTGGTTATAAATTAGTAACCACAGTTGCGCATCGCGCAAACACAGACTTAATACAAAGATTCGCGTAATCCGTGTTCTATAATGGCCGTTGGCCATAGTGTGCTTATCCCCTACCTATTTCCCGAATTAGAAAACCATTTTTAATTCCTAATTTAGCACACCATGTCACCAGTTCACTTAAGCCAACTTCGCTCAGTCTTTGCATTAAACGAATTACCGAACGATCATCTTCAATGGATTTTAGATCGTTCTACCTATCAGGAATTTGAAATGGGCGATACCATTGCCAAATTTGGTGATGTAGCCGATACGATGTGGATTTTATTAGAAGGCAAAGTGTCTTTTTATCTGAACAAAAATGGTAAACAGGTGTATTTCTTCACTTTTGAAAATACTGAACAAATTGGTGGTGTAGGTGGTATACTCCCTTATTCCCGGATGAAAACCATTCCCGGATGGTCCTATGCTGAATGTAAAGTAAAACTGCTGCGATTACATAAACAATATTTTAATGAGCTGGAAGAGCTTAATCCCGCATTTATACAGAAGCTCATCAGTTTTATGACAGAACGCGCGAAATATTTTGCAACGAAAGAATTGCAACAAGAAAAAGTAAACGCGTTGGGAAATCTTGCCGCTGGTATAGCACACGAGCTAAATAATCCTGCGGCGGCGATCAACAGAATTGCCTGTGAACTAGGTGGGAGAATGAATCAAAACTTCCAACTCACCGAAAAAATTTTAGATAAAAAAATAGATAAGCTAATACTAAATCAACTACACCAGCTGGCAAATGAAAAAATCACCAAGTCAGGTCATTCTATCAAACCATCTACTCTGGATAGAATGGATCTGGAAGATCGGTTAAATCAATGGTTTGAATCATTTCAATTTGAAGACAGAGTAGTAGCAGAGACTTTTTCCGAGCACGATTTTAAAATAGAAGAATTAAGCGAACTAAAAAATAAACTGGGTACTGACACTTTTATCACGATATTGCCCTGGCTTGAAAATAATATAAGTACTCAAAAAATCATTAAAGATCTTGGCCTTGCTTCGCAACACATCACTACTCTGGTCACTGCTATCAAAAGTCATGTGCATATGGACAGATCTACAGACCTACAACCTACTGATGTGCATCGCGATATTGAAAATGTACTTACCCTGGTGGGCCATAAGCTTAAACATAAAAAAATTAAAGTATATAAAAATTTTGATGCATCCTTGCCCAAAGTACCGGCCTATGTGGGTGAACTCAACCAGGTATGGTCCAATATAATTGATAATGCGATCTATGCCCTGCCGGCACAAGGTGAGTTGACGATTGAAACTTCACATTCTGATGATTCTATACAGGTATCCATCACAGATAACGGATCGGGCATACCAAAAGAAATCATTCACCGCATTTTTGAGCCTTTCTTTACCACAAAAAAAATGGGTGAAGGCACCGGAATAGGACTCGATCTGGTCAAGCGGGTAATCGAACATCATCATGGAGAAGTTAAAGTGCATTCAGATCCTGGTCGGACCACATTTGAAATTTCCATCCCTCTTCACCCAAATTACCAAAACAATCAAACCCCAATTAGTTCCCAATGAAATTACCTTATATCATTCTGATAGACGATGACGAACAAGTATTGGCGGCATTGCAACGCGATATCAGGACTGCGTATCGCAATGAATATAAAGTAGCAGCCACCAGCTCTGCCACTGAGGCACTTGATCTCATAAAAGAATTAAAACTTAAACATGAGTCTTTGGCACTCATCATTTCTGATCAGAGAATGCCTGAAATGGAAGGTGTCGCCCTCCTGGAATCAGCAAACCTTATTTTTCCTGATACAAAAAAAATCCTGATCACAGCATATTCAGATATAGAGGCTGTAATAAAAGCAATAAATCAGGTAAAGCTCCATTATTATTTGCTGAAACCTTGGTCACCGCCGGAAGAAAAATTGTATCCTGTAGTCAATGATTTACTTGCAGAATGGCATACTTTTTATAAACCCAGCCCGGAAATCATTCGCATTATTGGTTATCAGTGGTCGCCTAAATCACACAGTCTGAAAGAATTTCTTTCAGGTAATCTGATTCCTTATCAATGGATGGATGTCGAAAGAGAACCGGAATCGGAGAAATTCCTGGCCAGTGTAAACGCTGATAAATCAAAACTTCCCATATTGATTTTAAAAGATGGCACTTATCTGATTGATCCCGATCTCAATATGCTGGCTGAGCGTATAGGGCTCCATCAAAAAGCCAGTCAGGAAATGTATGATGTGCTGATCATAGGAGCCGGACCTGCCGGGCTTGCCGCATCTGTATACGGATCCTGCGAAGGACTCAAGACCATACTCATTGAAAAAAACAACCCTGGGGGCCAGGCCAGCAGCAGCGCACGTATAGAAAACTATCTTGGATTTCCTACGGGACTTTCCGGAAGCGAACTTACTCAACGTGCATTGATCCAAACCAAACGATTTGGTACCGAGATTCTTACTCCGCAAGATGTAAAAACCATCAAAGTTGAAAATGGATATAAAATCACCGAATTAAAAGATGGATCATTTGTACGAAGTAAAACGGTGATACTGGCAACTGGCGTGGCCTATAAAAAATTAGACATTCCCGGATTGGAAAATTTTACCGGTGCAGGGGTGTATTATGGAGCTGCCGCAGTTGAAGCACACGCATGCAAAAACGAATCTATCTATATAGTGGGGGGCGGAAACTCCGCCTGCCAGGCTGCATTGTACATGTGTAAGTTTGCCAAAGAAGTAAATATCATCATCA
>CAYNIG010000447.1:0-2883 GCA_964396995.1 uncultured Saprospiraceae bacterium | reverse complement strand
ATTTTTAATTGGCTTGGATTTTCAGTAATCGCTTTGTCTTCAAAATTGCTAAAGTCAGAAGCAACGGTTGGTAATAATTCAGCAAGGTAAATGGTCGCCGATTTTCCTTTTAACACGCCGTCGGAGGATGGGATGAATGCACCAAAAGTAACTTCCGTAGCCCTGAATTTGTCATTTGCATTCCAATCTGTTGCAGTTGTGTACAAATTACCGAAGAAATAATCACCTTCATTATTTGCTCTCAAACCTGAATTATTCCCTACTCCATCGTCTTTAGAATATAGGTCCGTGGTGACTATAAAAACCTGAGATTGCGTATTATTCGTTGGATCTGCATCAGCAGGAGATCCTGCGCCTCCTTCTATCGAATAGGAAAGTGTATATGTACCAGCCGGTAACTTACCCGGTACAAACATCTTAGGAAAGAAAAATGTAGTATCTACCGCATTTACAGGCAGGTTAGCGATTACAATGGAATCCCTGTGTAAGAAAGCGCCACCACTATTAGTAATGGCAACCTTTAATTTTAGGTTAGTTGCTGCACCTAATCCGTAGTTGGCAATATCAGTAGAGAAAAAACTGGTATCCGTACTAATCTGGCTTGCAGGTGTTGCAAAATTAAAGGGGAAGAAAAATTGTTTTGGCTGAACAGCTACATCGAATTGTGATTTGCCCAATAATTTTACATCATCAATAATCCAGGTATAAAAATCACCATCAAAAATAAATTTAAATCTCGCTTGTGCTTTACCCGCAAGCTGTGGTAATTCATATTTGATAAATTTCCCTCTTGTTGTTGCCTGATTGGGTTGAATATCCTCATTTATTTCAATTGGAGTGGCCCAGGTAGCACCACCATCGGTAGAGTAGGAAATAAAAGTCGAGCTGTTAAGACCGGCATAGAGTTCAAAAAATTTGAGAGTAACTGATGAGAAACTACTACAGTTAATGATCGGAGAAATAAGTTCTCCTCTATGATTTGGATAAGGTGGTGGACCATTGGGTATTTTCAAAGTATCTCCATTCGTAGTTAGATAGTCAGCATCAAATATCATTGCACCATTATCGGCAGTAGGAGCATCTATCACAAAGCCCCCCAAGGCCCCATCAGAAATGCCTCTTGAATCCCAGGTAAAAGTATCTTTTGCATTACTGATACCTTTTGATGTCCAGTTACTTTTACCCCCATTGAATGTCTCAGAATAAAGTACTGGTTCAGCTCCGGTGGGGTCAAAGAAATATAAAAATCCCTGTGCACCGTTAACTGCAGGTTTAATTTTAATGCAATCTGCCTGTGAAATCATCACGTAGGGAATGGTTACAGCAGGATCCGGAAATCCAAAAACTCCAGGTAGTCCTGTGGTATTGTTACATAATATCACGGCTTTTGCACCAGCTTTCTGAGCTCTGAGGGCTTTTTCAACGAACGTACAATTGCCTCTATCAATAATCACAATCTTATCTTTTACGTTGTTTGCTATGGTATCACAGGCCAGTGTTGAGTTATTCCCATTATTGGCAAGTATCAATTCTCCACGTAAGGTATCAGAAAAGCCATTGCCTAATAATCCCTTACCGATTACATAGTCGCCAGCTATAGAAGCCGGTGATGTTATTCGAAGTCTGGATTGACCGGAAACAGACACCATAAGTAAGAGAAAGAGGATCGATGCGTATAATCTTAATATCATTTTTAAATATGAGTTTAAATTCTAAAATATTTTAATTAATTAAATGAGCCAGCTCATCTTTGGTGATAGCATGTACTCCGGGGATTCCACAAACATGTCCTGCAGATTGGTTCGACAAGGTAGCAATTTCTGACAAAGATAACGATTCAATGAGTCCAAATGTTGCAATCGCAGTCACAGTATCTCCTGCTCCACTCACATCAGCAATTTGCCTTATTTCAGTGGGAATCAGATATTTATCGTTTCCATCTGAAATAAAAACACCATGTTCTGCCAGTGTAATCATAGAAATTTTATGATTTAGCCTGCTACGAAGGTATTCATCTGCAGCAGAAAGAGATTCAATGGTAGGATTTAATTGAAATGGTATCTGGGCAGCGCATTCCTTAAAATTGGGCTTAAAAAGGTCCGCATTTTTATATTCATAGAAGTTGTTTTTCTTTGGATCCACCACAACCTGTACCTTATTTGATACGGCAAAGGAAATGATTTTACTGATCATACTGCGGGTAAGCATACCCTTATTATAATCTTCAAATATGATGGCTTGAAATGGATTCCTGGAGAATGTATTTTCTACAGTGGAAATAATTTGATTTTCAGTCTCCGGGTTTATATCCACCGTACTTTCGTGGTCTATTCTCAGCATTTGCTGACTTCCGGCAATGACCCTGGTCTTGCTGGTAGTGGGTCTATCGTCTAATGATACAAATTGAAAAGAGATATCTTCCAGGTCAAGCATAGTTTCCAGATACTCTGCCTCACCATCCTTACCGGTAATTGAAACCAACATCACATCCGCACCTATGCCTCTGAGATTAGCAGCCACATTTGCGGCCCCCCCTAGCGCATGACTGGTATGCTGGTGATTTAAAATGGGTATCGGGGCTTCAGGTGAGATACGATCCACTCTTCCTTTGAGATAAATATCTAATATGATGTCACCCAACACCAATACTTTTTTACCCTGGAACGAATCTAGTTTTTGGAGTATACCTGAGGACATTTACTAAAAGGAAATAGGCTGCGAAATTAACGAAATATCATTCAGTAGTGTAAACTAATTAATTAATTTGGATATCGCGGGGCATAAAAAACTGATCGGATGTGCGACAATATAAACCTCCTTCCATTTTCCCTATTGTTTTGTATATTTCAGTATCAATCTTAAAATCTTTTGAAATAATGTGGT
>CAYNIG010000446.1:0-2902 GCA_964396995.1 uncultured Saprospiraceae bacterium | reverse complement strand
ACACTTTTAGCTAAACTTTTAACTACCTCTACCCTATCAACTGAATATACATTTAGTGATAATATTGTTTGTTTCGTTACCGGAGCCCCATCTAACAAATAAAGAGGATCGCCGCCAAGGCTGATGGACGAATTACCACGAACAACTACCTTGGGATCTGACCTGTCACCGGTGATCTGGACACCGGCTACCCTTCCTCTGATCATATCAAAAACATTCAACGCCGAGGGGCTAACATCACCTTTAATCACTTCATCCGGTTTTGAATACAATGCTTTGGGGCCATCCGGTACTTTTTGTCTTTTTTTAGCCTGCACAGTCATCTCACTTAACCATATGGCATCATTTAACTTGAGCTGCTGCTCATATTGTATTGCATTTTGAGTATTCAAAATATATTCGGAAAATTTATCATATTCAGTATTGACATTCTTCAACATACCAGTTGGCTTGGGTGGAGAAGGAAAAACCTGAGGATCAATGCTTATTTTAAATTTCTGATTTGTTTCTGACTTCATGATCTGTGCTAACAATTCTGACGAATCTCTAAACTCAAGTCCATAATATAAAAAGGCACCGTCGGCATTCGTTGTATTCATTAAAAATTGTTGGTTTGTATCTCTGCCTACCATCAGAATTACATTTTGGGGAAGTTCAAATGGTTTATTATTTGGTTTCAAGACAGAACCTTTTACGATCAATCCTTTTTCTATCAAATGAACGGGCATCGGAATTTTTTCCTGTAAAATATAATCCCAGGTAAATCGACGCCAACCTTGTGTCATGAGTAATAAATCCAAATGCAATGCAGCGTATTTATTTGTTTTATCGAAATAATACAGGGGGTTTTCTACATATCCTTTTACATCGGAACTCAACAATAAATTCGATTGTAATGATTCAATTTCAGAAAAATTTTTAATTTGAGTTTCGTCGACCACACTGACTAAAAAATTACCGGTGATTGGCTTCTGATCCTGATCACTTACCAGGATTGAAATACTGGTCTTTTCTCTTGGTTTATATTCAGGTTTATCACTGTTTATCACGATGTTTAAAGGATGGGTATTGGGAATGTAGATGATGCGTTCGCAATGGGGTTTAAGGTTTTGATCAAATAAAGTAAAATGAGCAATACCCGGGGGAAATTTTTCTTTAGCTACCGTTACGAATGCGCTGGGAGAACCGGCAGCAACGCGACCAGCATAATAAATGACACCCCTGGCCTGTCCTATGATCAATATATCTGAACTGGGATGATTATTATTTATGGCAAGCCTGATTTGTGATTTGCTAGATACATTATCCATAGTCATCGTAAAACCGTAACTTTTAGGAACAGGCAGGCTGAACGATTTGTTGTAAATATTTCTAAAAGAGATCAGTACGGAGTAGGATTTATCGATTTGTGGTTTAAACTTAAATGATCCCATTCCGAGATGATCAGATTTAAATCTTAAAAGAGTATCTCCAGTGGAAGAAATTAGCTTCCCGGTTAAATTTACCGAATTACCACCTGCATCCAATGCTTTAAACGCAACCCGGCTCTCAAGGCCATTTACCAAATCTCCACCTTCCGGAAAAAATTGCATATCCATATCGTCTTCATTAAACACCCTTTTTTCCATCTGTTTTTCAGACGAGAGGATTTTTATATTTTTTGAAAAGAAAAGGTCTTCATTAAAATTTCTCATCCAATTAGTATAAGCCCTTAAAGTATACATTCCCGGAGTCAGCGTTTCATTCAGATCGAATTCCCCATGCCCGAAACCCCCTTCCATTTTCAAAATATTTCGTGTTATTAAATTACCATTAATGGGGTCAATCAATTCCACATACAAAGGGACACTCACTGAATCAGGCAAATTTGAATTGGCTTCCACCAGATATGCTTTATACCAAATGGTCTCACCCGCTAGATAAAAAGGCTTATCTGTTTGAATAAAAGCTTTTTCTTCCGGGTATTCTTTATAATATCTATCCAGTGAGAAAGTAATTTTTTCCAATAAATCATTATGATGGTCAAAGGACAAGAATAAAAATACGGATAGGGTAAGAATTAAGAATAAGGTATTTCTCTTCATAGTTTTATGTAAAATTCCCTAAAATTAAATTCCATTCAAAATATTTGCAAATTTTTTTTGGAAAGTTATCGTGAATTCGGATCGATCTCCTTATAGTGGCTATAAACAATCTGAGAAAGATAATACTTTTGTTACTTTAGAGTCAGGCCGATATCAAATCAAAGCATGAATTTATTTAACAAAGATAAAATAGCTAAGAGTGCTATAGAACATTTCACCATTGAATTAGAGTATGATCCAAATAACGAAACAGTAGCTTTAGCCTTACAATTATTTATTTTAAGTCCGGTCAGTTGGACAAGGCGCAAAAGGCTCTGAATCAAAGTCTGAATATTTATCCGGATAATCCTGCAGCGCAAATTGTACTGAATGCAATGATAACGGAAAAGCAGAAAACACGATAAGTAAACCATTATCGAAGACCTTTGGCCTCTGAAGCATTATCTGTGTCTTCATTGAATATTTTAAAAGATAATCTTATGGTTTCGAATAAATTACCACAACTAATGATGTGGTTGAATTATAATCCTGAAATAGAATTGTGGTATTAGATAAATGGGAATTGATGTATCACCAATAACATTACAAAACAAAAGGGCAAGAATTCCTGCCCTTCTGTTATATACTAGTTCTTTTCACACTATTGCATCATTACCATCCTTCTGTTCGCTTTAAATCCTTTACCAGCCTTTCCGTCTGGCAGGCTCTCAAATGTATAGAATAAAATTCCCGTCGCTTTTATCTCTCTCTTATCAAGCCATATTTCATTATACCCTTTGTTCCATTCACGATCGATAGATTTAAGCACCCTGCCGGCA
>CAYNIG010000445.1:0-2912 GCA_964396995.1 uncultured Saprospiraceae bacterium | reverse complement strand
GCTTTCTTTGATTCTTTCTTTGGCGGACAAAGAAAGAATGACAAATAAAAAAATTTTACTTAACCAGCAGACCCTAATTATCATCACCGTTCCAGATTCTGCTGCATATATGTTTTCATCAATCGGTTAATAAATTCATTGGTGTTGATATATACTCCTACTTCTGCGTTAGGCTGCTTTGAAGTATCCACTATGGTATTCCCAATAGCATCTACCGATACATGTACCTTTTTTGTTTTAAATAATTCCGGGTAAAGTACCATACCGATAGCCACCGGATCAAATAAGGTAGGGGTTTCATTTCCCCATAATACGTACAATCCTTCAAGCATATCGGTCATAGGGGAATGGCGCATAAATAGTTTATCGCGCTTTATTTTATCCAATTTTACTATAGCAGTGATGTCCAGTCCGGCGTAAATGATATTGGCTCCGGAAGCAGTAAATTTTTTGGAGGCATCGATATCGCATTTTACATTCCATTCCGGCTCAATGGTCGGGCCACTATTATAACTCATATAAAAGGAACCAAACATGGAGTAGATGGCTTTGGCCTTCTTCAAGGCATTGGCATCTTTGGCCAATACATCGGCCATATTCATCACAGGCCCTACCGTTAAAATAATCAGGTCATTGGGATATTGATTTAATTTCTCAAGGATAAAATCGGCAGCGGGTTTTGACTGAGGTTTTATTTTAGCAAAACCTTTGGCAAAGTAAAATTGATCCGCATACCAATTAGCGCGGTCATTCACTTTAGAGGTATTCCTGCCCGCATATACCGGTATCTGTTCCTGTGCGGTTTCATATAAAAATTTCAAGGCAAGAGTAGCCCTGTCATCCGTACGACCGTAGCAAGTAGTAATCCCAAGAATTTCAAATTTATCCTGGTTGGCCAGTAACATCCCTAGTGCAAAAGCATCATCTATATCATCTCCCAGATCGCAGTCAAATATTACTTTTTGCCGTTGGGCATGCGCATGGGCCAATGATAATACAAGGGAGAGGATAAGAAGCCTGATTTTCATACTAATAAACTTCTTTCGATACCCAGTTCTAATCCACGCAACTCTGCTAATCCTCTCAACCTGCCTATAGCTGAATAACCAGGATAGGTTTTCTTTTTCAAATCATCCAGCATCTGATGGCCATGATCCGGTCGCATCGGCAACGCTGTATGCCTTCTGCGCTGCAAAAGGACTATTTCCTTCATTACCTCATACATATCTGTATCGCCACCTAGATGATCTGCTTCAAAAAAATTGCCCTGAACATCCCGTGCAGTATTGCGCAAATGAATAAAATGAATCCGATCACCAAATCGCTGAATCATCTTGGGTAGGTTATTATCAGCCCTGGAACCATATGATCCCGTACAAAAACATAGGCCATTATGGGGTGATGGCACTGCGGCCAATAAATCTGCTGCATCCTGTTCAGTGCAAACTATCCTCGGTAAACCCAGTACCTGGTACGGAGGATCATCAGGATGTATGGCCATTTTAATACCTGTTTTTTCGCAAGTAGGTATGATCTCCTGTAAAAAAAACTTCAGATTGGCTTTCAAGGTATCCCGGTCGATATGGCTATACGAGTCTAATAATTTTAATACTTCTTCTGCGGTAAACATCACAGTACTACCCGGAAGTCCCTGCAAGCAACTGGTATAGACACGGTCTTTATCAGCTTGTGAGGAAACGGCATACCAATTTTTTGCCGCTTCTACTTCTTCGGGCGAATAGTCAGCTGATGCATCAGGCCTGTTTAACATGTAAATATCAAATGCAATAAAGGCTGCCCGTTCGAATCGCAAGGCAAGACTTTTATCCTGCATTGGATATTCCAGATCGGTGCGTATCCAGTCCAATACCGGCATAAAATTATAGGTAATCACTTCGAGACCACATAAGGCTACATTTTCTATACTTATTTTATAATTGGCAATATGGCGCTGAAAGTCACCGGAATGCTTTTTTATATCTTCACTTACCGGCAGACTTTCGATTACTTTCCAGGTCATGCCTTCCCCTTCGATCAGCTCTTTTCGTTTATTGATTTCATCCACAGACCAGATTTCCCCTACCGGAATATGATGCAATGCCGTCACGACTCCTGAGCATCCTGCTTGTCGAATGTCTCGGAGACTTACTGCATCTGCTGGGCCATACCATCGCATTGTCTGTATCAAACTCATACTTTGAAATTTATGGATTGTTTTATGATCAGGCAAATATATTAAATCCCGACCAAGCTAAGTGATAATAACCAGAATGCATTTACTTATTTTATCTGATATCTTTGAAAAAGTCAATCACCTGATCATAATACACATTTACCATCTCACCGGGGCCATGTCCGCTTCCCTTCCACTATATTGAGTTTGTTCTTGATATGATTTACCTGTAATACACTAAATAATTTTTCACTTTGACAATAATTTAGAGTCAGATCCTTATTCCCATGAATAATTAAAAAAGGAACTGTTGCAGCATATTATATAAAGGATTGGATTGCTATGGGCTGTTTTCTCTTTATATTCCTGGTTAGAGCACAAATTAAACTGGACCCGGACGAAGCAGCCCCGTCATGCCTAACCCACTTCCGCATACATCCAATAACAGAATATCGGTAAAATCAGTAGGACCAAACCAGTCAACCAAGAGCAGGTATGTTGCTTGGCGTATGGTTTGTTTTCCAATATTGCCTTCCGGATCACTGCTTACCAAGGTATATTCAATTGGTATGGATTACTGGTGACAACAGCTATGCATCTGTCCATATTTTAAAGTCTCAAAATATGTTTTACTTTAATTGGCTTTGGTATTTGAGGCTACTGTAATACAAAAAATGCCAATAATAAATAAGGATCTTCGCATTTTTGCGTACTTACTTTCAAAATAAACACATAGGCA
>CAYNIG010000444.1:0-2915 GCA_964396995.1 uncultured Saprospiraceae bacterium | reverse complement strand
ACGGGACCAAGTGTAACCAAGACCTTGAATGTATCTTCATTTTCTACTCTTGAATGCAGTATGGCGGCGGATGTAGAAATTACTCAGGGATCCAGCCAAACAGTGACCGTAATGGGGCAGGAAAATATAATTGAACTTATTCAGACTGAAGTTTCCGATGGTAAATGGAGAATAAAATTACCTAAAGGGTCCTGGGCAGATTACGAAAATCTTAAATTTAAAATCACTATGAAGGATATTCGCGGCCTCGGTTTGTCAGGTTCCGGATCCATTACCACAACCAATAAAATAAACACGGATGATTTGCAATTGGGACTTAGTGGTTCCGGGAAAATAACAGTAGAAGCAGATGCGGAATACGTAGATTGTGGTATTTCGGGTTCAGGTAATATCTACCTTAAAGGAAGAGCAAAAGAATTGAATATTGGTACTTCGGGTTCAGGTGATTTAAAAGCCCAGGATTTTGCTGTGGAAAAGGTCAAAATCGGAATCTCAGGATCCGGAGATTGTGTGGTCAATGTTTCTGAAAGTTTGGATGCCGGTATAGCTGGCAGTGGATCGGTGCGATATAAAGGTCGCCCAAAAATTAAATCGAGTGTTTCCGGATCAGGTAGTGTAAGTTCCATGGACTAACTACTGGAAATATTATAAAGAGCTATTCTTCCTCAAAGAGTAGGTGGACAGGGCCGGATTTCATGTAAGTGGATTCGGCCTTTATTATTTTTTATTCAACAACTCTGTAAGTTCATCTTTGTATCCTCTGCCAATAGGTATTAATTTTCCATTTATTTCTACATCAGTTGCCGTAAATGCCTCTATCTTCTGTATTGAAATAATAAAAGATCGGTGTATTCTGACAAAATCCTGGTGAGTCAATAGATTTTCTATCTGCCCCAATTGGAATTTAGTTACAATTGATTTGTTAGAAGTAACTATTCTGACATATTCCTTTAAACTTTCTATATAGAGAATTTCATCAAGGTAGATCCTGACATTCTTTTTGTTAACATTGAAAAACAGGCTCTTCCTTTCTGTGGGTATTAATTTTGAATGCTCCATACCCGATAGTTTATTTACTGCTTTTAAAAACCTATTGAAATCAATGGGCTTCAAGAGGTAATCCAATACATTGAGATCAAACCCTTTCAGAGCATATTCATGATAGGCGGTAGTCATTATTATATGGGGAGGGTGATTTAGTGAGGAAATAAAATCAAGCCCCTTAAGTTTTGGTAAATGAATGTCCAGAAAGATCAGGTCGACTGTATGATTATTTAAATATTCGGTAGCAAATAAAGCATCAGTAAAGCTTTCTTTTAGCTCTAAAAACGGAATTTGCCCGATATAATCCTGAAGTACTTCTGAAGCCAAGGGCTCATCTTCCACTATGATGCAGGTGTACTTTTGCATTAAGCATTGAGGTTTATGGTGAGTGAAACAGAAAATACATTTAATTCATTCCTGATTTCCAACTGATGTCCGGGGTAGGTAAGTTCTAATTGCCGCTGTACATTTTTTAATCCAAGTCCTTCGACGGGTAGATCGGGAGTTAATTCTCCGGTCTTTGAATTTTCAATTTCAAACTTCAATATACCGTTTAATACTTGCACCCGGATGGAAATGGAAGTACCAAATCGATTTTCACTGGCTCCGTGTTTAAAAGCATTTTCAACAAAGGGAAGCAAGATAAGCGGAGCTATTTGTTTTTTATCATCGTCTATGGATTTAATAAATTGTATTTTCAGATTTTCACGATATCTCATTTTTTCCAGTGAGATATAGTCATCCATTATTTTAATTTCTTCTGCAATAGTAATTCTGTTTTTTCTTGATTCGTAGAGCATAAAACGGAGTAAGGTTGACAATTTCATAATTGCCTCAGCCGTATCATCTGATTTTTTCCTGGCCAGTGCATAAATATTATTTAATGTATTGAATAGAAAATGGGGGTTGGTTTGTGATTTCAAAAAACTCAGTTCCGTTTCCAGCTTTTGCATCAAGATTTCATTTTCTTTATCCTTTTGCCTCATCGTGGTACGAATGAGTTTTACAGTAATGGCAGCACCACAGGTAAACCCTAACATAAACAAAATGGAAACTATGCTCCGAAAAGTCAGAGCAGATGGCATGGATGTGTTTTGAGGCCGCATCAAATATCTCTGTATAATATTTTCGTCTACAAACAGATAAAATAATACAGCAATAGTCAATGCGATGAATGAATAAAAAACAGAAGCGGTGATACTCCATTTTTTAAGTGAGGCCAATTCAATGATATAAAACAAAGTGTATACAAGCGGAAGCTTGACTAACAATAAGCAAGCCTGTACCAGCAATGCCAAACTATATATATGGATCATTCCACTTTCGTTGTAAAATGTGCTGGTATAATTATAGTTAAGATAAGCCTTAAAGCTAATGTAGGCACACCAAAATAATACGTGGAGAAGGATACGTTTTTGCATTAGCTCCGTCAAAATAGTCTGTAAATATAGATTTTTAGTCATTTTATATAAATTCGACCGTTTTTATCCTACCAATTCACTTTTACGTTGGTTAATCAGGGGTGTTCAGAAACTGGCTTTCGTAGGTCAAAACAAGGTGTATTTACTTTTTTAATTCCTTTTTACTTGAATTACAGCACTTTTGTACATGCTTAAAGATTTTTTTTCAGTAAGGGTATTGGTGGTGATTATCCCTATATTGTTTATTGGACATATTGGCCGTTCTCAGGCATCTATTGACCTTAAGGCACCCCCACCGGTAGCCTCCCTTTTTGCAAAAGAGTTCGTTTCTGATCAATTTGGAAATCGGGATATGGCCATTTCCCCTGATGGAAAAGAACTGTTTTATACCTTACAATACCGGGGTGGTTTTGCGTTGAGTGTGATAATGCACAGCAATCGGGTGAAGGG
>CAYNIG010000443.1:0-2915 GCA_964396995.1 uncultured Saprospiraceae bacterium | reverse complement strand
TTTTTCAAATAAAGTTACTATTTATTTAAACTTCCAGATCATCGATTGGGCTATTTATAAATGATTTTAACTGGGCATGAATTGCATTTTGCGAGTATTTTTTTCATTTAGTCGATATTTACAACTATATATATCTAATGAATAGAATGGGTTTAACCTAATTCGATTTCTAATCAATCATTAACCTTTACTTAAATATCCCGCACGTAACATCACTACCGAAGTATATACAATGACCATGAGCACCAGCCATCGCAATATATCCAGGGGAAGAGATTTTACTATCAAGGCTGCAATTAACACGGCCACCATGCCCGGTAATGCCATGGATATGGATGCTTTTCTGTTGTATGCACCTTCCCTGATAAACTTTACCGATGCCGGTGGCATTAAAAAGGCGCACGAGCCCATCATGATAGGAAATGCCACTTGTGGTGACAATCCCAATGCATACACCAAAGCCATACAGGGTGCATACAAGCCTATTCCGGCGGTGTTTAATGCTCCTAATATAAAATTTACGATAACAGCTATCAGCAGTTTTGCATTGCTCAATCCTATTTCTACACCACCACCTTTGATCCAGTTCATCTTACCGGCAAACATAAAACAGGCAGTTACCAACAATGCAAAGCCCATCACCAACCTGATTTGCTGTTCAGGTAATTTTGATACGATACCCGCACCCAAAATGGCTCCGGCTGCTGCTGATAAAAACATAAATAGGAGTGTGATCGGCTCTACTTCTACCACTGTAATAAATATCAAAGCTTGGATCATCACGGGTAGGGTATTGGCCACATTGAGTGTGCCCGGCAATAAGCGATCCTCTGTCTGTTTAGTGAATTTTAATAATGCGGTTTGGGGTGCAAAGGCACCAATACCTAAGGTGTCAAAAAAGCTAACCACAAAACCGATAATGCTGGTTTTAAGCCAACTTACTGGCTCGAGGTTATTTTTATGTTTTATAAAATCTTTTATCAAAACCACAGAGTACCATACGGTTAATATCGCCAGTGATATCCAAATAAATTTTATCATTCTTTCGTAGATTGAGCTTGCTAAAAGTAATACTTGTAAAATAATTATTCTTTAAATGAAATCAGGTAATTTATTTCTGTTTATTTGTATCATATGTTTGCATTGGCAGGCCCAAAGCAAGGAGGCATTCAATGGTCGCATTATCCATACGGATACATGGAAAGGGTTTGAGCGTATTTATTTCAAAATAGGGGAGCATTCTGCTTATTATGTCAAACCCAAAACAGCTTTAGAAGGCAAGCCATGGATATGGCGAGCTTCTTTTCCCGAATGGCATACAGAGATGGATAGTATTTTATTGACAAAAGGTTTTCATGTCGTATTTGTACATGTCGATGATCAGTACGGCAGTCCCTATTCGATGCAAATTTGGGATAATACCTATGTTCATGTAGTAGATTCCTTACACTTTGCTCCCAAAGTAGCATTAGAAGGAGTGAGTAGGGGTGGTTTGTATGTGTATGCCTGGGCAAAAAGAAATCCCGATAAGGTGTCTTGCATTTACAATGAGGCTCCCGTATGTGATGCAAAAAGTTGGCCTGGAGGAAAAGGTACCGGAGCTGGGAATAAAGAAAATTGGTCTCAGTATCTCCAGGTTTTTAATCTGACAGAAGAAGAAGCCCTGCATTATAAAGATAATCCTATTGATAATTTAGAAGGATTGGCCTCGTTTAAAGTGCCCATTTTGCATATTATTACCAATAATGATAAGATAGTGCCATCCAATGAAAATACCTACGTTTTAGTTCAGCGTTATACTGCGTTAGGTGGACCTGCTACGATTTATCCTGTTACGGATGGGCCACAAAATCTGGAAGGTCATCATTTCCCAATAAACAATGCCAATGAATGGGCTGATTTTATTTTTAATCATAGTTTTCCGGTTAAAAAAACGTTGCCCAATAAAGATTATTACACGGTCAGAAATGGTTTAAAAAGCAGTCTTCAAGTTATAGCAGAAACCAAAAATTTAACTGTTGCATTTCTTGGCGGCTCTATTACCTATAGCCCGGGTTGGCGAACCAAAACAGGTGCATATTTGAAAGAATGCTTTCCAGGGACTGGATTTCGTTTTATTGCTGCAGGTGTTCCATCATTGGGCAGCTTGCCACATGCTTTTCGTTTGCAAAGAGATCTATTGGATTCAGGTAAAATTGATTTACTTTTTCTCGAAGCTGCCGTAAACGACAGGGCTAATGGCACAGATAGTTTGACCCAAATTCAAGCTTTAGAAGGCATCATCAGGCATGCAAAAACGGCCAACCCAAACATGGATATTATTTTGATGTCTTTCGCTGATCCGGATAAACTCCAGGATTATAATCAGGGAAAAAAGCCTGTTGAAATTATAAACCATGAATTGGTAGCAGATCATTATCAGTTGCCTTCTATTAATTTAGCTAAAGAAGTATGGGATAAAATACAGCATAAAGAGTTTAGTTGGACCTATGATTTTAAAGATTTGCACCCCTCCACTTTTGGGCAGGAATTGTATTTTTCCGCAATAAAAAGCCTGTTACAGGAATGTGTTGCTGATTCAAAAATTTTGGAAAACAAATTTTGGCAACCCGATTTTTTAAATAATAACAGTTTTACAAAAGGTAAATATTATGCTATTGATAATGCAGTATTCGATAAACATTGGACAATAGATAAACATTGGCAATCCACTGATGGCTTACCCACTCGCACTGGTTTTGTAAATGTACCAATGCTCATTTCGTCTTCGCCCGGTGGTTCTCTATCACTAAAATTCGAAGGCACAGCAGTAGGCATTTCAATTATTTCAGGAGCTGATGCGGGTATTATTTCGTATTCTATTGACAATACTGCTTACAAAAATCTGGATCTTTATACCCAATGGTCTGACCAAC
>CAYNIG010000442.1:0-2941 GCA_964396995.1 uncultured Saprospiraceae bacterium | reverse complement strand
TTGCTTAAAGATCTTAAAATACATTATAATAAAGCTCGCCAGGCGACCATTACAAATGAATTGATGGAGATCGTTGCAGGGGCGGCTGCTTTGAATGGTTAGGATCTCGTAATGGTGGTGAGCCTATAATACGAGTTTTCTTAAGAACTTACTTTGATGGAGGTTATTGAAGTATACTACACATTCTGGTGGGTTTGTTATAAACGTTAATTTCTAAAAAGGGTATTGCCACTTTCAATAGTATAAATAGCCGGTTATCATAGTATTTTTACGGAATGAAATATTTTTTTCTCGTCTTATTTTGCTTTGGCTTTTGGTGTTGTAAAAAACAGAATCAAATCCCAGACCAAATCAAAAATGAGATCGTGGCTATTAAAGCAAAATATGCCCCTGATAAGCGGGTAAGAATATTTGACATTACTCCAATCAATTCCAATAGTAAACTCATACTTCGAGGGGAAACATCAATACCTGAAGCAAAAAAAGAATTATTGCAAAGACTAAGCGATCATTCATTCATTGATAGCATAGAAATATTGCCTTCCCGCGAGTTGGGATCAGAACAATTTGGCATCATTACCATTCCCGTAGCCAATATGCGGTCCAATCCGGGACACAGCAGTGAACTTTCCAACCAGGTACTCTGTGGTACGGTATTACGGCTTTACAAACTGAAAGGATCCTGGGTATACTGTCAAACACCAGATGATTACCTGGGCTGGATCGATGCAGATGCAATGTATCCTTGCGATTCGTCGAAATTAAATGAGTGGTTTACTGCTGAAAAAAGTATTGTTACACAGGATCAGACTTATGCATTAGAAGATCCTGAGCCTGGATCGGATGTCATCAGCCCACTTTCAATTGGTGCAGTCTTAAAATCTGAAATTTACAATAAAAACTTCCTTAGAATATTTTTTCCAGACGGTCGTTCAGGATTTATTCCAGCACACCATGCTCAAAATTTTGTCACCTGGAAAATCAATCATGGAACCGATCTCACAGCAGATGTGATTATAAAAAAGGCACATTCACTTTTAGGCAGGCCTTATTTATGGGGTGGTACTTCCGGAAATGGAATGGATTGCAGTGGTTTTACAAAAACTGTTTTTTTTAACAATGGATTTGTGTTGCCACGGGATGCATCGCAACAGGTACAGGTAGGGTTGCCGATAGAAACCGATACCACGTTCACCTCATTACAAACTGGAGATCTGCTTTTTTTTGGAAGAAAAGCGACCACCGAGGCACCTGAAAAAATCACCCATGTGGCAATTTATCTGGGGGATGGAAAAATCATACATGCCTCAGGATATGTGAGAATACAAAGTATTCGCAGGGGAGATCCTGATTTTGAAGAAAGCAGGCTCACCAGCTTTGTAAGAGCCACCCGCCCTATTGCCGCTCCGAAAGAAAATGGGATACCGGCTGTAAATGATGTAAAATGGTATAGGTAATTATCAGATTATTTCTTTATTCAAAACTTTACTTTAGTCTTTTGATTCTTACAGCGTGAAATGCTGCAATTTTATTAATTTGAAATCTCAATTAAATTTGAAACATGAAGCTCCTTTTCCAATTATTCATCATTTCTTTTGTTTTTTCCTGTAAGCCTGTTCCTGAAAAAACCTATACTATCGGGCAAATTAATACCCGGCTTGGTGAAATCCTGTTTTGGCTCTATGATGAAACTCCCAACCATAAAAAAAGTTTTATCCAGTTGGCTAACGACAGATATTGGGATACACTAACCTTTAACAGGGTAATCCATAATTTTGTTGCTCAGGGTGGATGTCCTGATACGGAGGCAGGTTTTACAGACTCCGTTTATTTATTGAAACCAGAGTTTGTAAAATCCATACGACACATCTATGGTGCTGTGGGTGCAGGTAGGGATAATAATCCACAGATGTTATCAGCCAGATGTCAGTTTTATATAGTTCAAAATAAACAAGGAGAAGCCAGGTTAGATGATAAATTCACTGTATTTGGTCAGGTATTTAAAGGAATGAATGTCGTTGACTCTATCGTGATGACTCAAACCGGTTCCCTGGATGCTCCTTTGATACCAATACCTTTGGAAGTGAAAGTAAAAAATATGAATGCCGAAGAATTAAAAAAGAATGGTTATACCGGAGTATTAAACTAGTTCTTCCTCCAATTCTTCTGCCTCTGTTTCGATTGCCGGTACTTCTTCAGGTCTGATTTCATCTATACCCGTACGGAGATTTTCTATAATAAATTCCTGTCGCTCGGGAGTGTTTTTTCCCATATAATAATCCAGAATATCTTCGATGGTAGTACCCTCTTGTAGTATCACCGGCTCCAGCTTCATGTCAGCTCCTATAAAACGACCAAACTCATTAGGTGATATTTCGCCCAATCCCTTGAAACGTGTGATTTCCGGTTTACCTCTCAATTTCCCAATTGCTTCCTGCTTTTCTTTTTCAGAATAACAATAGAATGTCTGGGCTTTGTCACGTACCCGGAATAGGGGAGTTTCTAATATATAAAGATGTCCGTTTCTTACCAGGTCAGGAAAAAACTGTAAAAAGAAAGTCAACAACAACAATCGAATATGCATTCCATCCACATCGGCATCAGTAGAGATCACCACCTGATTAAATCTGAGGTTTTCAATGCCATCTTCGATATCGAGCGCATGTTGTAAAAGATTGAGCTCTTCATTTTCATACACTATTTTTTTACTCATGCCAAAACAATTCAACGGCTTACCACGTAAGCTGAATACTGCCTGGTATTGTACATTTCTTGCTTTTACCAAGGAACCCGATGCAGAATCACCTTCGGTAATAAATAGAGTAGTGGCCAGTTTAGTTTCTTCATCGGCCTTTTCTCCAAAGTGAACCCGGCAATCATGTAATTTTTTATTGTAGATATTTGCTTTTTTGGCTCTTTCGTTGGCGAGCTTTCGTACACC
>CAYNIG010000441.1:0-2995 GCA_964396995.1 uncultured Saprospiraceae bacterium | reverse complement strand
ACGGGTACGAATAAAGTTTTAGGAGCAGCACTAAACATTTGGATAAAAGATCCCTCCAGTGCTAAACAAAATGAATCGAGGGAAATAACCATTAAAATATTTGACGAGGCAGGTAAAAATATCCGCAACCTAACCCGCAGAGTGGAACCAGGCTTCAACAAACTATATTGGAATCTCGATCGCAGAGGTGAAAGGCCTGCTTCTTATTTTGAGGCCGGACAGGGAAACCGGGGTTCTGGTGGGGGTGGCTTCGTACAAGATGCCGGTGGCGAACCTGGTGGAGTACCCATTTTGCCAGGGACTTATAAAATAATCGTTCAATATGGAACCAGTAGGGATTCCAGTAAAGTTAATGTAAAGCAAGATCCAAGACTGGAATATTCACTGTCTGAATTACAAGCCAAGCAAAATGCTTATAATGTTTACCTGGCAAAGGTAAGATCCGTAAAGTCAGGATTTGACAAACTCAAAGAAGCTAAAAAAACCATTAGCTCCATCAATGAAATAATTTCATCCACACAGGATAGCTCCAAAGCTAAAATCACTAAAATGGGAAAAGAACTTGACAGGAAAATCCAGGATTTGATGGACATATTCCTCACCCCGGAAGATTTTAAAGGAATAGACAGATCGGATCGATTGGTAAGTTCACTACAACGAACTGCTTCATATATTAACAGCAGTGACGGTGAACCTACTGCAAATGGGCTCAATGCCATCAAACAGGTTGATCAAAGGATAAAAGAGGCCAAAGAAAAATTGATCCATTTCTTCGAAACAGATTGGAAAAATTACCAATCATTAGTTAATGCAGGTAACTATAGTCTTTTTCAAAAAACGGATGCCATTAAACTAAATTAATCAAAAGTAAGGTTTGCCAGGCTTTAACCTTGTCTTTACAGATTTGGTCATAGGTAATCACTACCTTTATCTTCGTTTTTACCACACTTATCTAATTATTCTTTTTTATGATTGATAGAGAATTAATTTTGAAACTTGAAAGTCTATCACAGCTCGAACTGTCAGAAAATGAGAGGGAATCAATGCAGGTAGACTTAGAAAACATGATTAAAATGGTCAATAAATTGCAGGAAATAGACACCACCGGATTGGATCCGCTAGTGCACCTGGCTACAGATGAGTCTTTACTTAGAGAAGACCTGGTCAAAGACCAACTTTCAAGGAATGATGCATTGTCCAATGCCAATGTGCATGATGAAAAATATTTTTTAGTACCTAAAGTAATAGAAAAATGAGCACTTTAATTGAAATTAATGGCCTTACCAAAACCTATATTATGGGAGTCGATACGGTGCAGGCCCTTAAAGGGGTAGACCTCAAAATTTCTAAAAATGAATATACTGCTTTGATGGGCCCATCGGGAAGCGGAAAATCGACCCTCATGAATTTGCTTGGTTGCTTGGATAGCCCTACCAGTGGTTCATATTATTTAAATGGAAATGATGTAAGTCATATGGGGGATTCTGAATTAGCAGAAGTACGCAACAAGGAAATAGGTTTTGTCTTTCAGACTTTTAATCTATTACCCAGGTTGAGTGCCCTCGAAAATGTAGCCTTGCCGTTAATATATAGTGGCATCAATAAATCCACAAGGTTAGAAAGAGCTTCTGAAGTTTTACAGATGGTAGGACTGGGTGATCGTATGACGCACAAGCCAAATGAGCTTTCCGGAGGACAGCGGCAACGAGTAGCCATTGCCCGTGCCCTGGTCAATAAGCCTAGCATCATACTCGCAGATGAGCCTACCGGTAATCTCGATTCCAAGACAAGTGATGAAATCATGAAAATATTGGAAGAAATTCATGCTCAGGGTAATACCATTATTTTAGTTACCCACGAACCCGATGTTTCCTTACATGCCCACAGGATTGTAAGACTTAAAGATGGTCAGATTGAATCGGATGTTTTAAATCCAAACGTTGTAAAATACAATGTAAGAGCCGGCGCCCATTAAATCGTGCGGTTTTGTTTTTGCCTTGCTCTTGAATAATCAGGCAACTTTTTTAATAATTGCAAATACCAAACCAAAAAATCAAATGAATCAACCTGCATGGATTTATTACTAGTTCCTATTCCACTTCATAGCAAACCAAGTCAGAAAATTTAGAACGCTTGCCACCTTATATTAGATCACTGTTCCCTATTCCAACTTTACCTTGCCTTCTCCACTCACTTAAAATCACAGCAGTAGCATTCGCTGCATTCAATGATTCTACGGATTCAGAATAGGCCGGGATTTTTACAAACTGATTTATTTTTGTTCGAATTGATTTTGATATTCCTTGACCTTCGCTTCCAATAATTAACAAACCGTTCTCAGGAAATGAAATATCGTAAATAGAGCTACCAGCCAGATCTGCTGCAAATATTTTTTTTTTATCTATTAGGTCTTCAGGTAATTCGCCTTGCCAGGTAGGCAACCTGCAGAAACTGCCCATGGATGCTTGTATCACTTTGGGATGGACAAAGTCAGCACAGCCTTCACTTAAACCTATACTTGAGACTCCAAACCATTCGGCATTTCGAAAAATCGTTCCTACATTTCCCGGATCTTGTATTTGGTCAAGGTACAGGTGTAGGCCGTTGGAAAGGCCCTCCTTATTTATTTCGTATCTTTGAGGTATTTCGCCAATGAAAATGACATCAGGGAGTGATTCAAGATTTGATATTTTTGAAAATTCTGTCTTATCGCACACGACAAGGAATTTTTCATATTTATTTAATAGTTCATTGTATTCCTCCATTATTTCTTGCGTAATCAGGATTTTTTTTACCCGAGTAAACCCTGATTTTAAAATATCGAAGATCAGTTTTTTCCCTTCAGCAATAAACAAATTATGCTTGTATCTATACTTTTTTAAGGCTAATGAGCGTATTAATTTTGCAGTTTTATCCGAAATCATTTGAACGCTAAAAATACTCATATCAACCCGATATTCAAATACTCATGGTTTTCAGTAATGCTGGCTGTGAT
>CAYNIG010000440.1:0-3015 GCA_964396995.1 uncultured Saprospiraceae bacterium | reverse complement strand
TCTGAATACTTTTGGTAGCGTCCCGTATCAATCCTTCTACAGATATAAATTCGGTATACAACAAGTCACACCCTTGTTTTTTGCACAAAGCCCTAAATGGCGGATCACTGACATCCTCCATAGGTGCAAGTAAAATAGGAAAATCACCTAATTCTATACCAGCTATTTTTACCATTATCTGAGGTCAAAGATAAGAAGAATGAAGTTGGCATTCTACATTTGATTTCGAGTTTGCATAATCCTTGAATCCACAAATCCGTATTGAATTAGGTACTCGATGAATACATATCTAATGAAAATTAAAATAGACTAAATGAAAAAATATATTAAACTTTTTAGTAACGTGGAAAACAATATAAATTAGGAGATTGTCTGACTTCATTTTTTAGGGGGTTTAATTTTTTAGTTGAAATTCTTTTTTTACAATTATTCAATTTATATTGGACTTAGAAAAACCTTAATTGTATGGCTTTGTTGGTGATTATCACATTTATTGTTGGTTATTTATTGATAGTATTTGAGCACCCATTAAAATTGGATAAAACCATTCCGTCTTTGTTGATGGGCATACTTTGCTGGACATTGGTATCTGTCGGTAAAATGCATTTGGTTAGTGATGGAACAGCCACTCATGATCTGGAAGCAACCATATTGCATCATCTGGGTAAGATTGCAGAAATTTTAATTTTTCTTATCGGAGCAATGACCATTGTAGAATTAGTGGATCTGCACAAAGGGTTTTCTGTCATCACGAATCGGATACAAACCCGCAACAAAAGAAAATTACTCTGGATCATCAGCTGGCTGGCTTTCTTTTTATCTTCTGTTTTGGATAACCTGACCACCACTATTGTATTTATTTCTTTACTCAGGAAATTAATCCATACCCGGGAAGAAAGATTGTGGTTTGTGTCTTTTGTGGTGATTGCGGCCAATGCCGGAGGAGCATGGACACCTATCGGTGATGTGACTACAACAATGCTCTGGATAGCAGGTAAGGTAAGCACCATTGATTTGATTCAAAATCTGGCATTTCCTTCTTTTATTTGCCTCGGTTTGCCAATCATCATTGCGAGTTTTATGCCGGCATTCCAAGGGGAGATTGAAAGTTTTAGAAAAAGCGGGGAAAAAGACAAGATCAGGGAGAAGTTATTATCCAGTAAAACCATGCTTATAGCAGGAGTAGGAGCATTAATTTTTGTGCCAATTTTTAAAACCATTACTCACCTGGCGCCCTGGATGGGTATGATGCTGGGACTGAGCATTGTCTGGCTTATATCTGAGTTTATACACCCTGAAGTAGATTATACCGAAGAAAAAAAACACACTTATTCTGTAAAAAATGCATTGTCGAGAATTGAACTTTCCAGTATTCTGTTTTTCCTTGGAATTTTAATGGCAATCAGTGCCCTTGAGTCACTGGGATATTTACAAATTATGGCAGAGAAATTAGATGCCTGGTTTAGTAGCCGGGATATTGTGGCTACCTTGATAGGTGTACTTTCAGCCATTATAGACAATGTGCCATTGGTAGCAGCCACCATCGGGATGTATGATTTACCCCTGGACGACAAGATGTGGCATTTTATAGCCTTTAGTGCAGGTACCGGAGGAAGTATGCTTATTATTGGTTCTGCTGCTGGTGTAGCCGCTATGGGAATGGAAAAAATTGACTTCTTGTGGTATTTCAAGAAAATTTCATGGCTTGCAGCTATTGGTTTTTTTGTTGGATGTTTCTTTGTATACTTGGTACATCTGATTACTCATTGAAGAATGAAAAAATGGCATTTGCCTTAAATTTACCTTTTCAGGCTGCTCTGGGAAATGCCTTTCCAAAATTGATCCTTATACACCAAAACTGGTTTTTTTTGCATCTTCAGATAAAAAAGAGCTATTAAATCTGCTGCATTCAATATTGAAAATGTGATCAGTGGATGTCGCGAAGGCGATCCCAGAGCTCAGAAAGCATTGTACGATAAATATGCAGGTTTGATGCTGGCCATTTGCAAGAGATATATACTTCACCATAACGATGCTGAAGATGTGATGATTGAAGGATTTTATAAAGTGTTTACCAATATCAAGCAGTTTGATCAACGCGGCAGCTTTGAAGGGTGGATGAAACGGATCATGGTAAATGAAGCACTCATGTGGCTGCGTAAAAGGAAATTGACCATAGTAGAAATGAATGACAGCTTCTCCTTGTCTGAGAATAATACAGATACAGGTCATTTTGAATTGGAAGAAGCTGATGTGATTAAATTATTGGATGCTTTACCAGATGGGTACAGAACGGTATTTAATCTATATGTTATGGAAGAATTCAAACACCGGGAAATTGCTGAAATGCTGGGAATAAGCATCAATACTTCAAAATCACAACTTATACTGGCAAAGAAAAAATTAAAAGAATTAATTGAATCTAAAAGATCAATAAAATAGAAAAGGTCATGAATAATATAGAGTCCATTTTCAAAGAAAAAAGTAAAAGTCTTCAGGTGAAACCTTCAGATGATGCCTGGTTTAGATTGGAGTCAAAATTATCAGTATCCCCGGCGAAACGGTTTGAGCTCAGCTATTGGTTGATAGCTGCAGGCATTATAGGGTTGATCTTAGTAGGTACCTTGTTTTTATATACCGGTAAAACAGTCTCTCCGGCAATTAATTATGAAACAGTGTCACTGGACTTTGGCGATCAGGATTACACCGATGTGGCATCCAAGATTAATATATTGCACGAGGCATATGTAAAATTAGATTTGAAATAAGAATCATAAATTGACTATTCTTGTTCTTTTCAATTAATCATATATAAAAAAGAAAAATCTGAAAACGGCGGTGCTAAATTTGTAAAATCTTTTATATTTGTGCCAATGATTAGCAAATCTTATTTTGGTTTTTATTTTAGCTACTATTACTTCAATAGTAGGATGACCAAAGTTTGATCTGAATTTTCAATTAAAAGAATTAAACCGAAGGGAGTCCTTGAAAAATCGAGGCTCCCTTCAGTGTTTT
>CAYNIG010000439.1:0-3043 GCA_964396995.1 uncultured Saprospiraceae bacterium | reverse complement strand
AAAAATAGTAAAAAAAAATAATTGAAAGAATTAAGTTGAATTTTGTAATCCTTCATGTCTGATTTTGGCCATTACATTCTGATCCACATTTTCTGTTTGACCAAATACTAAAAATGCAACAGGAAAAAAACAAATAAACGCAGATAATCTTATTAATTTCACTTTGATAAATTTTAAGGATTAAAAAAAATTCAACTTAATTCTTTCAATTATTTTTTTTTACTATTTTTTAAGGTTCAGATTTGCAACTGGCATCTGGGCATTTACACTTTTGCGCCAGGAGATTAACATTTTGTGCATTTCCAAAGTTTTTTCAGGCATTTTTTTAGATAGGTCATTCACTTCTGAAATATCCTCTTTCAGATTGAACAATTCAAGCGCTCCGGATTCGTACAATTCAACTAATTTGAAATCGCCTACTCGAACCGAACCAGCTGGTCGGCCCAATTGGTTTGAAAAATGAGGATAATGCCAAAAAAGAGGTCGTTCAGTGGTTTGTCTTTTTTCCGGCTGCAATAGTAACGGAAGAATAGATTGACCATCTACATTCAGAGGAATATCTTTGATTCCTAAAAGCTCGCAAAAAGTAGAAAGGTAGTCAGTGGAGCTGAAATAGTTATCTGTTGTCTTTCCGGCAGCGAGTTTTCCTTGCCAACTAAAAATGGCTGGAACGCGTGTTCCCCCTTCGTAAATATGACCTTTCCATTTGCGTAACGGCAGCATCGAAGTGGGGGTAGGACCCAGTTCGTCCAAACCAACTCCACCATTATCGGATGTAAAAACGATCAGGGTATTTTCTAGTAACTTATTTTCTTTTAGAGTTTCTATAATTTGACCAACGCCATCATCAAGGCTTTCTATCATAGCAGCATAATAGGGATTGAATTTTTCTTCCGATTGGCCGTATTTGAAAAAATACTTTTTGAGTTTATCGCCACGTGGAACTATTAAGACATGGGGAGCAGAATAGGCCATATAAAGGAAAAAAGGTTTTTCACGGTTTTGGCTAATAAATTCGACACCATAATTGGTGAGTTTATCGGTGAGATAATCTTTACCATGGTCTGTAAATTCCTTTTGGTACGAATCGTGATAAATGGAATAATTATAATAATCAAGGCCGTTTTTTCCAATCATGCGAGTATAGTCAAAACCCTGTTCCCATGGACTTTGTCCTTTATCATTCCCGAGATGCCATTTTCCTACCATACCAGTAGTATAACCTGTTGTTTTTAGGAGTTCAGGCAGGGTTACCTCACCACCTTCAAGATAAGGCTTCCATAAAGCAGGTAAAACCGGTGATTTTTCATCAGTGCGTTCACCTTTAATGAAGTTGGTAAGTTGTAAGCGTGCCGGAAACTTTCCAGTCATGATGGAGGCACGAGTAGGCGAACAAACTGGACATGCAGCATAAGCTTGTGTAAACCTGATTCCTCCTTCTGACAGTTTGTCGATATTCCGGGTTTCATAGAACTTGTTGCCGTAGCAGCCCAAATCTGTCCAGCCCATATCGTCGGCGAGAATGAAAATAATGTTGGGTTGTCGGTTGACCGATTGACCGATTACAAAAATGGAAAAGAGAATGAAAGACAGGCTTAGCCTGATGCGGAAAGATAAGCTCATAATTTAATGCTGTTGATAATATGATGGTGTTGTACAATTCTTGCTTCAATCTTCGATAAAATATAACTTTTCATCATCTGCTCTTCGATATTTTTATTAATTAGTTTATTTAGTACTGATGCTTCCTGATATTTATTTAAAATATTTTTATTTATTGATTTGAGTCGCATAAGGTATAAAAAAAGAATAAGTTCCTGACCCTACTTCCACTATTTTATTGTCAATGGCGGAGCTCGATATCTTAATACTTTTTACTTCAGTTAAAGTTTTTCCACTTTCGGTTGTAGCCACACCTTTACTCAAAGGGAGATGTACAGTAGCAGAAGTATTGCTGGGCACATTTATATCCAGTTGTAATCCATTTGGTTTTTTTTGCCATGAAGAAGTGATGGTTCCATGCATGGTATGCACCGATGCTTTCACCCAATCGAGTTCACGATCAGGAATAAAGGGTTTTATAATAATTTTTTTAAATCCCGGGGCGGATGGATCAGAATTGATACCAGCCAATACCGTATAAAACCATGGATCGATAGCAGCACCTAATGCCAGGTGGTTTTGCGAGCCTCCTCCCGTCCATGCCTCCGGGATGGTTGTACGCCCGTCTCTAAGAAAATGACTCCAGCTTGGAAAATCTGTGTTCAATGCCATATCCCAGACTAAATCCTGTCTTCCTTTTATAGTCAATAAATCCAATAAATATTTTGTTCCTATATAACCGGTCGTCGGATGGTTGCGATTCAGTTCAATGATATCGTGTAG
Organism: uncultured Saprospiraceae bacterium; assembly: GCA_964396995.1. GTDB lineage: Bacteria > Bacteroidota > Bacteroidia > Chitinophagales > Saprospiraceae > JADJLQ01. The sequence goes on along the minus strand of CAYNIG010000439.1, from coordinate 658 downwards.
CAAGGTATTCCATACCGCTTTTTCTGATTCCGAGGGCACCATACCAAAATAAAGAGGCCATACCTGGGCAGACTGAGAAAATAGTTCATCATAATATCCCTCCTTTTTATTGAGGAATTTAGCATTGAAAGCATTCCGAATATCGATCCCCATTAATCGAAATTTTTCCTGGTCTGATTTTTTCCCAAGCACACCGGCTATTTTTTCCATGATCTGAACATCGTGATAATAGAATGCCGTACTGATTGAAAGCGGCAATCCTGATCTGCCTTTGTATCCTTTAGCTAATGATAAATGATCACCCCACTGTGATTGCTGAAGATGACCGATGATATGAGGTTGTAAAACGGCCATATCAAACAATGGATTCCCACCTTCTTCTTTCGGTTTTATATCTGCCCGACCCTGGCTTGCAAAATAATTCACATGGCGAAGCATGGCATTGTAATTTTCTGCCAATACAACCGTATCTCCATAATGCAAAAATTGATACCAGGGCATAATGATAAAAGCGGAGCTCCACACTAAATCTTCTTCAATTCCAGCCCGGGGTACGATACATCCTATTCGACCTATATCATCTTGTTGATCCCGATTATCCTGAAACCATTTTGTATATACTCTGGGAATATCAACATTGAGCATAGCTTCCTGTGAG
>CAYNIG010000438.1:0-3050 GCA_964396995.1 uncultured Saprospiraceae bacterium | reverse complement strand
CCTTAAAATCAGAATTAAACCGGGACATTGGTAAGAAAAGGCTTAGTGAAGAGGTATTGAAAGTGCTGGAATCTTTACAGACCAACATACTAGAAAGTGAAAAAAGACTGGGGAAATATAAAAAATCACTGTTGGAACATTTTGAAAGATTAAATACCGAAGAAGCTTTTATTACTGACTTAAGTACAGAAATTTGGAAGAATCATCAATTATTACTCGATGACGAAGAGCATGTGAAACAAAATCTGGTAGACTTAAAAAAATCTTTTTCAGAATTTATTCACCTGATGAATGACAAAAAATTAGTTTAACAGTTTATCCAATTTTTCCTCATTTATAATTTTTATTTTTGCTTCTTTGATTTCTATTAATTTTTCATTTTTAAAATCGGTTAGAGTTCGAATCAAAGATTCAGTTGCTGTACCGGCGATGCTGGCAAGACTTTCTCTAGACATATCAATATAATAATCTTCATTATTTTTCCTAAAAGTACGGTTTAAGGCGACCAATGCCTGTGCTACTTTCTTTCTAAGGCTATTGTAAGCAATGGAAATAAGGTGTTCCTGATATTCAGCTACATCCTTTGCCAATATCTTGGCAAACAAAGAAATGAGTGTTATGTCTTTTTTCATGAGTTCATCAAATTCATCTCTCGGGATAAGGGCCAGTTCAGATTCTTCAATTGCCTCAGCTGAATCACGGTATACTGAATTTTCCAATAATGGGACATGACCAATAAAATCACCTTCTTTATATAAGCCAACCACTAATTCTTTGGCATCCTCATTGGTTTTTACTAATTTAACCTTTCCGCTGACTATGTAATAAAGTCGTGAGGGCCGATTACCTTCGGAGTAAATTATCTGTTTTTTCCGGTATTTGTTTATATGTCTTCCTTTGAGGATTTCAGCCAGTATTTCTTTTGAATTATGGTGCACATGATTGGGTTGCTGAAATTTTTCCAGGCTATCCGATATTCTTTGTTTCAGGGCATCGTATTTCTTTAATCTTCTTTCGATAGCAGAGAGCAATTCCGATCCGGAGAAGGGTTTTGAAATATAGTCATCTGCACCCAATTCCATGCCTTTCCTCAAATCGGATCGGTCAGCTTTAGCTGAAAGGAATATAAAAGGGGTATCAAATAAATCCGGTGAATTTTGAAGCATATTCAATACTCCATATCCATCCAGGATGGGCATCATAATATCACAGACAATGAGGTCAGGTTTTTCTTTAATTGCTTTTTCAACACCTTCTTTACCATTGGCAGCTGAAACCACATCAAAATGAGCCAGTTGCAATATTTCCTCAGTGTTTTCCCTGAGATCGTCCTGATCTTCGATTAAAAGAATCTTTTTCATAATGTCTATAAAAATAGTGTTATTTATTAAAAAGGAGTTTAAATTCCGTACCCTGGTTTTCAGCACTTTCAACAGATATTACTCCTTTTAGTAAATCAACATATCTTGCCACTATATGCAATCCCAGTCCTGTCCCCTTTATTGAAGCGACATTGGTAGCTCGATAAAATCGCTCGAACAAATTTTTTTGATCTTCCATGGGTATGCCTATTCCTTCATCTTTAACTTTTAATGACCATTTGTCCGGCGCAGTGGTATCTACAGAGACTGAAATGGTTTTATCCTGGGCAGAAAACTTTGATGCATTGGAAATCAGATTATTTATTACATGTCTGATAATGGTCTTGTCAGAATTTAGAATGGGATCACCGGTTAAATTGAACAAAATCCGCTGCCCTTTTTTTAAGGTCGGATTGAATTGGTGGATAATAGATTCTATAAGTTCATTTAAATCTATTTTCTCCATTTTAGTCACCACTTTTCCTTCTTCAATCTTACCTACACTCAACAAGTCTTCAAGAATATCATCTAATGAACTCACTGCCGATAAAATTCTGTCCAGATGCTTTTCGCGCTTGGGCTGATCATCAGAAGTCACATATTGCTGCAACAGGTAAGTAGAAGATAAAATAGTACTTAATGGAGTCCGAAACTCATGAGAAGCCATTGAAACAAAGCGTGATTTAAGTTCATTCAGGTCTTTTTCTTTGGCCAGGGCTACCGCCAATTCTTTTTTTGCATCTTCGGTCTGTTTTATTTGTTTTTGCAGTTTTACTATAGCGTCAGCCAGGGCTTCAGTTCGTTCATTTACTTTTTTCTCCAGTTCGGAGTTTAACTTTTTTATAGACTGTTCATTTTCTTTTCTGAGGGTGATATCATTTATAAAAGCGATCACATAGACCTCATTTGATTCATTTCTATAGGTTCCAAGCGACACTTCGACAGGGAATTCAGTGCCTCCTTTTTTGATAGCGAACAGATCCATCCCCATACCCATTGGCCTGCTCTGTGGATCTTCATAATAGCTCTTATGGTGATAAACATGACTTTCTTTAAACCTATGTGGAATTAAAATATTTAAATTTTTTCCCAACAAATCACCTTCTTCATATTCAAATAATTTAGAAGCAAATTTATTAGCAATCAGTATTTCGCCATGCTTATCCACCAATATGATGCCAATTGAGGCAAAATCCAAAAAAGCATTCAAGCCTTGTTTTTTGATAGCCTCAATCGATGCAATATCTAACATATTCATTTAAAAATAACATTTATATTTTTGTTACCAGGTATTTATGTTGAATAATTTTCGTACCCAAGTAGGCAATACCAATAACTCCCATTGAAGACAAGGGCATCAGTATGGCGGCAATCACCGGTTTAAGCCCACCAGTGAGAGCCAGTGCGATCCCAATACCATTATAGACCAGCGAATACGCGAAACTCAGCAGAATCAGCATTCTGACACCATGACCCAATCGGATCAACGCATCCAGCTTATTTAGGGTTGATTCATTTATTATGATATCACTAGCCGGAGTAAAGCTAAAATGATCAGAAGCGATGGCCACCCCCACATCACTTTGTTTCAGAGCTCCTGCGTCATTTAATCCATCGCCCACCATCATTATAAAAGATCCGGATTCCTGATTCACCTGAATATACTCCATCTTGTCTTGCGGACTATTG
>CAYNIG010000437.1:0-3057 GCA_964396995.1 uncultured Saprospiraceae bacterium | reverse complement strand
TCTTTCGGGTCAAACTCTTTTTTGTAGAAATTACGTACCGTTTCCGTTACGGCTTCCCGGAATGCCTGCAGATGGGTACCGCCCTGAGTGGTGTTTTGGCCATTTACAAATGAATAATATTGCTCCCCGTATTCATTTCCATGCGAAAGGGCAAGTTCGATGTCATCCCCTTTTAAATGAATGATCGGGTATCGCAATTCATCCCCTTCTGTTTTCCTGGCCAACAGATCCAATAATCCATTTTTAGAAAGAAGGACTTTGTCATTAAACTTTATTTTGAGACCGGCATTGAGATACGCGTAGTTCCACAGTTGATTTTCAATATGATTGAAATTGAATTCGTAATTTTTAAAAATCGATGCATCTGGTGTAAATTTTACGTAGGTTCCATTTTCTTCTTTTGAAGAGGCGAGACCCGGGTCCTTGATCAACGCGCCTTTTTTGAATTCAGCCGCTTTGGCTTTGCCATCCCGAAAAGCCTGGACATAAAAGTATTCTGATAGTGCATTTACTGCTTTAGTACCAACACCATTCAATCCGACTGATTTTTTAAACGCTTTTGAATCATATTTAGCGCCGGTATTTATTCTGGATACCACTTCAACCACTTTACCCAGGGGGATACCTCGTCCATAATCACGCACTTCCACTGAACCATTTTCACAATTGATCTCAACCTGGCGTCCATACCCCATTGTATACTCATCTATGCAGTTGTCAACCACTTCTTTGATCAGAACATAGATACCATCATCAGGGGATGCTCCATCACCCAGTTTACCAATGTACATACCTGGTCTTAACCGGATATGTTCTTTCCAGTCCAGGGATTTGATATCATCTTCTGTATATTTTACCTCTGCCATAGTTCTTTCTCTTATTTTGAACTTGTAAATATAAGACATATTACAAAAAAGATTAATTTGTGTGAAAAGATTAACAAATTGGGACTCCGGGGGATAGAGATTAGCATGCAGTTCTCATTTTTTTTTAACTTGCTCCCTATAACTGGTTAAGACAATGTCATATAGAATCAATTCCAAAGAAGAATACCTCAAAGCGTATCAACAAAGTATCACAGAACCGGATGCATTTTGGTCTGATATAGCAAGTCATTTTGTATGGAAGAAAAAATGGGAAAAAGTATCCAATTGGAGTTTTGATCCGCTCACTATAAAATGGTTTGAAGGTGGGCAATTAAATATCACTGAAAATTGCCTGGATCGGCATTTAAAAGATAAAGCAGATCAACCGGCACTTATATGGGAACCAAACGATCCTAAAGATCCTTCGAGGACTTATACCTACAGCGAATTATATAAGGCAGTTTGTCGGGTGGCACATATGTTGTCTTCTCATGGTGTAAAAAAAGGAGATCGGGTTTGTATTTATATGGGAATGACTCCGGAGTTGGCTATTGCAATACTGGCCTGTGCACGTATCGGGGCCATACATTCAGTCATATTTGGTGGTTTTAGTGCACAGAGTATTGCCGACCGGGTATTGGATGCACAATCAGAATTCATCATTACCAGCGATGGCGCTCTGAGAGGGGCTAAAGATATTCCTTTAAAACCGGTGGTAGATCATGCCCTGGAAAACATTGATATTGTAAAAAAAGTATTCGTGGTCAAACACACGGGTGATGATATTCAATGGAATGATTCTCGTGATATTTGGTGGCATGAAGCGATAGACGAAAGCATCACCGACTTTCCTGCAACTACCATGGAAAGTGAAGATGAATTATTTATACTGTATACCAGTGGAAGTACCGGAAAACCAAAAGGGGTGGTGCATTCCTGCGCCGGATATATGGTCTATGTTGCCTATAGTTTTGCCAACGTTTTTCAATATGACCCTGGTGAAATTCATTTTTGTACAGCAGATATTGGTTGGGTTACAGGACATAGTTATATAGTGTATGGGCCTTTGTGCAACGGGGCTACCAGCCTGATGTTTGAGGGAATCCCTACCTGGCCTGATGCAAGCAGGTTTTGGGATATTGTAGATAAGTATAAAGTAAATATTCTCTATACTGCACCGACTGCTATCCGATCGCTTATGAGTTTTGGTTTAGAACCACTAAAAGGGAAAGATCTCAGTAGTCTGAAAACGCTGGGTACCGTAGGTGAACCAATTAATGAAGAAGCCTGGCATTGGTATGATGAGCACATTGGGAAAAAGAAATGCCCTATAATTGACACCTGGTGGCAAACGGAAACAGGGGGAGTGCTGATATCGAATATGGCTGGCATTACAGAGGGAATACCCTCCTATGCCACCTTACCATTACCCGGTGTGCAGCCTCTGTTGGTAGATGAAAATGGTAAAGAAATTCTTGGAAATCCAGCTGCAGGTAATCTTTGTATACGGGCTCCGTGGCCAAGCACAATTCGGACTACTTATGGCGATCACGACCGGTGTTTCAAAACCTATTTCTCAGTATATAAAAATTTATATTTTACCGGAGATGGTGCATTACGGGATGAGCATGGCAATTATCGGATCACAGGCAGGGTAGATGATGTACTCAATGTATCGGGTCACCGTATTGGTACCGCAGAACTGGAAAATGCCGTCAACATGCATCCTGAAGTGGTAGAAAGTGCTATTGTGGGATATCACCACGATATAAAAGGACAGGGGGTATATGCTTATGTAATAAGTTCTCATGCCGATGCGGGTGATCAAATCAGAAAAGAAATAATAGATAAAGTAGCAGAAATAATCGGTCATATTGCAAAACCCGATAAAATTCAATTTGTCAGAGGTCTTCCCAAGACCCGGAGTGGCAAAATCATGCGACGCATATTGCGAAAAGTCGCTGAAGGTGAACTGAGTCAATTGGGTGATACAACTACTTTATTGGATCCTACTGTAGTGGAAGACATCATTAAAGGCAGATTATAATGTTTTAAGATCAATGCCTATTCATGAGCTAACTCATCAGAAATCAAAATGGCATTGGATCATATTGGTGGTAACCATAGTAAGCAGTACTTTATTGCATTGGGATATCTTCAATAAAGATCTTATAGGAGTCCACCTCTGGCG
>CAYNIG010000436.1:0-3067 GCA_964396995.1 uncultured Saprospiraceae bacterium | reverse complement strand
CATGAGAATACTGATTATGAGTACATTTCGCCAGGAAAGCAGTACCGGTTCCTGCCCCGGCCATTGAAACCGGAATATTTCATGTGAAAAAATATTAAATGTCACCCAGGTCATAGTGATCAGGCCACCCATAACTGCGGTATGGGCACTTACTTTTACAAAAAGATTGGTAATAAAAATGAGCACCAAAGTAATCAATGCACCCATAACAAATATATTATACACCAAAGGCACTTTGGCATCGTGCCGGATGTTAACATAAAGCCATAAATAAAAAATCATCGTTATAATATACGGTCCGATTCGCTCCATCCGTTCTTTCACAAATAGCGAATCGATGAGGTTCAATTTTCTTAATAACAATATAGAGATGGCCGGTAAAATAAAGGTGAGTACAAATACCTGAAGCAACAGCGTAGACTGAGAGGAAGGCTCAGATACCCCAAACAAATAAGGATTCAATACCAATAGAATATACAAGCCGAAAGTAGGCCACCATAGTGGATGAAATAAAATAGAAATCAAGTTGGCTAAAAAAACAAAAATGCTTCTTCCTGTGAAAATTTTACTTTCCGGTGATACTGAGTTAGTTGATTCCAATTCAATTCAAATTTACCACTTTTTGCAGAGACAGGATAGTCCTAATCAAGGCGCCACTACACCCGCATTTGGAGAGGAATTAAATAGTAAATTTATTTTATAACTTTTTCATTAATATACTCTTTATTTGCACCCGAAAAATCAGAATTTATGCAAAAAAGAATTTTAGCAAACGATGGTATTGAGGCGGATGGTAAATCTGCACTCGAAGCTGCCGGATTTACAGTGGAAACCACTAAAGTAGAGCAAGCTGATCTGGCACAGGCTCTGAAAGAATATGAAATACTAATTGTGAGGTCTGCTACCAAAGTACGTAAAGAGCTTATTGACGCATGCCCTCATCTGAAAATTATAGCAAGAGGGGGTGTGGGAATGGATAATATTGATGTGGACTATGCCCGTGGTAAAGGAATCCAGGTAATTAACACACCCAATGCCTCATCCCGTGCTGTAGCCGAATTGGCACTAGCCCATATGTTTTCCCTATCCCGGTTGCTGAATCAATCCAACAGTCAAATGCGGGAAGAGACTGCCGATTTTAATGCATTAAAGAAAAAATACTCTGCTGGTACTCAATTATTGGGTAAAACATTGGGTATAATCGGATTTGGCCGAATTGGTCAGGAGCTAGCCAAAATGGCAATTGGAATTGGTATGAAAGTGGTGGCTGCAGATCCTATGATTTCAAAAGCTACACTTAAATTCAATATCAATGAAAATGAACTTGCAATTGATTTGAATACTACTTCAATGGAGGATTTATTAGCAGTGTCAGACTACATTTCACTGCATGTACCATCCGGTCAAAAACCAATATTGGGTGCAGAAGAAATGGGCAAAATGAAAAAAGGTGCTTGCATTATCAACACGGCCAGGGGAGGTACAGTAGATGAAGCGGCATTGATCGATGCCTTAAAATCAGGTCAATTAGGAGGTGCGGGAGTGGATGCTTTTATTAATGAACCTACCCCTTCAAAAGATATTTTATCCAATTTAAAAATTTCACTGTCTCCTCATATTGGTGGTTCCACTGCAGAAGCTCAGCTGGCCATAGGACTTGAATTAGCAGAAAAAATTACAGCCGCTTATAACTAATACAAAAAATAAAAAAGGATTTGATTTCGGGCCCTTGAATTTTTTCAAGGGCTTTTTTATACACATGATGCTGCTTCGTTTAATCTGAATATAAAGCCCACTTTGAATACATTTTCTATTTGAATATCTTCTTCGTCTTTAAATATTTTTCTTAGTCTTGAAACAAAAACATCGAAACTTCGACCCAAAAAATAATCGTATTTCCCATATATTCTGGATACGGCATCTTCCCTGCGTATGACCACATTGGGTTGATTACAAAAAAGGAGTAAAATCTGATTTTCTTTTTCGGTAAGTTTTATTTTATCTGAATCGCATACTAATTCTTGCCGCTGAGTGTAGAAAATAAATTTTCCCAGGTTTATCTGTTCTTTAATATTCCATTTTGGCATCTGTGAGGATCGACGAAGTACTACCTCTATTTTACAATGTAACTCATCCGGATCAAAAGGTTTAATGATATAATCTTCCGCACCTAGCTCATATGCTTTTAGTTTATCCTCTTTTAGTGCCCTGGCGGTAATGAAAATAAAAGGAAGAGAAACGAAGTTTTTTCTGATTTGCCGGGCCAATGCAAAACCATCCATACCGGGCATACTGATATCCAGCAAGCATATATCGAATTGCTGCTTTCTCAATACCTCCATTGCTGATAAAGCCTCTCTTTTCCATATTACCTGATATTGATCAGCCACTAAATGATCCATCAGCAACAAGCCCAATGAGGTATCGTCTTCTACTATTAAAATTCTCTTTGAAATCATCTTGTGATGGTTGGGAATGTGAGACTAAGAGTAGTGCCCTGATGTCCTGCTTCGGTCATCAATTTGATATGAGCATTATGCAACAATACTATTTTCTTTACATAAGCAAGTCCTAAGCCGAATCCGTTGGTATTCTGATCTTGATCACCGCGATAAAACGGATCAAATATTTTGGCTTTTGTCATTTCGTTTATTCCCGGTCCATTATCTTTAAAATTAACTATAAAGGATTCCTTCTCCTTTTTCAATTCAATTTTGATCCTGGGATTACGACAATACTTTAATGCGTTGTCCAAAATATTTCTAAATACATTTTTTAAATGAAAAGAATCTGCAAATAAAGTGGACTCGATTTCTTCACTCACTATGCTGATCTCTGCTTTTTTATCCTTTATCTGCAATTGCATATTGTTTATCACTTCATCTACCAGGGATTTGGGACATACATTGGTTTTATTCAGTTCAAAAGGAGATTGGCTTATCTGGGCCATCATCAATACATTATCAATCTGAGATTTGAGTTGTTCATATTGACTATTGATGATCCCGGTATAGGCGTTTATTTTATCATCCTCTGTTCTTTTATTTATAAGATTGGTAGCCAATTT
>CAYNIG010000435.1:0-3096 GCA_964396995.1 uncultured Saprospiraceae bacterium | reverse complement strand
CCGTAATATCGGATGTGCCCACCATAGAATTTGATGAAAAATCTTTGTTGATCGAAAGCCCCGACAAAGAAGCACTTGCTCCGTTATTGGCTGAGCTGGAGTTCCGCACCATTGGTAAAAGACTGATCAGCGAAGATTATACTGTGGTGAGTGCCAAGCCAGCTATCAAATCCTCTACTCCATCTTTATTTGATGACCCGAGTGAAGAATCCGATAATCCGGATGACGGAGCCACTGCTGCCAATACTATTGCCAATACTGACCATACTTATCGAATAGCGGATACCGATGCTCTGCAAGATGAATTGATAGCCCAATTGTTAAGTCAACCAGAATTTGCATTTGATACCGAGACTTCGGGTCTGGACTCTATCGATACTGATTTGATCGGCATGTCCTTTAGCTTTAAGGCACATGAGGCTTGGTTTGTACCCGCTCCTGCTGATCATGATAAAGTCAAAGCTATGGTGCAAAAATTCAAAGTAGTATTGGAAAACGAGAGCATTACTAAAATCGGGCACAACATTAAATTCGATTGGCAGGTAATCAGACAATACGGGGTGGAAATCAAAGCCCCTTTCTATGATACTATGGTAGCGCATTACCTCATCGATGCCAATCAGCGTCACAAAATGGATTTTTTATCTGAAAATTACCTGCAATACACACCGGTTCCAATAGAGGCATTGATAGGAAAAGCAGGGAAAAAACAAAAAACTATGGCAGAGGTGCCGTTAAAAGACCTGGCTGAGTATGCTGCTGAAGATGCCGATGTTACTTTTCAGTTCAAACAAAAATTTGAACCCCTTTTAATCCAAAAAGGGCATCAGGATCTATATCGTGATGTTGAATTGCCATTGGTAGAAACGCTGCAGGATATGGAGTGGCAGGGAGTGCAAGTAGACGGGGATTTTTTAAATCAATATTCAAAACAGCTGGGTGGCGAACTTTCAGAGATAAAAATAAAAATATATGAAATGGCCGGTGCTGAATTTAATCTCGACTCACCGAAACAAATGGGTGAAATCCTTTTTGATAGAATGAAAATTCCTTACCAGGGAGCTAAAACAAAGACCGGACAATATCAAACAAATGAAGATACCCTTACCAAACTCACTGAAGTACATCCCATCATTGATAGTATTGTGAATTACCGTGAACTGGCGAAGCTCAAATCTACTTATGTAGATGCTATACCGGAGTTGATAAACAGGAAGACAGGCAGGCTGCATACCACCTTCAATCAAACCATTGCTGCGACAGGGAGATTGAGTTCTATCAATCCCAATCTACAAAACATCCCAATCCGTACCGACAGGGGAAAAGAAATACGCAAAGCATTTGTACCTCGCGATAATGACCACATCATTTTATCCGCAGATTATTCCCAAATAGAACTCAGGATCATAGCAGCTATCAGCAAAGATCAGAATATGATAGAGGCATTTGATCGGGGTGAAGATATACATGCTGCCACAGCATCCAAAGTGTTTGGTGTAGCATTAACTGAGGTAACAAAGGACATGCGGCGAAAAGCCAAAGCGGTAAATTTTGGTCTTGCCTATGGCCAGTCTGCATTTGGTCTTAGCCAGACATTAAATATCCCAAGAGGTGAAGCAAAAGAAATCATAGACAATTATTTTACTCAATTTCCAGGTATTAAAAACTATATGACCGATACCATCAAATTCTGCAAAGAAAAGGGTTATGTAAAAACATTGCTTGGTCGCAGAAGATACCTGCCTGAAATAAATGAACGAAATTTTACAGTGAGGGCACAAGCCGAGCGCAATGCCATCAACTCTCCTATACAAGGCTCTGCAGCCGATATGATTAAGCTCGCCATGGTTAAAATTTATCATAAACTCAAAGCCATGAACCTAAAGTCTGTGATGACTTTGCAAGTGCATGACGAGTTGGTATTTGATGTGTACAAATCTGAACTTAATGATATTAAACCAATGATAGAACATGAGATGAAAATAGCCATACCGGGATTGGAAGTACCCATCGTAGTCGAAATGGGTACGGGCAATAATTGGTTAGATGCGCATTGATAAATCTAAGGCATACTCATAAAAGTCTATTATTATATCAATTTGGACCGGTTGGCATCATATTTCTGATAGCCGATATTTTCCAATCGTCCCGATCTTTTATTGCAATAAAGCAGCTCCACATTTTCCGCACAGAACCGTCAGCATTAGGTACATCATACCGGGTATCTATTATGGCTGCATCGGTTCCGATATATTTGATTTTATCTACGGTGATTGTTCTGTTACCGGCACTGGCAGCTGAACTTCTAAGCATGCCTTTGATGGAGGAAGCCAATCCATTTCTCCATTCACCGGTAGATACCAATTGGTCTACATCAGGAGTTAAAATTGATTTTAAAAGAATGGTGTCTTGTTTTTCTCTGGCTTGTGAGTACAAGTCAATAAGTTTAAATAATTTCGAATCTGCACCAGATATGGTTTGCTTCTGAGCAAAAACATTAATATTAGTCAACCAAAATGTAAAAATGGTAATCGAATACAAATTAATTCCTCTCATTTTAGTTTAATTTAATTTAAATTAATTATTCATCATGATTCTTATTGTTTTGTCCAAACCTCATGCACCGAATTTCCAGTGGAGCTTTTCCCTTTGTGAGTCCATATTCTTCCATCGATGTTTGCTTCAAAGCTAAGTTCAGCACCTACTCTGGATTTATCCCTTGAAAAAAAATCTATTTTTTCAGTATATTTTCCATCAACTAAAGTATAAGTACCCCCTCCTGTTCCCGAAAATTGTTTTGTCTTTGGATTGATGGCAAACCATTGGAATCTACTGCCACTCATGATTTTTAGCGTCTTTCGATCACCTTGGGGCATAGGGCTTAGCGTTCCATCCTGACCTAAACGGTCTGTTATTCTCCAACAACCACTGAGCGGACTTGAAGTTTCTTGTATCTTTTTCCAGATTACTTTTGTAGTATGGTCCAATTCCAGATCCACCTCACTCGACTTAAAAGTATAAACAATATCCTTTCCAATGCTGTTGGTATCCTTGGTATCGAACTCCATATTCAGGATTAATTTATCCCCTGTTACC
>CAYNIG010000434.1:0-3107 GCA_964396995.1 uncultured Saprospiraceae bacterium | reverse complement strand
TTATCCCTAGCTTTGCGTATTTTTAGATCATCTCGTTTATTTACTCCTTGGCTGTTTTAATTGTTACATGACCTTCCTTGCCAACCTGTATTATTTCTGCGTTGGGATTGGCGTATAATTCGATGATCCTTTTATTGACTAACCTATCAGCGAGAATGATGTCTGCTTGTTTGAGACATTCTACCAATTTTAATGTGACAAGCGATTCATCTCCGGGACCTGCTCCTGCCAATACGACTTGAGATTTTGCGAACATATCAAATGGTTTCTACTAAAATCGGTTCATTAAATAATAGTGCCGCTACCGTTTTATGACTGGTTTCATCTATTAAAATGGCAGATCCAAGAAATTTGGAATTTTCATATGTATCATAGGCTAAGGCACTTGCCGTATTAATTTTTACCGAGGCTACCTGATTTAATTCCAGTTTATTTATATCTGTTTCTTTTTCCAGTGTGTTTACATCTAACCGGTAATTTATTCCTTTGACAACGGCTTTTACAAGTTTGCTTCTATGTTGCAATAAATATTTATTGGATACTTGCAATGGTTTTTCTTCAAACCAACACAGAGTTACCTCATGTTGCTTAGACAAATACGGAATTTCATCTGATTTTACTATGTAATCCCCGCGGCTAATATCTATATCATCTGAAGTATGGATTACTGCAGGATTTCCAGCCCCAACCGTATTAACTTCCTTACCGTGGTGTTCTATGGATGCTATGACAGAATCCCTGTTTTGGGGTAAAATTTTTATTTTATCACCTTTGGTAAAGGTGTTCCCTGCAATCTGGCCTGCATATCCTCTGTAATCATGTAAATCTTCTGTTTGCGGTCTGATTACATACTGCACCTGGAACCGGGCTTGTTGTACTTTTTCTGCGGCATGTATGTCTATGGATTCCAATAATGGCAATAATGCTGAACCTGTATACCAGGGCATTTTGTCTGAACGATTGACTACATTGTCCCCATCCAGAGCTGAGATGGGTATAAAGTGAACATTTTTTAAACTTAGTTTTTCGGCAATATCTTTATAATCTTGTATGATTTGATTGTATACATTTTCATCATACCCTGCCAGATCCATTTTATTAATGGTCACTATTATATGAGGAATTTGCAACAGGGAGGCAATAATGCTGTGCCTTCGGGTCTGTTCTATCACGCCTTGTCGGGCATCAATTAATAATATCATCAGGTCAGAGTTTGATGCCCCGGTGACCATATTGCGGGTATATTGAATGTGCCCGGGAGCATCGGCGATGATAAATTTTCGATGTGGACTGGAGAAGTACCGGTAGGCGACATCGATAGTAATTCCTTGTTCTCTTTCAGCACGTAACCCATCGGTCAATAAAGCGAGGTCTATTTGTGTTGCCTTTTTATTTTTAGATATTTGCTCTAATTGCTCAATCTGATCTATCCATATATTTTTACTATCATACAGTAAGCGGCCTATCAGCGTGCTTTTTCCATCATCTACACTTCCTGCTGTAATTAATCTTAATAAATCCATCTGATTTTCCCTTTAATTCTTTACCGTTAAAAATAACCATTGATTTTTCTGTCTTCCATAGCTGCTTCGGTTTGCTTATCATCTATCCTGGTTTCGCCTCGTTCGCTAATTTTACTGGATAAGATTTCATCTATTACTGAATCCAGTGTGGATGCATGAGACTCTACTGCGGCCGTACAGGTCATATCCCCTACGGTTCGGTACCGTACTTTTTTGATCGACCGTATATCACTATCTTCTACTGTAATGAAAGGGGATACGGCTATCAATTGTCCGTCGTGTGTAATTACTTCCCGATCATGAGCGAAATAGATTACAGGTAAGGGGATATTTTCTTGTCTTATGTAATTCCATACATCTATTTCTGTCCAATTGCTGATCGGAAATACACGCACATTTTCGCCTTTGCTGATTCTGCCATTTAAAATATTCCATAGTTCGGGCCGCTGTAACTTAGGGTTCCATTGCCCAAATTCATCGCGGACTGAAAAGATTCTTTCTTTGGCTCTCGCTTTTTCTTCATCTCTGCGGGCTCCTCCAATACATGCATCAAAATCAAATTCTTCAATGGTGTCTAATAAAGTATGAGTCTGTAACCAATTTCTGCTTGCAAATTTCCCTTTAGGTTCTGTGAGCCCTTTAGCTTTTATCGTATCTTCTACTTTTCGTACAATTAGCCTGGCCTTGAACTTGGCAGCTAAAGCATCCCGATAATCCAATGCTTCCTGAAAATTATGACCCGTATCAATGTGTACCAGGGGAAATGGAATGGGAGCAGGAGCAAATGCCTTGATAGCCAAATAAACCAAGGTGATGGAATCTTTACCGCCGCTAAAAAGTAGGGCAGGCCGCTCAAATTGAGCAGCAGTCTCACGCAGGATGTATATGCTCTCTGCTTCTAATTCTTTTAAATGATTAAAATGACTATTCATAATTTTCAGCAATCCTTATTTTGATTCAATATGTATATGCAACCCGCATTCTTTTTTTGATGCGTCTTCCCACCACCACCTGCCAGCTCTGAAATCTTCTCCAGGTCTGACTGCCCTGGTACAGGGTGCGCACCCAATGGAAACAAACCCTTTATCGTGTAAAGGATTATAAGGTATTTCATTTTTTTTGACCTCAGCTTTGACCTGCTCCATTGACCAATGCAACAATGGATGAATTTTGATCAATTGATGAGATTCATCCCATTCCACTGCCGACATTTGTGATCTGTCTGGGGAGTGCTCAGCTCGAATACCGGTAATCCATATTTTTTTTCCAGCAAGGGCTCTTTTGAGTGGTTCTACTTTTCTTAATCGACAGCATTCTTTTCTGTTTTCGACCGATTCATAAAAACTATTGGGGCCTTTAGACTCCACGAAAGATTGGATAAGGTTTGTATCCGGGTAAAATGCTTTAATCGAAAGTGGATATTTTTCCAAAGATCGTGACCAGGTAGAATAGGTTTCTGGAAATAGTCTTCCGGTATCCAACGTAAATACTTCCACCTGGGCTTTTGTATCTGCAATAAAATGTAAAATGACCTGATCTTCTTCACTAAAACTAGTAGAGAAAATCACTTCACCTGGCAAAAAG
>CAYNIG010000433.1:0-3120 GCA_964396995.1 uncultured Saprospiraceae bacterium | reverse complement strand
TTACGGAAAAGCGGGAGCATCTATCTTGTCCTCCAAAGCATGTCTGAGAAGCGGTGTGGGGTTGCTTACTAACCATTTACCTGTAAATTTATACCCAATTCTTCAAATGGCAGTACCGGAAGCAATGGCTTCAATTGATCAACATAATTATTATTGGTCCACACTGCCTGAAAACATCCGGCGTTATTCAGCAATAGGAGTTGGATGCGGAATAGATCAAAAGGAGTCTACAGTAAGGATATTTAAATCCTTGCTTCAGGAGTATGATGGACGAATGGTATTGGATGCAGATGCACTCAATATCATTGCAAACAATAAGGATTTATTAACCCACATTCCGGGCGGTTCAATCCTCACTCCTCACCTGAAAGAATTTGAAAGATTGTTTGGTAATAGTAAAACCTGTTTTGACCGTCTTGAGTTATTAAGAGAAAGTGCCAAAAAATATTCAGTCACCATCATCCTTAAGGGTGCACATAGCCAAATCGCTATGAGTGATGGTACAGTCTATTTTAACTGCTCTGGTAATCCCGGTATGGCAACAGCAGGATCAGGTGATGTGCTCACAGGTATTATCACTGCATTCCTGGCACAGGGATATGACACCGACACGGCGGCCATAATAGGTACTTATATACATGGATTGGCGGGAGATTTCGCATATGAGGGTCAGAGTTATGAATCCATGATTGCTTCAGACTTGGTCGAAAACCTGGGAAAAGCATTTCATACTTTATTTGAATAAATGAAAATGCAAAAATTGGTAGTACTTACCGGTGCAGGGGTAAGCGCAGAAAGTGGATTGAAGACCTTTCGGGATACAGATGGTCTGTGGGAAGGACATAGAGTGGAGGAAGTAGCAACACCGGAAGCATGGAACCGAAATCCAGAAAGGGTATTGGATTTTTATAATCAACGCAGGGCACAATTAAAAAAGGCCAATCCTAATCTTGCCCACATTTCACTTGCAAAACTTGAGGGACCATTTCATACCATCATCATAACCCAAAACGTAGATGATCTGCATGAGCGAGGCGGAAGTAAAAACATCATACATCTGCATGGAGAATTATTTAAAGTACGAAGTACAGCTAACTCAAATTTAATATATGAATGGAGAGTTGATCTGACACAGAATGATAAATGTGAACTTGGCAGTCAACTCAGACCCCATATAGTTTGGTTCGGAGAAGAAGTACCTATGCTGGAGAAGGCTGCCCTGGAATGCAGTGATGCCCAAATTTGTATTATTGTGGGTACCTCTATGCAAGTGTATCCGGCGGCCAGCCTGATACGGTATTTACCGCGCGATTGTAAATTGTATTATATTGATCCCAATCCCCATATTTCGTATGAATTAGGGTCACGCAAAAACCTGGAACTGATCAAAATGAAAGCGACAGAAGGAGTCCAAAATTTGGTTTCCAGGCTTCTAAGAAAAGGGAAGGTAAATGAATAGGTGCCTGTGGCATTATTAAACTATTGATTTTGGATTATTCAAAGGTCCTATATCGGCCAACCGTTTTCGTTTAATTACCTTTGTCCCCAATATGGAATTGAATTTTTCTGAAATTGAATCAAAGTGGAAAAAAGTATGGGCTGAAAATAATATTTACCAGGTTAACAACCACTCTGGCAAACCCAAATATTATGTGTTGGATATGTTCCCATACCCTTCCGGAGCAGGCTTGCATGTAGGCCATCCGCTGGGATATATTGGATCGGATATCTTTTCGCGCTATAAGCGAATGAAGGGGTATGAAGTATTGCACCCAATGGGATTTGATTCCTTTGGACTACCTGCTGAACAATATGCTATCCAACGCGGAATCCACCCTGAAAAAGCGACCAACGAAAATATTAAACGCTACCGGGCTCAATTGGATAATATCGGATTTAGCTTTGATTGGAGCAGGCAAGTGAATACCAGTGACCCCAAATTCTATAAATGGACTCAATGGATATTCAGAAACTTGTTTTTAAGTTGGTATGACCAGGATAAAAATACGGCAAGGCCAATATCCGAATTAGAAGATATCTTCACAAAAGAGGGAAATAAATATATAAATGCAGCACAATCCCCCTGCCCTCCTTTTGCCGCTGAAGATTGGAAAGGCTATACGGCAAAACAAAAATCCGATATCCTGATGAATTACAGATTGGCTTATCGCAAAGAAGCTTTTGTAAATTGGTGTGAAGCTCTGGGTACTGTACTGGCTAACGATGAAGTCAAAGATGGTTTATCTGAAAGAGGTGGACACCCGGTAGAACGTAAGCCCATGACACAATGGTTTTTAAGAATCACTGCTTATGCTGAAAGGCTGTTGAATGACCTGAATGAAGTGAATTACAGTGAATCTATGAAAATCATGCAAGCCAACTGGATTGGCAGATCAACCGGGGCACAGGTGTTTTTTGATATCCAGGGTCATACTGAAAAACTGGAGATTTATACCACCCGGGCTGATACTATATTCGGGGCTACATTTATGGTACTTGCACCAGAACATGATTTGGTTCCACTTATTACAACACCTGATCAGCGGCAGAATATTGAAAAATACCTTGACTATGTAAAATCACGATCTGAAGTAGATCGTATGTCTGAAGTAAAGGAGGTGACAGGAGCTTTCACAGGAGCCTACGCCATCAATCCATTTAATAAGGAAAGAATTCCAATCTGGATAGGTGAATATGTTTTAAAAGATTACGGTACAGGCGCCATCATGGCAGTACCCGCCGATGATACCCGGGATTACGCATTTGCAAAAAAATTTCAACTTCCCATCATAGAAATTATAGATAAATCCATGTACCCCGGTGCAACCATAGAAGACAAACTGGGTAAAATGATCAATTCTGATTTTATAAATGGAATGGAGGTAAAAGATGCCATAGATGAAATCTGCAATCGCCTCGAAATAATGGGCATTGGTACGAAGAAGATAAATTTTAAAATGCGGGATGCTAATTGCTCCAGGCAACGATATTGGGGCGAGCCATTTCCTATTTTATATGATCGGGAAGGGGTAACCCACGTAATAGATGAAAATGCTCTACCTTTACTGTTACCCGATCTCGACGATTTCAAACCAAGTCAAGGTAAAGCACCACTTGCAA
>CAYNIG010000432.1:0-3129 GCA_964396995.1 uncultured Saprospiraceae bacterium | reverse complement strand
GATTCAATGGACCATAAACTCTTTCATGGGAAGATTAAATTATGACTTTAAAGATAAATATTTATTAACGCTTACACTTCGCAGAGATGGTTCTAGCCGATTTGGGGAAAATACCAAATATGGTAATTTCCCGGGGGTGGCAGTAGGTTGGAATATTAGTCATGAATCATTTATGAAAAATGTATCATGGGTAGATCTTTTAAAGCTACGAGCCGGATGGGGAAAAGTTGGAAATCAGGGAGTGGCTCCTTACCAAACACAAGGTTTATTGGGAAGAACAGTATATGCATTCGGTTCTTCTGCAGCATTTGGTTACCGGCCCAACACGATAGGTAATCCTGACTTGAGATGGGAGTCTTCTGCTACTGCCAATATAGGTTTGGATTTTTCAGTTCTTAAAGGAAGAGTACAGGGTTCTATAGAATATTATAAAACAGATACTGAATCTTTGCTTCTATCAGATTTCTTACCAGGGTCTACGGGTTTTAATGCGGTGACACGAAACGTTGGTCATACCCGAAATAAGGGTATTGAGTTAAATGTTAGCACTGTAAATATCAACACCAAAAACTTCAGATGGACTACAGATTTTCAATTTACAAAAAATACCGAAGCAATCATTGAGCTTTACAATGGAAAAGTAGATGATCTAGGAAATAGATGGTTCATCGGACAGCCTTTAAATTCTTATTTTGACTATAAAAAAATAGGTATCTGGCAGTCCAACGAAGCAGATGCCGCAAAATCCTTTGGTTCTGAAGTAGGTCAGATTAAAATTCAGGATACCAATAAAGATGGCAAAATCAATGCTTTAGATAGAGTGATTCTAGGTAGTGATATTCCTGATTTTCAGGCTGGTTTTACAAATCGTTTTACTTACAAAGGGTTTGATCTGAGCGCCTTCTTTTATGCCAGCATAGGGCAGGAAATAGTTTCCGGTTTCCACCAAAACAACAATGCTTTAGCTGGTCGATATCAGCAAATAAAAGTGGATTATTGGACTCCCAATAATCCAACTAATGAATTTCCAAGACCCAAAAGCAACCAGGAGTTTCCTGTAAACAATACAGCTTTAATTTATTTTGATGGCAGTTTTATTAAATTGAGAAATATTAATTTTGGATATACCTTACCTGCTTCATTATCAAAAAAAATGAAAGCAGAATCGGTGCGATTTTTCTCCAGTATTCAACAACCATTTATTTGGTCTGAATTCAGATCAAAATACAATGGGGTAGATCCTGAGGCCAACATTACCAGTTCAGCGAATGGAATCACTGCTGTAAATAATGGTATTACTCCTGCTACGCGGGTAGTTACATTTGGCTTTAATTTTAAGTTTTAATAATTATAATTAATTTTTTTTTGAAAATGAAAAATTTATTTTTAAACAAATTAAAAGCAGGTTTGATTACTTGCTTCTTATTTTCTTTCATTTCCTGTGGTGATGATTTACTGAAAGAAACGGTAATATCCAATATAGGAAATGACTATATCAATACTGCTAAAGGTTTTGATGATGCCGTAAAAGCAGCTTATTCATCTTTGCGGACTTTTTATGCCACCCAACTGGGTCTTACTCTTACTGAATATGGTACTGACATCTATGCAACTGGTGCAGATGGCGGTTATAAAGGATTCCATTTTTATGATGCCCAGTTACAACCCACGGTTGACTATCTTGCTATTTTGTGGGATGAATTGTATAAAGGAATTAATACGACCAACGCAGTTATCGGAAGAGCAGCCAATGTAACTGGAATTCCGGATGCTACTAAGAAAGTACGGATTGCTGAAGCCAAATTTCTCAGAGCACATTATTATTATATCCTGCATCAGCAATTTGGAGGGGTAGACCTGAGATTGACTGAAACGGAAGGTCCTACTAAAGCCACAAAGCGTGCCAGCGATGCTGAAATGTATACTCAGATAATTAAAGACTGTACAGAGGCAATTGCAGATCTGGAAAACAAAGCTCATTCTACTGATTATGGCAGAGCTACCAAAGCATCAGCAGAAGCTTTATTAGCTAAGGTCTATTTGGCCAAAGCCTATGGTCCTGCCAAAGCAGCCGATGATTTTCAAAAGGCTGCTGACCTTACTTCAGGGATTATCACTAAATATGGTTTTAAATTATTAGACGATTTTGCAGCAGTTCACGATGAAAACAATCAAACAAATTCTGAAGTAGTATGGGCAGTGCAGTATACCACAGATCAAATCACTAATGCTACCAATGCCGGAGGAGAAGGCGGAGGTGGAAATAACCTGCATTTATATTTTGGGATGCAATATGATACCGAACCTGGTATGCAGCGTGATGTATTTTATGGAAGACCTTTCAAAAGATTGAGACCGACAGCTTATTTACTCAACACGATTTTTGCTGATCGCGTAAATGATTCCAGATATGAAAAGTCTTTTCGTCATGTATGGAAATGTAATTTTCCCGGTTCGAATCTAAACGCCACATTTGATAATTCTAAAACTAAGTTAAATTTTGCTTTGGGTGATACTACCATTTTAATCCCTGGATATGAAATGAGTAAGGAAGAAAGAGCAACTAAAAAGTACCAGGTATTAGTACCCAGTGCATACAGTGAAGCTCGTTTCCCAACTTTATCTAAATTCTTTGATACCAAACGTTCAGATAGAACAGAGCCTCGAGGTTCAAGAGATTATTTTGTTTTCAGATTAGCAGATATTTATTTGATGCAGGCTGAGGCATTTTTAAAGCTTGGTAAAATAAAAGAAGCTACAGATGCGGTGAATGCCGTGCGTGTAAGAGCAGGATTTCCTGGTAAAAAAGATGCAATGAAAATCACAGAAGCTCAGATGACTTTTGACTTTTTAGTAGAAGAAAGAGCCCGGGAGCTAGCCGGTGAGCAGACCAGATGGCTGGATTTGAAAAGATGGGGATTGTTGGTTGACAGAGTAAAAAAATACAATCCTCAGGCATCCGCCGTTGCTGATAAACATTATTTGAGACCGATTCCTCAGACTCAGATCGACAGATCAGACCCAGGTGTTTTCCCTCAAAACGCTGGATATTAAAAATTAGAAAATTAAGTTTGGATATTGAATAAAAGACGAAATTCTTAAACGAAAAGGCCTCAGTGATGAGGCCTT
>CAYNIG010000431.1:0-3133 GCA_964396995.1 uncultured Saprospiraceae bacterium | reverse complement strand
AAAAATAGTCAGCTTCTACACGTTTGCAGAGGCTGACTATCCGACAATTATAATCCCATGAACATATCCAATGTGCATAGAATAAACACTATTGGTTATATTATAATGAACCTAGAACTTTTCAAATTTGTGCATTGTTCATGAAAAGATTTAAAATAGGGAGTTATACACTTTTGTATGACTCCCTATCAGACAAATTATAATCCCATGAACAATATCCTTTTTATTTAAAAAGGATCACTGAATACTTTTTTGATTCAGTGGTGATTAGAAATGTTTAATTAAAAATCACAATACAATAATCGGTACTTAGAGAAGGGATTTCAAAGACATTTTTTCGGCATTGTTATATATAAATATTTTTAATATAATTGTGATTTACTATATATTATTGGCTTTTAATAATTTATATATTATATAATAATTTAATGTTGAAAAATAATATTTTTTTGTCCCATTCCATTCTTTAAAAAAAATAAAAAAAAATGCTTCTATCCCTTAAAAGGGGTTCTTATAAGCCGGATTTTTAACAAAACTGCTATCTGTGAGGGTATGCAAAAACGCAATTAAGTCCGATTTTTGGCTTGCCGTAAGGTTTAAGGATCTGATAAACGGATTTTTATTATCTGCGGGATGACCTCCGGAATTATAATGCTCTAACACTTCCGTAAGTGTTTTAAATCGTCCATCATGCATATAAGGTGCAGTTAATGTAATATTTCTGAGTGTAGGGGCCCTGAATTGCCCATTTTCTACTAATGATCCAGTGATTTTACCTCGCCCCGGATCTTCAAAATCATTCAAGCTGGTGACTTTTTGAATACCATTGTTAAAATAATCGTTGGAAGCTAACAAAGGCGAATTATGACAATGAAAACATTCTGCATCGGGTAACCTGCCCCCTGAACGGTCAAAATACATGTCAAATCCTCTTAATTCACTCTCGGTAAAAAACACTCCTGATCCTGGAGTTAAAGCAAGATCATATTTTGCCCGGCCGCTCGATACCAAAGTTCGTTCAAACTGAGCTATGGCTTTGGTAATCAAATATTTAGAAATGGAATCAATATGAACTATACCAAATGCTTTTCTTATGTCGGCAGGATAAGTATCATGCTTTTTAATTCGTTCTATCGCCCCGGGCCAGGTAAAATGCATTTCCAACACATCCTCTATTGGCAACAAAGCCTGCTGCTCCAGAGTATTGCTTCGTCCATCCCAAAACAATCCATTTTTTTGGAATCCAATATCAATCA
Organism: uncultured Saprospiraceae bacterium; assembly: GCA_964396995.1. Taxonomy (GTDB): domain Bacteria; phylum Bacteroidota; class Bacteroidia; order Chitinophagales; family Saprospiraceae; genus JADJLQ01. The sequence continues at coordinate 1,877 of CAYNIG010000431.1, read as the reverse complement.
GGCTCATTGCCGATCTTTTTCCATTTAGTCCATCTACCCCCTTACTGGTGGCAAGACCATCTGTAAAGCTGAGTTCTGGCTTGTGGCAACCGGCACATGCCAGGCTTGAATCACGAGATAATATCGGATCAAAGAAAAGTTTTTTACCTAATTGGATGCCTTCTTCAGTCAATGGATTGTCTTCAGGTATTTCCATTTGAGGATAACCAGGCACCGCTGGAGCACTAACAAAGGTAGGTGCATATACTATATGGTCCAATTTCCCCTGATCCGGTTCGCTTGGATCAAAATCGCATGAAAATGAAAATAAAAATGCTAAAAGTAAAATCGCTTTATACTTTGGCATTGATCAATTTTTAATTTGAATAGCACCAGGCATTCGACTACTAAAGGACTTTAATGTCTCTATATTAGCAGGATTGTGATTTAACGGACTGCTGGCAATATCAAATAAACCATTTCCTCTGATAAATAGTTTTTTTATATCCAAATCAAATACAAATGATGTGTTTTCATTTTCTGTCACTTGTATTGGTCTATTTAACTCATAGATTGAGATGCATTCATCCGTGCCGGTATGGATTGCAAATCCCAGATCATATTTTCCATTTCCGGCAGTATCAACCACTCCTTCAATCTTATTAAAAATATAAGAATTCCAGGAATCCCAATAATGGCTGGAACTGGATAATGGATTGCTGCTGTCAAAATCTTTAGGCAATTTTTTATTTAAATCCGGTTTTACACCAATGTAAAATCTCAATCCTGTGTATGTGCCGGCTTTGACACCGTTGAGAGTAATTTTTTTAGCAGTAAGCGAACCCGAAGTAAAGTCTATCCTTCCTGCTCTTTCGTTTGTAACGGAAGCAGATGATATAAATTCAACTCCGGTAATGAAAAAATCAAATTTGGAGAATTTGATTTTTTGCCTGCCTGTATAGTCATAGGCAACGACCGGCTCAAAGGCAACATTATCGTACACCGGGTTAAATTCCAGGCTTGCAGTTCCTGATGAAGCCTGCTCATCAGGCTTGCACTGTTGAAGGAATAAAACCAGTATGAAAAAAAAGTTCCTGATCATACGCATTCTATAAAACGAAAAATCGTCGATTTTAATTATGGTAAAGATACAGGGAAAAAAATCAGGGTGCTTGTTCCTTTTACTGATTGGGATCATAATCGAATCTGCTTTTCAATGTGTTCTTTGTACACTTTTTTTAAGATATTTTTTACCTGTACAGAAAACTCCTTCGATTGAATCCAATGGTAAAAATTGCGGTCTTTTTTAAAAACTTCAATTACCGGCTGTCCAATATATTTACCAAAATTAAAAATCATGACTCCTTCGGAATTGTATTTCAGTCTGTTACTAACATCTACCATATTCTGGTCATTAGTAAATTCATGCAATGCTTTGATATCCTTTTTTATAGGAGCCGGCGTGAAATTTCCTTCTTCATCTTCGAGATTTTGGTTCTCATACCTTTTTACCTGGCCTTTAAATATTTCCACCATCGCCCTGGTATCTTCCAGAGCGTCATGGGCAGACTCCAAATCCTGCTGGCAGTAAAACTTCAACGCTGCTTTGAGTGTGCGTGGTTCCATTTTATGAAATATCCTTTGCGTATCGATAATTTTTCTGCCATTGGTATCCCAATCAATCCCTGCTCTTGCAAATTCTTCGACCAGGATCGGAATATCCAATTTATATGAATTGTAAGTAACCAGGTCGGACTTCCCTATGAACGCATTTATTTTATCTGCTAACTGCCCAAAAGTGGGCTTACGGGACAGCGTGGCGGCATCAATCTTATGAATTTCATAAGCCTCCTTCGAAATCGGTATTCCCGGATTGATGTATTCATTCCATTCGGTTC
>CAYNIG010000430.1:0-3138 GCA_964396995.1 uncultured Saprospiraceae bacterium | reverse complement strand
CATTTATAAGGTGATTACTTCTTTTCTGCAGGAAATGCTTGAAAATGCACCTTACTCTCATTTTGCTTGGTATAATCTGGGACACTGCTATTCTAATTTGGGGGAATATGCACAGGCAATTGATGCTTTTGAATATGCTTTTTTAATAAAACCACAATTTGAACAAGCCTATCTGGATTGTGCAGAGACCTGTGTATTACTCAGGCAATGGGACAAAGCTCTTTCGGTGTATCAGGAAGTATTAAACACTTTTGGCGAAGAGTACGATATATTGATATCTATTGCTGAATGTTGCATCGCGTTGAAAGACATCAAGCTGGCAAAAAAATATTTGAGCCAAAGCCTGAAAATGGATGTTTTTGGAGAGGAATCTCATTACCTCTTGGGTCAATGTTACGCATTTGAAGAGAAATGGAATAAGGCAATCCAGTCTTACAGGAGAGCAATTGCTTTAGATGATACCAGTGATACTTACTTCCTGGCATTGGCAAAAGCATATGCACAGGTAGGGGAATTGGATAAAGCACATCGCAATTTCAGAAAAGCAACTCAAAATGCCCCTGAACAAAATACATATTGGTTTGAACATGCCAGTTTTTTACTAAAACAAGGAAAGATTCAACAGTCTTTAGATATACTGGATCAGGGTGAAATCGCTTCTGTAGGTTCGGATTTACTTTATTGCCGGGCTGCAATTTATTATATATTGGGTGACAAAACACGTTCGATTGATATACTGGCAGAAGTGCTGGAAGATGATTTTAATGGCCATGCCTGTATTTACAGCCTTGCACCGGCAATGCAAGAAGACAGAGACATCCAATCTATCATCAATTATTATAAGGGCGAGATTTTAGAATAAATTTCTTACTAACAGACCAGGGTACCCAGTTGAGTTTCACCATTGAGTATGCGTAGAAGATTTCCTTTTTGTGTAACATCAAACACAATAATAGGTAATTTGTTTTCCTGACAGATAGTGAATGCGGTCATATCCATTACTGCGAGGGATTTGTCTATGGCTTCTCTGTATGATATTTTTTCATATTTGGTTGCTCTTGGATCTTTTTTTGGATCAGCAGTATAAATTCCGTCTACTTTAGTGCCTTTGAGTAATATATCAGCGCAGATTTCATTACCCCTGAGTGCTGCTGCAGAATCGGTAGTAAAATATGGATTACCTGTGCCTGCTGAAAAAATGACCACTCTCCTTTTTTCAAGGTGCCTGATGGCTCTTCTACGGATATATGGTTCTGCCACCTGTTCCATTTTTATTGCTGAAACCAACCTGGTATAAAGTCCAAGATCCTCCATAGTACTCTGTAATGCCATGCCGTTGATTACTGTGGCCAGCATACCCATATAATCTCCCTGAACTCTTTCAACACCTGATTTTTCAGCGCTCAATCCTCTATAAATATTGCCACCCCCTATCACAATCGCTACCTCTACCCCCAAATCAACGGCAGACTTAATTTCACTGGAGTAATGCTGGAGCTGATCTGCTTGAATACCAAAGGGTTGATCACCCATCAATGCCTCACCACTCAGCTTGAGTAGTACTCTTTTGTATTTTAGCGCCATGTGAATCTTTGGATATTTTATTTGATAGGGTAAAAATAAGCAAATGTATTATGATTAATAAATATATGATTTTTTGGTATGTTCTGATTCTACTTGCCATGAAAATCCGAAATGAAGTAAATTGCAGGAGGAATGCAACTTTACCAGGCTATAAAATGTACTGTGATAATATATTTAGTCATCCCAAACCAAGCCTGGGGTCAGCTACCTAATATGATTCCCAATCCAGGTTTTGAAAAGATAAAAGGAGCACCTGAAAAATGGTTTTATACCGGGAAAGATTTTGATCTTGTATTTGAAGAGTGGAAAAGCCCTACTGCTGCCTCACCGGATGTATACCACGAACAAATATATGTACCCAAATATTGGAAAGATAGAGGATTTGATGACATTAGACCATTTAGAGGAAAGTCTAAAGTTGGCATTACCATGTATGGTTGTAACCAGGGAAAGCTTCATTGCAGAGAGTATATTTCAGTGACATTATTGGATTCTCTGGTCATAGGACAGGAATATTACCTTTCTATGTGGGTGGCACCTATGCTCAAAGGTATCCTGGTAGATGAAATGCAAGTAGCATTTGATTTGAAACCAACTACAGCTATTGATGACAGACTATTGGAATTAAAACCTTTTTACAATCTACCAATGAAAACACAGAAAGATTGGCAACGAATAGAGGTTCGTTTTTTTGCAGAAACTGAAGCAAGCTGTCTCACAATTGGTAATTTTAAAAACGATTTATCTACCCGGGTGATAAAAAGTACTGCAGATCTGACTCAGGCATTTTCATATTATTACATCGATGAGCTCACTATGTTTAAAATTCCACCCATCCTTCCGAGGGAGATTATAGTACCCTATGACTCCGGTATCCTGGTAGAACATGAAATATTGCTGAAGGATATTTATTTTGATTTTGACCAGGTTAAATTATTGCCCAATTCTTACCTCGAACTGAATAAGTTATTGAAATTTTTAAGGGATAGGCCTCATATAAAAATCAATTTAATCGGCCATACTGATAAAATCGGTACACATGAATATAACATCAGGTTATCGAAAAGAAGAGCTCAGGCTGTAGCTGATTTTTTGGCCAGACATTATATTGATCCGACGCGAATTTATGTGAAAGGAATGGGCTACGAAAAACCTGTAGCCTCTAATGAAAGTGAACAAGGAAGGCAAAAGAACAGAAGGGTGGTATTTGAGATTAGAAAATAGTTTTATTTATTTAGGCGGAGTGTTGCTTTCACATTCTTTTAATTTCATTTTCAGATTCAGGTTTTCCTCAATCAATGTATTTATTTCTTTGTCTTTTCTTTCTACAGCTGCTTTTAAATCCTGCAATTCCTGTTTTTCCGCTATTTGCCAAGCGCGCTTTTTCCGCCCTACACTACCGCCATGCCAAAACTCGCCATTGCCCGCCAGGTCGCTACGGACATGCAGGCCGCGTCGTGGGTCCGCGCGATGTTTGAAAAAGGCCGCAAGCTCAAGGCCCAATTCGGGGCGGAAAACGTACAGGATTTCACGCTCGGCAATCCCAACGCCAGC
>CAYNIG010000429.1:0-3149 GCA_964396995.1 uncultured Saprospiraceae bacterium | reverse complement strand
TTGATCTATTTCTTTCAATAAATCAATAGGCGTCAATCTTTTATGATTTCCCCAGTAGACCCTAATTAGGAATAAATCGCTTTTGATCGGTGAAGACCCTGTAGGTTCCATTTATTTGAGTGCTTAAATTAATCTGCGTTAAGTAGACTCCTTACTAAATTCCTTATTCTGCTGGCGATATTCATTGGGCGTCATTCCGGTGCTTTGTTTGAATGCTTTAAAAAAGGACACTTTGTTATTAAATCCTGTAGTATATCCTATTTCCTTTACCGTAAGATCGGATTTATTTTCATCTGCTAGTAAAGTCTTGGCTTCTTCCACACGTAAACTATTGATGTACTCAAAAAAATTCATTTTAAAATATTCATTGATCAGTTGTGATGTGTGATGTCTTGTTAAATTTAATTTTTCTGCCAACGTATCCAATCTCAGGTTATAATCCTGGTACATTTTTTCTGATTTCATTATATGAGATAATTTTTGTGCCAGTTCCCTGGTAAGTTCCGGCGTCAAGGCAGAGTTTTTATACTTTTGTGATAAGTTCGTTTCTTTTTCTACTATGGGCTCATGAGGCAAAGTTGTATTTTCAATTTCATGGTTGTGAATGGGTTTGCCAGGAAGACTTGTCTCCGGTATAAATTTTACATTTCCTGAAGCAGATTTAAATACTATATCACGTACAGTATATCCATTAAAAAAAGCCGGTTGAAACAAGGAAATAATCATGATCACCACCACCATCACAAACATGGTGAAAGCAATACTATAGTCCCAGTGAGTATGAATAATCCCGGTACTTTTCAATGCACCAAACAAAACAAAGTTCAAGGCGAAGATCATAAAAGAAAAACTAAACCATTTAGCCCATACATCACTATATTTCCAAGCTGCCAGTGACAGCGACATCCTGAATATCAAAAAGGAATAAAACAGTAAATGCAGATAAGACCCCATCACTATACCCGGGGTAATGACAGAATAAAAAGAATTTTTTGTAAATCCGGACAGGACTATGGCTTGTCTTTCCTGAAGTCCTGAAGCAATCACGGGTAAATATAAAATAATCATACTCACAAAAGGAATCAAATGCAGCCGTAAATAGTAGGAGGGCCATGTCTTAGTCTGCACACTGGCTAAATAGGAATATACCAGCGGGCCATATGCCCAATTCGCTATGAATGAAAAATACATAAACCAGGGAAAAACAAACTGGTACTTAGTCCATATCATTACCCAATCGGTAAGAGTAATAGAAAACAACAGCACCATCCAAGATATAAACCAAATGTTTTTATTTTTTTTGAATTCAAATACCAAAAATAAATTGAACACCATCATCATGATGGCCAGCACCAGAAACAGAATGGTCCAGGAATTAAAACTCATTGGATTACTCATATGTTTTTATATTTTCAAAATTACAAAACCCCGAATGAAGCCATTCAGGGTTTTTACTAAAATACTCCAGATTCATTTTATAAAATGAACTCAATCCCTATGATATGATCAAACTATTCAAAAGCATTGTTTATAATTTAATAAATTTTTCTATTCCAACTTTATTCTTGCCCTGCACATATAATATATAGTTACCCCGCAGCAGGTTAGAGGTATCAATGGTGTGCCGCATAGATTTTATTTCCTCTTTTAATACCAGCATACCGGCACTATTAAATACAGATAATCTCATGCCCTTTAGATCAGACCCATTTAAATACATTCTGCCCTGAGCAGGGTTTGGGTGTAAAACCAATTGTATTCTGGATAATTGGTCAAATTTATTTGATGTGACCAACGTGCCCATACCTTCTATCATGGTTTCTCCAACGTTGTTTACCGTTTTATTGGTATAATATTCCTTTATACCAGAGGGCCATTGTATAATCAGGCTGTCTATTTTGGTTGCCTCTTTCAGGCCAAAATGTACTCTAAGATCATGTTGCCCCTGAAAAGTGTTTTGTGCATTTACTTGCCTGATAAGCCAGGTAGGAGTGGAATTGATGGTGGCTTTGAGCCTGACGGTTGCACCTACTGCTGATTTATTTGATATCATGCCCTTCAGATTAAAACTGGCAAAATGATTATTCGCCGCCAGGCTGGTATTGAGAAATAAAGAGATTGATGTGGTATCTCCATACAAGTATACATCCAGATCACCATCATTATCTATATCACCTGCTGACATACCGCTTGCCCCGGCTGGTGCGGTAACTCCGGTAGTGATGGCTGTAAAAGTCTTATCCCCATTATTTTGATAATATCGGGTAGCGCCAAAATCGCTGGTGGTGATTACATCCAGATCACCATCATTGTCGTAGTCTCCCCAGCCATTAGAAAGCCTGGGCAGAGCAGTGGTAAATCCAAATGTCCTGGATGTGTAAGTGCCGTTACCATTGTTTTCATAAAACCTCGATGGTGCTTGGCCTGCTCCCCCATAATTGGTGAGGCAAAGATCCAGATCCCCGTCATTATCATAATCTATAAAATTGTAACACTGACCATCTTGCTTTTCTTTGGCCCAGATTTCATCTTTCATTTGTATTAACGAATCCAGGCTAGGCATTTTTCCATTGACTTTATTAGTATAGTGAAAATCAAATCCCGGAGAACCACCCGGGCCGGACGCTATGAAAAGATCCATATCACCATCTATATCATAATCATGAAAATATGGTACGGTATAAGGTCTTAATGAATCCGTAAAGAAAAAGCCGGTTTTCATTTTAAAGGTAGAATCAGCACCCTGGATATAAAGTCGGGCGGGATAACGCCTGGCTGTTCCATGAAAACCCAAAGCCTGTGCAAATACGATATCCATTCGACCATCATTATTTATATCCGCCATGGCCGCTCCCCAGGCGGCGTAGTCAGCAATATTTTCAAGTCTCGCTGAGGCATTTATAAAATTACCTTTCCCATCATTTAAGTACAAACCGCTTGGATTTTGAGCAATCACTACATCCAGGTCACCGTCATTATCTATATCAGCCCATGAATTTCCTCCAGCGAGCTGACGGGGAGAAGGATTAATGGCCGTTATTCTTTCTTCAAAGTTTAAATTTCCTTTATTGATGAATAGTTTATTGGGAATAGCAAATAAATCCGGCAGTCCATCATTATTTACATCGACCCAGCTGGCCCCCTTATAT
>CAYNIG010000428.1:0-3160 GCA_964396995.1 uncultured Saprospiraceae bacterium | reverse complement strand
TTTTTACCCTTATTGTTAAGGATTTTACTCAGACCCTTGTTTCGGATTGTTCTAGCGGGCAATAAATCAATTAGCAGAAAGAAGAAGGCTTATAATGCTGTTTATTTCCAAACCCTTCGGGATAATCTAGCTTATATATGTCTTTTTTCTAAATACAATATCAATACGTTTTAAAACTCCTTTTTTGTTTTAATTTTGGCCACTTTTTTAAAACCATGCTAAAATCCAGCTGCTTTATAATCTTCTCTTTGCTTCTAATAAAATGTAAACAATCATCAGGTCATTTCATTCATGATCATTGGTTGATGACTACTGATTTTCACGAAATGACATTCAGAGAGGATAGTACTATGACCTGGATCATCAAACAACAATTTTTAGACGACACATTCAAAGCCCATTATAAATTAGACGATAGTAAAAATCCAAAATGGATAGATCTTTACCAGTTTAACAAAGGACTGATGCGGGGTAAAATACTTACAGGAATATACGAAACACATGGCCAGGATACCCTGCTTCTGGATTTTCAACCAGTAGAAGATTGGATTGAAGCGGATACCTCCAGACCAAAAGAATTTAATGAAATAGAAAAGCGGTACCTGGTAAGGAAGAGTAAATGATTACTCTCCTTTCACATTCATCTCCAAAGTGTACACCGATTTGGATGCCGTAATAAACAAGGTCTTTCTTTGATTGCCCCCAAAAGTGACATTGGCTGTCCAGGGCTCGGGAACCGGAATATTCCCAATTCTTTTCCCCTTCCTATCAAAAATCGTCACTCCCCTACCCGTAAGATAAATATTGCCTTTTACATCTATGGTCATACCATCCGAACCCATTTCACAAAATAATTTCCGAGCTCCAACACTTCCGTCTTTATTCAGGGAATAGACATAGGTCTTGCGGTCCCTGATATCTGATACATATAATAATTTATTTTTATCGGAACCAATGATGCCATTGGGTTGTCGCAACGAAGTATCCACAATACTTAATTTATTAAAGGGGCTGATTAGATAAACTCCTTCCCTGTTCAATTCCGGAGTGGTATGTGACCAATAATCCCTTTTATAAAATGGGTCTGTAAAATAAATATGCCCTTTACAGCTAATCCAAAGATCGTTGGGGCCATTAAATCTTTTGCCATTTAAATTTTCAACTACAATTTCCCTTTTTTTACTAGGGTCTATTTTCCAGATTTGATTTTTTTCATCTGCACAGGCATATAAATTACCATGAGAATCTATATAGAGACCATTTGCCCTTCCGCTTGGCTTCATATATTCAGTGATCCCCTGTGCCTGCTCCCATTTCATGATTCTGTCATTGGGCTGATCTGTAAAAAATACATTGCCTGCTTTATCGGCTATAGGTCCTTCAGTGAATAGAAAATCACCAGAAATTTTTTTAAGGGAAGCATTTTTTGCAACTAGAGGAATTGAATCATGAAGGTTTTGGCTCCATAACCCTTTCGAACAGAACAACAAAAAAACTAGTAAATAATATTTTTTCATACACATATAAGATTTTAACTAATATGTATTATTTAAATTTAGAATCAAAACCCCTTACCATATGCAGGGCAATGGATCTCGCAAGTCTGATCACGTAGGTAAAACAAATCAAACCGGCCATTACCGCAAGGAAAATAGACATATTAATTCCAATATGGAAAACCAAATAAAAGACAGCAATCATTCCAAGCATACCCCAGGAAAAAACTGCGTAAGAAATAAACATAGATCCCATATAAAACCCGGGTTCAGGGGTAAAGTGCATACCACAATGTTCACATTTATCGGGCATATTTAGAAATTTTGAAAATTCAAACAGTCCCGCTGAGAACATTTTACCTTTTTCGCACCGTGGACATTTCATGCTCAGTATAGCCGATAGTTTTTTTATAAATCGTGACATATTGGACACAAAGTTAACTTTTGAATACCAAAGTCTGTGTAATAATGGTTACATAGATTGGACTATAAAAATTGCTTCAAATCCCTTTCCTTTGCGGATTATCAAAAGAAAACTATGACAGAATTGATTTTTAAGGCGAAAAATATACAGATACCATTCAGAAAATATGTGTTGAGCAATGGATTGCGATTGGTTGTCCATGAAGATTTTAAAGCTCCCATTGTGGCTGTAAACGTATGGTATCACGTGGGATCTAAAAACGAAAAGCAAGGAAAAAGCGGTTTTGCTCATTTATTTGAGCATCTTATGTTTAATGGGTCAGAAAATTTTAATACCGACTATTTTCAAGCCCTCGAGGCCATTGGCGCCACAGATCTTAATGGTACCACGAATAACGACCGAACCAATTATTTTCAAACCGTACCGGTAGGGGCATTGGATCAGATCCTATGGCTGGAATCAGATCGCATGGGTCATCTTACAGGTGCTATAGATCAAGGCAAGCTGGATGAACAAAGAGGAGTAGTAATCAATGAAAAAAAACAAGGTGAGACACAGCCTTATTCAAAAGAAGATGATCTTTTCACCGAAGCCATGTTTCCAAAAGGTCATCCCTATTCCTGGACTGTAATAGGATCATTCGAAGATATTGAAGGGGCCAGTGTATCTGATGTACATGAATGGTTTAATAATTATTATGGTGCAGCCAATGCAGTGATTGTAATCTGTGGAGCAATAAAAGCTGAGGAGGCACTGGAAAAAGTAAAAAACTATTTTGGCCACATTGACAGCGGTCCTACTATTGCCAGAACCGAAAAAGATATTCCTATACGGAAGGGGCATTCCAGGCAGGTTTACGAAGACAGGGTACCAGAGGGCAAAATCACCATTGGTTGGAATATTCCTCAATGGGGAACCAGAGAAGCAGCTGCGTTTGATTTGATGGCTGCCATCCTGGGTTCTGATAAAAATTCGAGACTATACAAAGAATTGGTATATAACAACCAACTGGCTACCTCTGTATCTGTTTTTAAAAATCCTTTTACTATAGCTAGCTTTGGTTCTTTCAAATATAATGGGTCATTTATAATATTCTTGCAAAGTACTTCGACACAGTATCTATAAATACATATCAAAACTCATATAATTTATCATTTTAATATTACTCTGACGCTCCATCCCCACCATGTCCATCAAATACACCATAAAACGAAGCATCAGGTCGTCCTCGTAGTGCTCC
>CAYNIG010000427.1:0-3186 GCA_964396995.1 uncultured Saprospiraceae bacterium | reverse complement strand
TCCGTGTCATTTTCTACCAATGCTCTTTGTGGTTTAGGCAAAACCACTTGTGCAAATTTCTTTTTTGGATATAATGTAGGATTGGATCCAAACAACTGGGCTGCTAATATTCCTTTAGTACCCTGAAATAAAATACCACCATCGGTGTCTCCAAATACTTGCTCATAGTCACATCCTTCCGGCAGCTTAGGCCGAATACCACCATCGTACCAGGAAAGGCTTATTTCTTTATGTAAAATGGGTTTGGGGTTATTAAATTTTAAATGAATGGCAGAAGAGGGGGGACAAACATCGTCAAAAAATGCTTCTTTAAAAAAATCGGCATATACCTGACCTACTGAGCACGAAACCGAAGTAGGATATCCCAATCCGAGTGCCCTATACGGTACATCTATGAAATGACAACCCATATCACCCAGGGCTCCCGTTCCAAAATCCCAATATCCTCTCCATCTGAAAGGCATATAGGCAGAATGATAGTCCCGGTTTGGTGCAGTACCCAACCAAAGATTCCAGTCTACTTCTGATGGAATAGGTTCTGTCATGCCTTTATCTTTTGGAGATTGTACTCCCTGGGGCCATACCGGCCGGTTAGTCCATACTTCCACATTATATACCTCTCCAATCATTCCTGATTGCACCATGGTTTCCGTAATACGGGTATCTTTTCCGCTGGAACCCTGGTTACCCATCTGAGATACCACTTTTTTTTCTTTGGCTTTTGCTGCCATTTGCCTGGCTTCCCATATATCATGTGTCAACGGTTTTTCACAATATACATGCTTACCCAGATCCATAGCTGCCATAGCTATCGGATAGTGCATATGATCCGGTGTGGAAACCAATACTGCGTCTATATCATTACCGGATTTAGAAAGCATCTCCCGGTAGTCTTTATAATATGGTGCAGATGGAAACTGACCTCTGAATTTCACAGCCATCCGATCATCCACATCGCAGAGAGCTACGATATTATCAGATCCGTTATTGTAAGATAGTCTCACATTTACATCCCCTTTACCACCACAGCCAACAGCCGCTATATTGAGCTTATCACTTGGCGCAGTATAGCCTTTACCCAATACATATCTGGGTACAATAAGAAATGAGGCACCTGCGGCGGCTGAGGTCTTGATAAATGATCTTCTTTTATTGGAATGAGAATTTGATTTCATGGTGATAAATATAGTGAAACATTCGGTGTTGGTGAGGTAAATTGGGTACCTGAAATAAGGAATTTCTTTACTCTACTTTGTAAAATTAAACAAGAGCAAATGGAGATATCAAAAATAAATGAGAATAAGTGGATTAGCAAAAGTATCAGAAATCAAAAAATTGCAAATTTGAGCGTACAAACAAGGCTCACGTTAAACCAAACAATACGAGCCTTTAAATAAAAGTTGAGGCAAAATTATATTTTTCAAGACTCATCATAGGGGTTTGCTGCCATTTTTAGGCCCTATAAAAAAATAGTTCAATCAGCAACCAGAAACAATTTTCAAATGTATTGATGTTTGTACAAGGATTGTTATTGGAGACTAACGTGGTCTCCCGGTGGTTATAAATTCCTATTTTATATCGAATAAACAGCAGGACAAGCATGATAGTGGATTAAATGATTCGATGAATCAATTTTTAATAACAGGAGTGGAAATAGTACCAGAATCATACTCTGGCAATTATTTTTTGTGATCATATTAAATAATTTAATAATTTATAATTAACTTTTTAACAACATTTTATCGTAAATTTTATTTGTATTTGGCTCAATATTAATGGTTTCACTAAAATAACTTACTATTTTCTTTTGTGGCTCGTTTTTTGTTTTATAGTTTTATAGCAAAATTTTAACAAGCTCATATTATTGTTTTTGAAGCAATTATACCGCTTATGCGTCTGTATTACTTTAAGAAAATTTCAATTCTATAAATTTAATGTTATCATTCCGTTAAAAAAATAACTTTACACAAACCATAGATTCTATGCATTCACTTTTACCGTTTTTTAGTAAAAAATTAAGGTTAATCACCTTTTTTATTCTAACAATCTGCTCTTTTAAGTATAGCCATGCTCAATGCCCTGTAGCTGATGTCAATCTCGTTACACAGGCAGATGTAGACAATTTTGCATCTAATTATGCAGGTTGTGCTGTTTTTCCGGTAAACCTTTCAGTCGATGGTGTAGGAATCACTAACCTTAATGGATTGAGCCAATTAACATCTATCATGGGTAATTTTTCTGTCGTTAACACTTCTATTACTTCATTTGCAGGACTTTCAGGCCTTAGTTCTATTGGGGGAACCTTTTCTGTAGGAAATAATTTGAATTTAACTTCATTTGCAGGACTTTCAAGCCTTAGTTCTATAGGTGACGATTTTAATGTAGTTTCCAACCCTGCCTTGACATCATTTAATGGACTTTCGGGGCTTACCTCTATTGTGGGAATTTTCAATATAAATACGAATCCTTCTTTGACTTCACTTTCAGGTTTATCAGGACTTTCCTCCATTGGAGAAGCTTTCTATGTGCAAATTAATGAGGCCTTAACATCTTTTAGTGGCCTTTGTTCTCTGACTAGTTTGGGACAAATTTTTGGAGTTAGCTTATTTATCGAAACAAATTCAGCACTAACAAGTTTGTCGGGTTTAGATAATCTGACTACCATACCAGCGGACATTTACATTCAAAATAATGCACAGTTAACTACTTGCCATATTGAAAGCATATGTCGTGAAATTGCTAATGCAAATGTAGCAATTAACGTTTCTGGAAATTCCGGAGCCTGCGCGGATCTGAATGCGGTTTCAGTTGCTTGTGATGGAGGTCCAGTAGCCAATATTTGCGCTCCGGCCTCTCCCTGTCCTCTCACCTGTGTATCCAAAGTAAATGCCACAATGCCATCCACGATATGTGAGCGTATATTTGATCCTAAAGACTTTCTCACAGGAGGTAACTGTGATGCCTCAGGTCTGGAGGTTTTATTATCACATCCATTTGGCACGAATAGTAGTCAAAAAAATAAAGTAGACCGCAGTCACCTTGGATACTCCTTTATATATTCTGTAACAAATTCTACCACTGGTGCATCCTGCTGGGGCTATGTGACGATTGAAGACAAAAGTGGACCACCTGTACCATGTAAAAATGCGACGATCAGTTGTTTCCAGGTTGGCGATATAAATAAGG
>CAYNIG010000426.1:0-3205 GCA_964396995.1 uncultured Saprospiraceae bacterium | reverse complement strand
GCGGGTGCAAATGTAGGAATATTGATTGATTGCCTTACCACAATTTATTATGATCACTCACATAAATTCTGCTGCAAACTGAATACATGCCACCATTGGGGTCTTTGTATTTGAGATCAAGGTAAAACGCCTGGTGGCCATTTTTTGGATAAGGTTTGATTATTTTTATTTGGGCGACATCATCGTATTTTAATCTTTTGCTTACCCATAAGTTATTTCGAAAATCCTTATCGGCAGAAGTGGTCTCCCATAGGGTGACTTCCATCAGATCATCAGGAAATGCACTAACAATCATTTGTACTCCTTTATCCGTGTCTGACACTTTCCAATGGCAAACCGGAAAGGATTGGTTGCTTTTGACCAGACCCCAAAAAGCACCAAGTGTCTCCATCGCCTGTTTCCCACCACCTAAATTATGCCCTGCATTTGGTACATAATGTATCATATTTTGACCGGGTATTTCATCCCAGTAATGTTTGGTAGCATCTACTGTCCAATAAGGATCGTTGGTACCAATAAATACGATTTTAGGTACACTAAGTTTACTGCGGTAAGAATACGGATCTATCATGGTATTTATTTTTTGGCCTTCTGGTGAACTGGCAGCCTGTGGAATACCAAGTTTTACATAATCTTCTATTTCGGAACTATACTCACCGTAGGTCTGGTATTGGTAGTTGAGGGTCGCCGGCATATTGAGCATATCGATAACCATGGGGGCAATGGCTTTGACCCGCGGATCATCAATAGCCGCACTGAGCCAGGTTGTCCAACCTCGTTTAGAAGCTCCGGTGATGGTAAAGTCTGTTATTGAATTGGAAAGTTTTTGTTTACTGAATTCCTGGGTGGCATCCATGGCTCGAACAGCGGCTTTTACCATTGGGAAAAGTAGTGGCCAGCTGTGATCGGCATCTTTTTTATATTGGTTCAACGTGTGGGAGATCAAAGCATCTTCAACAAGGTCATTGAACAAGGGTTGATTTGGTACCTGTCTTAAGATGGCTACTATGGCTTTATTTTTTTCTGCCATTTCTGTAAGCGGAGCCCAGAGTCCATCTGTTTTAGACCAATTGGGTTGACCGTCTTTATTGGATCCGCCTGTAATAAATAGTAACGCATTTTGATATAATACATTTCCGGGAACTATGATCGTAAGTTGATGCCTCCATACAATACCATGCCACTGCTGTGAATTCAGCAACAATTGGTAAAGTTTTGTTTTTCCTGAGGATAGTGAATCTTTTAGCTCCCAGCCATATGTTTTGTCACCATTTTGGATATAGCCGGATAATGCATTTTCCGGAGTAATCTTACCATTTTGTGAAATACTAATTTTTACAAAGAAAAGAAATACCAGAATGTGGGCTGAGATTTTCATAATATCATAACTATTATTTGCAAATATAATTTCCTCGTGGCTTTTTATCCTGATTTTACAAACATTAAAAAAAAAATCAATTCGACCGAACTTTTTACCCCCGACGCTGCTCTATAATTAAAATCAAAAAACATAAAAACAATAAACTATCTATTTCTGTTGCTGGTACTCCGCTTTAATCATTATACATCACAGTCTTCTATCGACCTCCCGGCAAGCTGGAAAAGCATACTGAAACTAGAGGGCTTATGGGCAGGGCCTTGCAATTTGATATTAGACAACAAATCATATCAGATCAATTATTCATTCCATTTTAAATCTATATTGAACGGACTAGGTATGCAGATGGAAGAAGATTTTCAACATGCTGAATTAGGGTCTTATCAGGGTTACAATTTGATAGGATATGATCCTTTGATAAGTTAATACATTGGTTTTCTGTGGACAATATGGGTACAACCTATGACCATACTATAAGGTGGATTAACGAAGGTAGAATGGAAGTAAAACACACCAGTATACAAAATGGAAAAAAATATACCGAACAAGGTTTTATTCAGTTTAGTAATAATCTTTCATTTGAAATGCAGTTAATTACGAAGTTGGACGCAGAATGAATTTGTCGGATGTATTTAGTGGCCACACCATCAGCGTAGTGGAGGGAATGAATTTGAATCATCCTGATTACCCCGACAGATGTGCACCAAATACTACCTTGGTATTTGTACGTGGTAAAGATAAAGTGCAATCGATGTATGTATTTGACAGCAAGAGAGCTTGATCATTTTGAAAATTATAATTCGATATTCAGACTTTGTCTTTCCGATATCAGTTCCGACTTAAGAATTAACAATTGATTTAAAATATACTTTATTGCATTATTTCTCCAAGCCGTATTTTGCCCTTTGTGAAAATCAATTCTCCCGATGAAAATTGGAAAATAATACTTGCCTTTGCATCTGTGTACATCATTTGGGGGTCTACTTATTTATTCATTTTATATTCTATTGAAACCATACCACCATTAATAATGGCGGGAATTCGATTCATCGTGGTTGGTGGTCTGTTTTATTTTTGGGCATTTTTAAAAAAGGAAAGATTTACTTATGAATTGTGGAGATTTGGTCTGATCACAGGATTCCTTATGTTTTTAGTAGGAAACGGTGCTGTGGTACTTGCTGAGAAAAATTTGCCTTCCGGTTTAGTCTCTATCATGGCCGGTACAGTACCTTTTTGGGTATTGGTTCTTGACAAAAATGAAGGCAGGCAGCGATTTAGAAATGGCCTCACCTGGATCGGACTTATACTTGGATTTGGCGGACTTATCATCTTATTTGCTGACAAACTTAATTTAAATCAACACAGCAAAGGTGAGTTGTTTAGCTACATTATTATGATAGTGGGTGCGTTGGGATGGACTACCGGTACATTATACTCAAAGCATACGACCATCATGGCAAGTACCAATGCTAAAGTAAGTGTACAAACATTGAGCTCTGGCTTCCTCTTTATCCTGGTATCCTTTTTTAAAGGAGAATGGGTCTCCTTTGAACTATCGGCAGTATCTACCGTTTCATGGTTATCTCTGGGTTATCTGATATTTTTCGGATCCTTGATTGGGTATTATTGTTTTTTATGGCTGTTGACGAAAGTATCAGCTCATGCGGTTACCACCCATGCATTTGTAAACCCATTGGTGGCTGTTTTATTAGGCACTTTATTTGCCGGAGAGCGATTCGAGGCAAATGAGTTTTTAGCATTGGTATTCATAAAAGGAGGATTAGTTGCACTTTATTTTGCCAAGAAAAGGAGATGAGGTGCCCTGTA
>CAYNIG010000425.1:0-3210 GCA_964396995.1 uncultured Saprospiraceae bacterium | reverse complement strand
AAGAAAGTAAAATGTAAATAAAACTTTATTTAATTAACCAGCAGACCCTATTTAGCTAAGCTACCATAAAGGGGACTTCCCCAAATAATGAGATGATATATACTCTTATTCATCAGTGTGAGCAATGATACTACTTCTTCCCTTCTCTCCCCTCTAGCGTATTCCCCACCGTTCCCGTCACCCATTTCCTGCAATTTTTTGATCCGCATTCACAATTAAATGGTTCCATAGTCTCATCTAAGAAAGTGGCATAGTCCAGGGTAAGTTCTTCATTCAATTCAATATCACGGGTAGCTATTACATTTAATCCATCATAGGCAGTATTGGGATCACAGCTGTGATTTTCAGGGGCCCATACTGTAGGATCATCATCCCATAATATATAAATGTTTTTACTGAGAGGCACGGCATACCGGGCGAATAAATCTTTTTCTTCGGGAGTCCAGTGAGCATCTACATATCTTTTGGTTACGATACGATGCCCTCGTGCTTCATTATTAAATATCACTTCGTTTTTAGCTATAGCGGTATTAGCATAAATACCAAAACCATTGATGCTATCACCTTTCATGGTATATTTTTTGAGTTGACTTTTATGCCTGCTGATACCTTCGCTGATGATATGTTGTAAAAATCCCGCCTGGCCTATTCCGTCGAACTTGAGTATATAATCCGCACTGCCTTCATAGCCGTCGGAGTAAAATACAGAGCAGGTAAAATTGACTTCCAGAAAAAATATTTCTTTCTTTTCGTTTACTCTAAAATCCATTCGCGCATAGCCTACTCCACCAAATCCTCTGAAAATACGCTGCGCTGAAGATCGCAATTTAGCTTCCAGCTCCGGATCATTACATGGGATATTGGCTTCGGTATGCAACTCCGATGTTTTAAGTGCATAGGTTTTATAAGCAAATCCTTTAGGGAAAATATACTCTACCGGTTTAAAAGTGCGGGCTTGTTTTTCATTATTGGGTTCAGCTGCAAGCAATACAGTAAATTCTCTTCCCTCTATATATTCTTCTATTAATATGGAAGGGTATTCATCAAGGATACTTTTTACTTTCTCTTTAACTTCATCTGTGGTATGGCAAAGTGAATGATCATCTACTCCCAGGCTGTCACCTGCTTTGGCTGGTTTTACGAATAGTGGAAAACGGAGCCTGGAAATACTTTTTTCCACTTCGTCCAATTTTGATATCAGTGCATAACGTGGAGTATTTACATTTTCAGTGAATGCCACATATTTCATCAATTCTTTTGTAGGATCATATAACCTACTGGTAGGTCCGGTAAAAGGCAGCTTGAGCATTTCCAAAGCATAAATCACATCGATAGAGGGTATATCCCAGTCGAGATAACCTTCACAAAGGTTTACAAAAATATCATAGCCTTTATATTGCAGATCCCGCAATTGCTGATAGGTATGCAGTTTATTTAGAAATACATGATCTACCTGATGACCCGGCAATAGTCTTGATAGATCTCTCGGTGGATCATAATTTTTATAATCTACTAACGAGGTGGAATAATCGGGCTGGAGAACGCAGATTTTCATAAATTAATTAATAAAACGTAAATATGTATAGGTCTGGTAAAGTGTTATTGATAAATATCCTTTCTATGGCCGATTTGGAGAATTAAAATGATTAAAGAATCATTCCCAATATTATAAACTACTCTATAATCACCTATCCTGATTCTATAACCAGGTCTTGCAATTAATTTTTTCATATCCAAAAGGGCGAGGGTTATCTGAAAGAGAAATGATCCTGTCGAAAATAAGATCCCCAATTTCTCTGGGCAGTTTAATAAGTTGCTTATGTGCTTTATTTGTAAAACTAATCTTGTACAGTGCCATTACTAGCCTTTCTTAATTTTAAAAGGTCTTCCAAAGAAACATGACTAGTGGCATCCTCTGCCATACCTTCATCATAAGCAAGTGTATCCTCATATTCTTCAATTTGTTTTATTAAAGCATCAAATTCACCCTCTGGCAATACAATTAGATTATTACCGGCAGTGTCTTTTATTTTCTGAGCATGAATATCCACCATGTTTTTTTGTATCTAAATACCGGATAAATATACGATTAAAGCAGAATAAATAAAATTTCTATATTACAACCTAAATAGCCTATGCATACCGGAAAATATTATTCGTTTTTAGAGGTCATTACCTGGACCAGAAAGGATATCTATTTCTTACTTGTTCTGTCTGCAATTCCTACTATATTATATGAGGTTTTTGAATTTAAATGGTTGTCTATACCCTGGTTGCCTATAGCACTGTTGGGTACAGCAGTAGCATTTGTAGTGGGATTTAAAAATAATGCATCCTATGATCGATTGTGGGAGGCTCGCCGCATATGGGGATCCATTGTCAATACCAGCAGGATTTGGGGTATCATGGTCAAAGATTATATTACCGATATACATGCCAAAACTCCAACAGACGCACGCATTATTCATTCGGAAAAAAGAATATTAATACAAAGGCATATTGCGTGGTTGACGGCTCTTCGATATCAGTTGCGTGAACCTCGTGGCTGGGAGGCCATATACAAACCTCATAATGCAGAGTATAAAAACAAATGGTTTACCGTGGACGAACATGAAAACAAACTGGAAGATGCAATACGCCCCCTCTTATCTGAGCAGGAATATACTTATATCATGAGTAAGTCTAATAAAGCAGCGCAGATCCTTTCTTTGCAATCTGCACATCTGAAAAAATTATTAATCGATGGTTTGATTGAAGATTTCAGGCATATGGAATTAGAGAAAATGCTTGCTGAATTTTATAACCATCAGGGTGCATCAGAACGAATTAAAAATTTTCCCTACCCCAGGCAATATACTACCCTCAATCTATGGTTTATTAAAATTTTTATTACACTAGTGCCCTTTGGAATGTTACAGGAATTTGAAAAGCTCGGCAGTAATCTTATCTGGCTATCTATTCCATTCAGTGCTTTGTCCTGTTGGGTTTTTACTACAATGGAAAAGATCGGTGAATCCAGTGAAAGCCCATTTGAAGGTTCTGCTAATGATGTACCGATCACTTCGCTAAGCAGGACTATCGAAATAGATCTGCGGGAAATGTTCGATGAAAATCATGGCCTAAAACCATTGGTTGCACAAAACAATATCCTTACCTAGGGTCTGCTGGGGAAATCATAAAAGATTGACGCCTATTGATTTATTGAAAGAA
>CAYNIG010000424.1:0-3219 GCA_964396995.1 uncultured Saprospiraceae bacterium | reverse complement strand
TTCGGTTGCAGCATGAACAGGTCTATGCTTTATTTTCTGACTTATGCCTTTGCTTTGCCATTGGGCCAATTATTTAGAAGTGCATACCTTTTTAATCTTTTTATCAAATACCCTTGCACTTACTCGATCTATTTCTTTCAATAAATTAGTAGGCGTCAATATCTTATGATTTCGCCAGCAGACTCTATTTACTTTCGGAAATCGGGTATAGGAATGTAAGGCTCTCCACACCTTCTTACCCAATCAAATCAGGATAACAGCAATACTTCCTCAAGAGAAAAGTAACCTTATCGCAGACTTGCATTCAACTCGGCAAGTACACCAGACCCTGGGCACAAATCTTTATTTCCTAATGCATTCAATGGAGTTTTACTGGTATCCATAATATCATGCAAGGTAGCTCGATTGGCATCGTAATAAAGCAGACCTGTGAGTATTTCATTTTCCACCCGGGATTTATGCATCTTAGTCAAGGATGACAATCTGTCTGTGGGATCCCAATCCATTTCCAGTTTATTTATTTGAAGGTAAGTACCGTCATGTAAAGTAATTTTTTCAGTAGCACCACTGGCAATAGAGGCTGTGATCTCTTCTGCGGGAGGTACGAAATCCAGATCGGAAACAGCATCCATATGTGCTCTTACATAATCATATGATTTGGTCGATCCCTTATTATTATTAAATGTAACACAAGGGGAAATCACATCTATAAATGCAAATCCGGGATAAGATACAGCTGCTTTAATCAGGGGAATTAATTGTTCTTTATCGCCTGAAAAACTACGTGCTACAAAACTTGCTCCCAATTCCAATGCAAGCCCGGCCATGTCAATAGTTTCAAAAAGATTGGTGTTGCCGGATTTATTTATACTGCCATAATCTGCCGTCGCAGAATCCTGTCCTTTGGTAAGTCCATAGCAGCCATTATTCATGATAATGTATACCATGTTTAGATTTCTTCTTACAGCATGTACAAATTGTCCCATGCCAATAGAAGCTGAATCACCATCACCGGATACCCCCAGGTAAATCAGATCTCTGTTAGCAAGGTATGCCCCGGTGGCCACAGATGGCATTCTTCCATGTACGGAATTAAAACCATGTGAATTTCCTAAGAAATAAGTGGGTGTCTTTGAGCTACATCCTATCCCGGACATTTTAGCTATTCGGTGAGGTGGAATAGACAATTCAAATATACCCTGTACTATAGCTGCACTGATTGAGTCATGTCCACATCCGGCACATAAAGTAGACAATGAACCTTCATAATCTCTTTTGGTGAAGCCGAGTTTATTCTTGGCCGCTTCGGGATGCCTAAACGCGGGTTTGATATAAGTCATGGTGATGATTGGTTGATGATGAAGAATAGCCCAGGCTATCTGCAATTTTAGTATAAATAAACTGTGCTGTGATGGGAAGCCCATCATAATTAAGCACAGGAATAAGCTTAGATGGATCTATATTGAGCTCATTGATCAGAAGGCTTCTCATTTGAGCATCCCGATTTTGTTCCACCACAAATACTTTAGAATGATCATTAATAAAATCAAGCAAAGTGGTATCGAATGGAAAAGCTCTCAACCGGGCTAAATCAATTTGCATCCCTTCTTTGGCAAACATATCAGCGGCTTCCACCGAAGAGTATTCAGAGGTGCCAAAATAAATCATTCCATATTCGCTATGATGTTGTTCCTGAGGTATTGGGAATTCCGGTTTAGGTAAATAGGATTTGATAGTCTCCCATTTTCTCAGGAGTCGATCCATATTGCGAACATATGGCTCTGACTCTTCCGTATATTTAGCCATTTCGTCCCGGGAGGTGCCCCTGGTAAAAAAACTGCCTTTTGTAGGATGAGTACCGGGTATAGTCCTATAAGTTAAAGCATCCCCATCCGGATCCAGGTATCGGCCAAATTCTTTAATTTTTTCCAGATCTTCAGCAGTATATATTTTGCCTCGATTATAAGTTCTGCTATCATCCCATGTAAATGGAGCTGTACTATGCTCATTCATCCCGAGGTCAAGATCAGTCATGACTATTATAGGAGTTTGCAACTGCTCCGCCAGGTCAAATGCATCTGCCGTCATGTCAAAGCACTCTTTAGGCGAACTCGGAAATATCATGGGATGCTTGGTATCTCCATGGGAAGCATAAGCACATAATAAAATATCGGATTGTTGAGTACGGGTAGGCATACCGGTTGATGGACCTCCGCGCTGTACATCTATCAACACCAGGGGAATTTCGGCAAAATAAGCCAGTCCCAAAAATTCATTCATCAAGGAAATACCCGGCCCACTGGTGGCAGTAAATCCTCTTGCTCCATTCCAGTTTGCACCTATTGCCATCCCGATTGCAGCCAATTCATCTTCTGCCTGTATAAAAGCATATTTCTTTTTACCCTCTGCATCTATCCGATATTGTGCAGCATATTCGTCAAATGCAGACATCAATGAAGTGGAAGGAGTGATTGGATACCAGGCACCTACAGTTGCACCACCAAATACCGCCCCTAAACCGCAGGCGGAATTTCCATCGATCATGATATTGTCTTTGTTCAAGTCCCTGCGTTCGATTTTGTATTTTGAAGGAAGCTCGAAATGAGACTTTAAATAGTCTGCACCCAGGTGCAATGCTTTTACATTGGGTGCCACTAATTTTTCTTTACCCTTAAACTGATCAGATACCATTTGCTCCAGGACAGACATTTCCATATCTAATAAAGTAGCCGCAGCCCCTACATAGATCATGTTTTTAAATAATAATCTTTGCCTGGGATCTGAATAGTTTTGTGCACAGATCTCCGTCATAGGTATTCCAATATTGGTAATATCATCACGAAGCATATCTTTTGCAAGTGGTTTTGTATTATCATATATAAAGTAACCACCTGGCAATACAGTAGCAATATCCTTTGCAATACTCTGTGGATTTACGCTCACCATGATATCTATACCCGCTCTGCGTCCCATATATCCCTTTTCACTTACCCTTATCTCATACCATGTCGGTAAGCCCTGAATATTAGAGGGGAATATATTTTTAGGGGATACGGGTACTCCCATTCTGAAGATTGCTTTTGCAAACATATTATTCGCACTGGCAGATCCGGTGCCGTTTACATTGGCTAATCGTATTACACAATCATTTATTTTTTCTATGCGTGACATGCACTTCCAGCTTTAGCAGTATTATATAAAAAGCGCTGCATATCCCAG
>CAYNIG010000423.1:0-3238 GCA_964396995.1 uncultured Saprospiraceae bacterium | reverse complement strand
TATGGTATCGTATTCAGACATATCATTAATCAAGGGTTCAGTATCGAAATTGAGCTGGATGTACTTTGAAAAATTTTCGTGGGGAACATTATTTAATTGATCCAGTCCTGTTACCTGACAGCCCTTTTTAAGCAATTCCTTTGCAATTAAACCTTCGCCAGCACCTATATCTAATACTTTTGCACCGGGCGCTACCGCATCAATAGCCATTGTATGCGAAGAGGTATAATTTAATTTTAATTGATAAGGAAACCTCTGATCCAAATCGTACTCTCTCTTATAAAAAATGCCCATCATTTGCAACCGGCTATGCATGGATGCTTTTAGTATATTATAGGCATATTTTGTACCATTTACATAACAGATTTCATCGCCATAGTGCGTGGGTATAGGCACTTCCTTTATTTTCATTTTTGCCATCACCAATTGTATGATGATCTGTGTGTCAAAATGAAAATCATTGGAATTTCTTTCGATCGGCAGGGATTTTAAAGCGTTTACGTTGTATGCTCTGTAACCGGAGTGGAATTCAGAAAGACGCGTTCCTAATATATAATTCTGCATTTTCGTAAGTATGATATTACCTATGAATTTGTAGTACGGCATCTTCCCCTTTAGGGCATCTTTTTTATTCATCATTCGCGAACCAAATACAGCATCTGCTTCTTTATTCGCAATGGGAGTTACCAACCGATCGAATTCTTCCGGAGCATATTGGCCATCACCGTGTAAAAGCAATACGACATCAAATTTATTGATCACAGCATAGTGGTATCCCAGTTTCTGATTACCTCCATACCCCTGGTTTATAGGGTTATAAAGGACTGTAATTTTTAATTCAGGATGACTTTTTTGATAAGACAAGGCTTTTTCAAAAGTAGCGTCTTTTGATTGATCATCGATGACCAATATCTCATATTCGTATTTTGATAGATGGTGCCTGGGAATTCTGTCTAAAACACTTTGTATATGCTTTTCTGCATTATATGCTACGACAAAAATAAGTAAACGGGTTTGATTCGGCATTCGATCAAATTAGGCGGTGATATTTGAATGGTAAAATTATAAAAAATAGTAATATGTTAGCTATTGAAAATAAATTTAGTCCAAATCTTGGCTTCCCATTGATTCAAACAAACTCTACTGCCTTAATAGTCAAAAGACTTTCGAATATTGTTTTCAAGGTACAAATTAAGGTGCTGGTTGTTATTTTTTAAAATTAACCCAGCTAAATATTAGGCTATTCCTATTTCCAAGTTTATAATTCGTAATTCCTAATTCCTAATTGACTAAATATCCACATTAGCATACTTCGCATTCGACTCTATAAACTGTCGGCGTGGTTCCACTTCTGAGCCCATCAGCATAGAAAATATACGATCAGCAGCTGCAGCATCTTCAATATCCACTTTTTTAAGCATACGTTCTTTTGGATCCATGGTTGTGCTCCAGAGTTGATCTGCATTCATCTCACCCAGTCCTTTGTACCGCTGAATTTTTACATTTGCTTCATTACCCCCTTTGGCGAAAGTTTCGACCGCTTTTTTACGATCTTCTTCAGTCCAGCAATATTGCTGTTGTTTTCCGCGAGCCACTAAATAAAGAGGAGGCGCAGCAATAAAAATCCTTCCTTGTTCTATCAGGCTGCGCATATACCTGAAAAAGAATGTGAGTATCAATGTTACGATGTGGCTTCCGTCGATATCAGCGTCGCACATGATTACTACTTTATGGAAACGCAGTTTATCGGTGTTTAACTTGCGCTCACCATCCACCTCTTCTATTCGTACTCCGAGTACATTAAAGATGTTTTTAATCTCTTCACTTTCGTAGATTTTATGCTCAAATGCTTTTTCTACATTTAAGATTTTACCTTTCAATGGAAGTACAGCCTGAAAATTTCTGTCTCTGCCGGTTTTGGCTGTGCCTCCTGCACTCTCCCCCTCCACCAGGAATACTTCGCATTCATCAGGCCGTCTGCTGGAGCAATCGGCAAATTTATCAGGCACGGAAATACTACTCATCCCTTTTTTACCTATAATGAGTTCACGTGCTGCACGGGCAGCTTCACGGGCACGAGCGGCAAGTACTACTTTTTCCATAATTCGCTTTGCATCACCCGGATTCACCTCAAGATAATGTTTGAGCATATCCGAAACAGCGTGGGAGACGACACCAGTTACTTCATTATTTCCAAGCTCTCCTTTTGTCTGTCCTTTAAACTGAGGGTCAGGGATTTTTACTGAAATCACAGCGGTAAGGCCTTCCCTGAAATCTTCACCGGTGACTTTAAATTTAAGTTTTGAAAAATATCCATTGGTTTCACCGTAGTCTGAAAATACTTTTGAAATGGCCAGTCGAAATCCTTTGAGGTGAGTACCACCCTCCCGGGTATTGATATTATT
The DNA here is from genome assembly GCA_964396995.1 of uncultured Saprospiraceae bacterium. Lineage (GTDB taxonomy): Bacteria > Bacteroidota > Bacteroidia > Chitinophagales > Saprospiraceae > JADJLQ01. The sequence continues at coordinate 833 of CAYNIG010000423.1, read as the reverse complement.
TACGAAACTATAAATATTTTCATTGTAACCATCATTATACTGAAGGGCAACATCCACTTCAATATTTTCTTCTTTACCTTTAGCGGTGATGGGGTTGTCAATCAATTTTGTACGACCCTCATCGAGATACGTTACGAATTCTGCCAATCCCCCTGTGGATAAAAAATCTTCACGAATAGGATTGCCCTCATCATCTGATTCCCTTTCATCAAACAATTCCATTTTAAGTCCAGGATTGAGAAAAGAAAGTTCGTGCAGACGATTGGATAAAGTCTCCCTTTTGTATTCAAGTGATTCGAAGATGGTGTCATCTGGTTTAAAGGTAATATACGTACCTGTATCGTCCGCTTCGCCAATTGTTTTAACTTCAGTGGTGGGCTTACCTTTAGAATATTCCTGGGTGAAAATTTTTCCTTCGCGGTGAATCTCTGCTTTAAAATAATCGCTCAAAGCATTCACACACGACACCCCTACTCCATGCAATCCTCCTGAAACTTTATAAGTGTCTTTGTCAAATTTACCTCCAGCATGCAATACAGTGAGTACCACTTCCAGAGCCGATTTTTTCAATTGTTCATGATAACCGGTAGGTATGCCTCTGCCGTTGTCTCTTACCGTAATGGAATTATCTTTGTGAATAATGGTAGTGATGTGATTACAATACCCGGCCAGGTGCTCATCTATTGAATTATCGATTACTTCCCATACCAGGTGATGAAGTCCTTTGGTATCTGTGCTTCCTATATACATACCTGGTCGCATGCGTACGGCCTCGAGACCCTCTAAGGCATGAATGTTTTTTGCGGTATATTCACCTTTATTTTGATTCATCA
>CAYNIG010000422.1:0-3264 GCA_964396995.1 uncultured Saprospiraceae bacterium | reverse complement strand
TTGCCTTCCCTATGTTTCCATTTGAGATATGCCCGCTGACTGAGGAATTTCAATACATCATCATGTACATTGCCGCCGGTATTGTACCGAAGATCAAAAATCAAAGCGACTTTTTTATTGAGCTCACGGGTCATGTCAATGATAAAAGATTCCAATTCATCACGACCCATATTTTTCATATATCCATAGGCAATACGATTGTTACTCAACTGATCTACTTTTTTTTGGTTCTGATCTATCCAGGCATCATAGTATTCCTCAAATAAATTATTTACGGGATGTATTTTTATTTCAATGACACTATCTGATCTTTTAAAACTAAGACTCAACTCCCGATCCAGCGAAGGGAGGGTAAAATACAGGTCACGATCCTTGGCCGGATCTATTGTTTCTCCATTTACTTTAACCAATCTATCTCCTGCAGCAAGTGATATCGCCTTTCTGTCAGCAGGAGACCGTTTGAGTATCGATTTTACTTTATATGGGTCGTTAATATCAAATAGTATTCCTGTCTCCATAGTCTGGTTGGTAAGTCGAACCTGTTCGTCTTCTCCAAAAGTGCCAAATCCCTGATGAGAAGAGTTTAGTTCACCCAGCATATCATTTAATAAAGTCCTGAAATCGGCCCGATTATTAATATGGGGTAAAAACTGCTGATAATGTAGTTTCGTTTTATTCCAATCGAGCCCATGAAATTTATCATCGTAGTAGTTTTGTTCCATTTGTGCCCAGGCTTCAAAAAACATTTGGTGAAATTCTTCCGATAAGTTCCTTCGGAATTTAAAGGTCATGTTTATGGGTTCGATCTTATTTCCGTCCAGATTCAGTTTGTGTACCGTGCCATTGGCCAGTAGATAATATTTATCCGCTGCCTCTCTTATCCTGGAGATATTTAATCCATCAGTACCGGTGATCTTTTCTGTTTTCTTTTCTTCAAATGGTTCTATCACTGACTTCCACAGGGCATTTCGCCCTTCATCGTGATTGCTTACATACAATACCGTTGTCTTGTCATTTTTTTGAAATACGGCGGTCAGAAATTGGGCACCCAGATCGGGGCTTATTTGATTTAACCTTTCCATCAACAAATCCATGTCAATAGAAATCGGTACTATCGAATCTTTATTTGCTGCTTTTTTGGAAGTATCTTTTTTCTCTTCTTTAAACAATTCGCTGAATTTGTCAGATCGATAGGGTTCTTCGGCTTTGTCTAAAGTCATTTGATACACTTTAGCATCAGGTAATCCAAATGGGTACAACGGTTTTAATCGTTGGGAACTAAAAAATATAGATTTACCATCCGGAGCCCAAATGGGTGAAACTTCAGAAATGCTGGTCTCTGTAAGATTAACCGATTTGTTTTCTTTAATATTATAAATAAAAATATCGTGTTCGAAATCTCTTCGTGCTGTATACAAAACGTATTCGTCGTTGGGAGAAAAACCCGGATCGGATCCCTGGAATCCCCAGAATTCATCAATAGCAATCGTCTTTACCGCATATGCAGAGTCCAGGTTGATTAATTTTAATTCATCTCTGCCACTCACATACACTGCTTTTGTTCTTTTTTTATTCAGCACCATCTGTCGGTTATTCTTTTTATCAACCGTGATCGTTCTCGGATTTCCTGTACCATTAGCAAGAATGGAATACCAATTTGTATATCCATCTGAGGTCTGGCTGTAAATCAATGTTTTATTGTCAGACTGCCAGTAAACTTCTATTACACGCTCATTGGATTTGCGATCAATCTGTTGTATAAATTTTCCTTCCGCATCGCTTACAAATAATTCGCCACGGGATACTGTCGCCATCTTCTTCCCATCGGGAGATAGGTCAAAAGCAGAGATATTTCCCTTGATGTCGTAATCTTTTTCTTTCGGTAATACATTATTTCGAACGATATCTATATTTATTTTTTTCGAGGTGGAAGAAGCTATATCATACAGCCAAAGCTGATACTCCCGCTCAAACACTATTTTAGTACCACCCGCATTTACCTGCGGAAGTTTTATAGAGGAGTTAAATCTGGTCAAGGCTTTTTTCCTGCCGTGGTCCAATTCGTAAAGGTTGTATTCCCCGTTTAGTTCATCAGAAATAAAATAAATGTTTCCTTGCTTATCTATCGTAGCTCCAAAGTCCTTGCCTTCCCAGGAGGTATATTGTTTGTGCTTTCCTGTCTTCAGGTTGTAAGATTGAATGTCTGGGTTAAATGGGCCTTTGTATCTTTTACGTGCCACCTGATTAGAACTTTCCCAGGTATTATTAAAAAAGATTTCCCCCGATGTAGGATGCTCTACCAGATTGTGATCGTACTGAAAAAAATAATCTCCCAATACCCGCCTGGCAGTTTCACCCTGCATCGAAACTTTATATCCTGCTACCTGACCTTCCCGGCTGCTATTAAAATAAATGTGTTTTGAATCCCATGACCAGCTGGAGACTTCATCATTTCCACTATGATGAGTGATTTGTTTTATTTCACCACCCTGGCTGGGCAGAATATAAATGTCTCCATTCCCATACTGACGACCGGTAAACGCTATCCAATTGCCGTCCGGAGAAACTCTCGGTGAAGTCTCATAGCCTTGCATGGCAGTAAGCCGTAGCGCCCGCCCACCGTCGGAGCTAACCCGCCAAAGATCACCTTCAAATGAAAAAATTACAAAATGCCCATCCGGGGTAAGGGCAGGATTAGAAAGAAAATGAGCTTGCTGAGATCGTACCAACAGACTGAATACCAAACACAGCAAAATTGTAAAAGCGGATTTCATAAGATTACTTTTAAAAAATTAAGTGGCTAAATTAATTAAAAAGGAATTGAATGTTTGGAACCAACTAAAGAGTGACTTTGAAGACATCCCTGTGTAAGCAAAAAAATAACCCCAATATTTCACTTTTGAAGTATTGGGGTCTATGAAAAGACTCACTCTAAATGCTTTTTATCGGATGATCCCTTACTTTTTTTTATCCAAAGACAATCCTTTTTCCAAAGGATTGCATCATTTTGAATTTAATACAAAAATATTTTTCAAATATCAATGCTTTTCACCCATATTGGGTGAGACCAACACTAAATAACATTAATAAAAGGTTAATTATGACTAATGATAAATAGATGCTGAGTAAGACGGTCTTTGGTTTAATAAACTTCTATTAATTGTATTGGTTACAAGGTAAAGTAGTATCCAACTATATTAATTTGCTTTGCGCATGTACACATTACCATACTTCGATTCAAAAGAGAATTTGGGACCGCTTCCA
>CAYNIG010000421.1:0-3267 GCA_964396995.1 uncultured Saprospiraceae bacterium | reverse complement strand
AAATAATGATTCAATAAACGATATTATTCTGAGTGGGCATGACGGCATCGTCTATTGCATTGACGGATTTTCTGATTCCCTGATTTGGAAAAGAGAAATGAATCTGGAAGCAAATAATATGTTGGCGCCGGGCAATTATAATCAGGATTCCGTAATTGACTTTTTTGGGTATTTTACTGCAGGTGCATGGCCCGAAAATGACGGGATCGTGGAATTTGTTTTAGATGGCAGGGATGGGAATATCCTCTTTCGGGATTCAGTTGGCTCTACTGGTTTTTCTTCCCCGATATCCTTTCAGGCAGATTCAGATCCCGAAACCGAAGTACTGATACATATTAATTTTGGCAAGCCCAATACAATGAATTACGAGGCAAACCGAAGTCAATTGATCTTGTATGATTTCCCGGAGGGCAAGCGGGTAAACCTGGACACTTTGCAACATTTTAAAAATATTTCCACCACTCCCTGGTTGGGCGATTTGGATGGAGACCATAAAATGGAACTCGTGACGGTTTATCTCCTGAATACGTATAAAATCCACGAAGTAGGAGGTATGTACATATCCATGAAAAAAACCGATTGGAAGATCAACGGGCGTGGTAATTGGAGAGAGTACATGGGTCAAGATGGCAGCGCAGTATTCAAGCCCTGAGGGTATCTGCTTCTCTTTATAATTCCAATCAGTTTAACTCAAATGTAAATCCACTTTCTTTCAAATAATGATATACTTTTTTATCAAACGTATATAGCCTGGCTGCCCGGTGAGACACATCTTTTTGTTTTTCATCCGTTTTCACCAGCAAATTCATTTTCAATAGTTTTTTCCTTAAATTGGAATAAATAAATCGGATTTCATAAATCAAAAGATTGTACCAATTGCCTGAGTATTGATCAGAGTACTTTGATAAAACCATCCTATTGGCAATAAATCAGTCGATTTAAATAAATCCTTGTGTAGTTTCTGTTTTATTATTTTCTAAAGAATCGACCCATATTTAATTTGGATAATTTGAAATTATCAGCTTTTGGCCGTTAAATTATTTCGACTAAATTTTTATTTTAAAAATTTTATGCCTGAAACAAAATTGGGTATTAAAATGGGTACCAGGTTAATCAGCTGCTAAAACAGGCAAAAATTCCATCTTATAATTTTGTTTTCCATGGATTTTAATATATTTGCTGCAAATGTTAGTAATTAATTAACTAAAACTTGATGAATTCGTCAATTTGTTAATCATCATGCTAACAGAATATGCCATTTTGTATGCTTACAAAACACGTTTAATCCAAAGATAATTCCTAAAAGAAATATTATTATAAATTATTTTGAAACTCAATTTAGTATGATAGACGCAAAGCTCTTTCACCAATTTTCAATGAACTCCAGACGATGGGGTTTTTCATTGATGTTCATGCTCTTTTCCGTGGCTTTCTTTGCCCAGGTAAAAGGGGTGATTACAGATGCTGCTACCGGCGAACCTCTCATAGGTGCATCGGTATTAGTTAAAGGTACTACTGTCGGTACTATTACCGGCTTGGATGGCGATTTTTCTCTGGATGCTAAAGCCGGAGATGTACTCTCAATTTCTTATACCGGTTTTACTGCCGTAGAAAGAACAGTCGGTGATGATCTAACAGTTAATGTAGCTCTTGAACAAGGGTTGGCTTTAGATGAAATAGTGGTAACCGGGTATACCACCCAGAAAAAATCTGATTTTACCGGAGCAGTAGCTACACTAAAAGCCGCTGAATTAAAAGCAGTGCCTTCAGGTAATATCGAACAACAATTACAAGGTCGTGCATCTGGTGTAACCGTAATCACCAATGGTCAGCCTGGTACGGCAAACATTATTCGTGTACGCGGATTTGGTGCTTTTGGTGGCAACCAACCGCTGTATGTGGTAGACGGTGTTCCGGTGGGAAGTACTGATTTTTTATCTCCTGATGATATTGAATCTTCTACCATCCTTAAAGATGCAGCATCTGCTTCTATCTATGGAGCCAGAGCCGCCAACGGGGTGATCGTATATACCACCAAGAAAGGATCTAAAGGCTCTAAAAAAGTAAACATCACCTATGATGGTACATTTGGTTTTACAGATCCTAACGTAGGTGGTGCTCCCAAAATGCTTACTCCTCAGGAGCAAGCGGATTGGACTCATATAGCTTATAGAAACAATGCTGCTGCCAATGGTACAGAGCCTCAATACACTCATCCTCAATATGGCAGTAGTGCACAAGCAACTTTACCAGACTATCTGCATGCAAATGGACAAAACGGAGTACGCGGCACAGTAGACTTGGCAGCAATTAAAGCGGCTGCTGCTGCTAATCCAGGACAGGTATTTCTTATAAAACCCAATCTCGCAGGTACTAATTGGTACGATGAAATTACAAGAACAGCCGGATTGATGAGACATAGCCTTGGCTTTCAGGGCGGTAGCGACAATTCCAGATTTTATATTGGATTAAGTGCGCAAAATCAAGACGGTATCTTAATCAATAATACATTTAAACGATATAGTGTAAGGGCCAATTTAATGTTTGATTTGACTAAAAAACTAAGAATTGGTACCAATATGCAATTTACCTACAGATCAGTACTTGGTCAGCAAGGTGGCGGCAATGGATTAGGTGTGGCTGATGCAGAATCTGAAGTTCTTTCAGCATACAGAATGCCAACTATTATTCCTGTATATGACGAATTGGGAAGTTATGCCAGTACGAAGGCAGCGGGATTTAATAATCCAAGAAACCCGGTACGACGACTTGCCTTGAATAATGGTCCTGACCGAAACTTTAATGCCAATGGATTTGGTAATTTATTCGCAGAACTGGATGTGATCAAAGGACTTACACTAAGATCAAGCATTGGTGGCCAGTACAACAACTTCTTTAATAAAGATTATAACTTTATTTATTTAGGTGATTCCGAGCCAGAAGCCAGTTTCACATTTAATGAAAGTGGAAACTATTCGCTGGGTTATGTATTTACCAATACGGCTAATTATACAACTTCCTTTGGAAAACATAATATCAGTGCAATAGTAGGTGCTGAATACCTTAATACGGGAGCAGGCCGAAACGTGTTTGGATCAGGTATCAATCCTTTTTCAACCGATCTGAATTATGTGAATTTGTCTACTGTAGCCAATCCACAAGTGGGTAGCAACTTGTTCAGCGGTGTAAACTTCGAATCGTATTTTGGTAAAGTAGATTACAACCTCGGTAGTAAATATTATATCTCTGGTACTTTACGTAGAGACG
>CAYNIG010000420.1:0-3304 GCA_964396995.1 uncultured Saprospiraceae bacterium | reverse complement strand
CTATTGTGCCTATGTGTTTATTTTGAAAGTAAGTACGCAAAAATGCGAAGATCCATAAAAAAGCCCTCCTTAAAACAGTGAACAAAAAAATAAAAGCCATATTACCAGGCTTATGAGGGATTTGAATAGAGCTAGGTATAAAAAATAAAATGATAATGTATATTCGACTTATTTTTAAATGTTCTGCCACTTATCTTAAAGACAACTCTTTCAACAGAATTTTTTATTCTGAGCCAATCAAAACCAAATCCACTTTTTATTTGTTTCATACTTTGAAAACCAGGTATAATAACTTCATGGCAAACTATTTAATTATTGGAGCTTCTTCCGGAATCGGAAAGAACCTTGCTCTGCAATTAGCCCAATCCGGTCATCAGATATACGGTACTTACCATAGAAATAAAATACTATCGGAAAATCCGCTGATAGAATACCATTACCTAAATGTATTGGATGAAGATTTTTCACTTTCTTTTTTACCTGATTCTTTGGAAGGACTTATCTATTGTCCTGGCAGCATTAATCTACGGCCATTTGAACGTATTAAACCGGTCGATTTTACAGAAGACTATAATCTGCAGGTAGTAGGTGCGGTAAAAACAATTCAAGCAGCTGCATCCAGGCTCAAAAAATCCGTTGATTCAAGCATTGTATTATTTTCAACCGTTGCAGTGCAATATGGTTTTCCTTTTCACTCTATGGTATCAGCTTCAAAAGGGGCTATTGAGGGATTGGTAAAATCACTGGCTGCTGAGTATGCCCCAAAGATAAGAGTGAATGCCATTGCGCCATCGTTAGTAGATACTCCATTGGCCGCTTCTTTATTAAATACTGAACAAAAAAGAGAGAGCAATGCCCAGCGACATCCTCTAAAAAGAATTGGAACCACTGAAGACATAGTAAACATAGTTGAATTTTTACTTTCATCTAAAGCAAGCTGGATCACAGGGCAAATAATTCATGCAGACGGGGGAATTTCTACTTTGAAAATTTAAAATATAAATTTTGATAATTCTATTCGCAGGAGTTAAAGGATATATCCCCGGGAATGAGTACCGGCTTTTTACAGACAAATAGTGATGTTGTCAGAATAAAAAGTATTTTACACCTATTCTGGCACTTATTGAGACTGATTTTCAAGTTAACAATCTCGGTTAAAAAAATGCAAATAAATTTGCGCAACTCATGAGTTGCATATATATTTGCAACCTAATTGTTGCGTATCAACCTAATTTTAAAATGAAAAATAATTTGTTATTTGATTTTACCGTTGATCAATCAGCCCAAACTGTATTCATCACAAGAGAATTTGATGCTGATCTTTCATTGGTTTGGGATGCTTTTTCACAAGCGGAAATTCTGGATCAATGGTGGGCACCAAAGCCTTTCGAATCAAAAACAAAAATAATGAACTTTGAAGTTGGTGGTCGTCGATTTTATGCCATGGTCAGTCCGGAAGGGAATGAGAGGTGGCAAGTGCAAAAGTATACCTCGATTACACCAAAAACCAATTTCAAATTTTTAAGTGTATTTGCAGATAAAGACGAAAATCTTTTTCTGCCGGGTTCAAATTGGGATTTGAATTTCAGTGAAGAAAATAATAAAACAATAGTCCGTATTTCCATCCATAATGATTCTCTTGAGCGTATGGAAAAAATGATAGAAATGGGTTTCAAAGAAGGCTTCACCATGACCTTAAATGAATTATCGACTTTATTAATCACAAAAAAAGAATTAATCAATGAAAAAAAGTAAACTTAGTTTTTTGATTATCCTGGTAATAACGATCAATATGGGTTGCGGAGAAGATCAGCAAAATGCTCGTAACCAAAAGAATAGCACAAATTCCAATCAAACCTTAACAAATAAAGCAGATATGATTAATCAAAAAATTACTCCTTGTCTTTGGGTAGACAAAGACGCAAAAGCGGTGGTAGACTATTACCTTTCGATTTTCAAAAACGGTAAACTGAAAGACTATCGTCAATATAAAAATCCACCACTGGAAGATGGGCAAGGTGGCCAGGACAGCTTTGAAACAGCTATAATGGAAATAGGCGACATAGAATTCAGTATTTTGGCTGCTGGTCCCTTTTTCAAGTTTAATGAATCGGTATCATTTGTTGTGAATTGTAAAGACCAGGCAGAAGTAGATTATTATTGGGAAGCTCTGACCTCAAATGGCGGAGAAGAAGGATCCTGTGGCTGGTGTAAAGACAAATACGGTTTATCGTGGCAGGTAGTTCCGGTAGAATATTTTGACCTTATTAACAGCGAAGATCCTAAAGTCAGGGAAAAGGCCATGATCAATACTTTCAAACAGAAAAAGTTGATACTGGCAGAACTCAAATGAAGTATTGAATCCTATTTGAAAAAAGTCGAAGTAGGCCTGAGTAATAAGAATCTGTTTAAATTTTTTCTCAAGGATTCCAAAAAAATACCTACGAATCAGCCATACTCGAAAGAATTCCGGCATAAACCGGATTGCCTTGCTTTACTTTTGCTGATAAAATAGGTTTCAGGGAAAATCGACTTTCAGGTATTCTTTGATATAACACTTTTTCCCGGTAATTAGCCCATTTTGAATAAGGTCAATATTACTGATCTTTAGGATAAACCAATATTTAAAACGGGTATTGATGGTATATTTGAGACCGGGTACGGTAAAATGCATTTTCCTTTCCAGTGCATTTTATACGCATTCATTATACAATCAGCTTGAAAGCAAACAAAATGGAAAAAATAATGAAAAGCACACTTCGTATCTGCTCACTTTTATTTTAGTATTTATTTACGTTATCGCATTGATTTGGATTTTACTATTTAAAATGGGTGTTGAATTTTCTTATATGGAAAACAGGAACATTAATTTAATACCTTTCAGCGAATTTTTAAGCGATACTGGTACCGTTGATCCCGGTGGACTCGTACTGAATATAATCATCTTTATACCACTCGGCCTCTATTCCGGGCTTATTTTTAAAAGTTGGTCAATGGTGCAAAACACAGGTCTTTTTTTGAGTACTAGTTTACTTATTGAATCCATACAATATTTTATGAGAATTGGGGCATTTGACATTACTGATATCATTACCAATACCTCAGGCGGTATCTTAGGAATGCTTCTCTATAAAACAATTGAAAAAATGGCGGGTAATCCATACAGGGCTCAAAAATGGATAAATATCATTGCCACAGCAGGTAGCCTTACCATGATTGCATTATTAATATTATTAAAAATGAATAGGTTGCCTATTCGATATCAATAATAAATTAAACTCCCATGATTACCGATAGCATCACT
>CAYNIG010000419.1:0-3309 GCA_964396995.1 uncultured Saprospiraceae bacterium | reverse complement strand
AGGTCAGGCTCCTGGTAGGTATAAGGTAGGGTATTTTGTTTTACCATTTCCAGGCGGGCTTGTAAAATGTCCCAGAATATCTTTTCCATTTTTTCAGCCAATTCTTTCTGCAGATCACCCCGGGCTATTAGCTTTTTAATATATAATTCACGCGGATTGGCATGATTGGAGATAATTTTATACATCTCCGGTTGAGTGAATTTTGGCTCGTCACTTTCATTATGTCCATGTTTTCGATAGCACACCATATCTATATAAACATCCGTATTAAAATGCTGTCTGTAATCAGTAGCTAATTCAGAAACAAAACGAACTGCCTCCGGATCGTCACCATTTACATGGAAAACCGGGGCTTGAATAGCAGTGGCAATACCAGTTGAATAGGTTGAAGATCTCGCATCATCAAAATCGGTTGTAAATCCAATCTGATTATTGATTACAAAATGAATCACTCCACCCACATAGTATCCTCTTAGTTGACTCATCTGGGCTGTCTCGTACACTATTCCCTGCCCAGCGATAGCGGCATCACCATGTATGAGTATAGGTAATATTCTATCGTATTCGCTTTGATGTAACAGGTCAGCTTTGGCCCGGGCCATTCCCATCACCACCGGATTTACTGCCTCCAGGTGAGAAGGATTAGGGGCCAGATGAATTCTAACCGATTTTTTGTTTCTGGTTTCTATTTGAGAAGAATAGCCCTGATGATATTTGACATCACCTGAACCAAATGCCAAATCAGGTACAGCTGTACCTTCAAATTCATTGAATATTTGCTCATATGTTTTTCCTACTATATTGGCTAGTACATTTAATCTACCCCGGTGTGCCATTCCGATTACCACTTCTTCCACTCCTTTATCTGCACCAACTTCGATCATAGTGTCTAAAGCAGGAATGGTTGATTCACCACCTTCGAGAGAAAAGCGTTTTTGACCAACGTATTTTTTATGTAAAAATTCTTCAAATATGACGGCCTCATTTAATTTTTCCAGTGTTCGTTTTTTTTCTTCAAGATCAAATCCAAAATCTATTTGTACAGCTCTTTTTTCAATCCGTTCCCTGAGCCACATTCTTTTTTCTTTATTATTGATATGATTGTACTCAAAGCCAATGGTATCACAATAGATATATTTTAATTTTTCAACCACTTCCTGAAGGGTAGCCCCGCTCATTTCGAGCTCCGATGCAGCATGAAAGCGTTTGCTAAGATCTTCCTTATTTAATCCATAATCTTCAATATCCAGATGGGGTTTTCTGTCTCTTCGCTTTCTGATAGGGTTGGTATTGGATAATAAATGTCCCCTGTCCCGGAATCCGTGAATAAGCGCATTTACTTTAAATTCAGATGAAATATCAACATCAGATTTACCCGCGGCCATCGGGGAATGTCCGTTTGTTGATTTTTCGGCAAAATCAAATCCACTGAAAAATAAACGCCATCCTTCATCTACTCCTTCTGTATTGGAAAGATAGGTTTTGTACATAGCATCTATATAACCTGGATGGGCATTAAAAATGGCAGAATAGTCTTTCATAAGAGATTATTAGAAAAAACAATGCAAAAATACTTGCTTAAACTGAGAATGAATAGAGTATTTAAATACATTTTTTGTGTATATATAATCAGTTATTAATCAATTATTAATATAAATTTATAAATCATTTGAAGGAGTATTGTAAAATTTGAAAGAATACTGCTATATTTGCGGCCCTAAAGATTAAAATATATACTATAATGGCAAATATCAAAGGATCTCAAAAAAGAGCTGAAATTGCTGAAGTGCGTCGCACCGATAACAGATTCAATAAAAAAACAGCCCGTACTGCTATAGCCCGGTTGAGATCCATCACTGAAAAAAAGGATGCTCAGACCTTTTTGACCAAGGTAAACAGCCTGATCGATAAATTGGCAAAAAGAAATACCTGGCACAAAAACAAAGCTGCTAACCTCAAAAGCAGCCTTACAAAACACGTGAATTCATTGAATTAAAAAGTAGTATCCCTTTTAAAAAAAAACAAAGGTGTATTGATGTAACTCAGTACACCTTTTTTATTTAGTTTTAAATATCCTACGATGAATCAATTTTATACAACCACTATTTCCAAGATTACCCGAATCACCCGGGATGCGGTAAACATAGAAATTGCTTATCCCCCTCACGTAGTGGATAAATTTAATTTTAAGGCAGGTCAATATCTTGTAATTCGGATACCCGATTTTGATAAATCCGAGCACAGGTCGTATTCCATCAGCTCTGCTCCCAATGAACAACTACTCAGAATAGGAGTAAAGAAATTAGAAGGTGGATTAATATCTACTCATCTGGTTGAACGGGCCAAAGCAGGGGATTCTATAGATATCATGCCGCCACAGGGAAGTTTTATTTTACCTGAAACCCCTTCATTAAAAAAAATTGTTGCTTTTGTCGCAGGTAGTGGAATTACACCAGTACTTTCAATTATCAAAGATCAACTCTCCAAATCCAATGAAAACAAAATACTGTTGATGTTTGGAAATAAGACTTCAAATGACCGCATGTATTTTGAGGAATTGAAAGAACTTGAAAATAAATTTCCTTCAGGATTTGAAGTAATTCATGTTTACAGCAGGGAAACTACAGGGATGAAAAATTTTGAAGGGAGAATCGATGCTGATAAAATCAGCAACTGGAAAGACTATCTGTTTGAAATAAAAAATATAGATGCTTTTCTTTTATGCGGTCCCGGCTCCATGGTGGTTTCATTGGAATCTGCATTACTCCAATCCGGAGTAAGACCAGAAAAGATTTACACCGAATTATTTACCAGTCCCATTGAAGGCACCAATATCACACCTGCAGAAGTTCCTGAAAAAGCTTCAGATTATGTGCTGGAATATAAACTAAATGGAAAGTGGCATACCATCAAAACAGGAACCAATCACGATGTTTTACTTGATATTGGTATAAATCATGGGCTTGACTTGCCTTATTCGTGCAAAAGCGGAGTTTGCAGTACTTGCCAGGCTAAATTGCTGAGTGGAGAAGTCAAAATGGATAATAATTATGTTCTGAGTGATAAGGAGTTAAAACAAGGCTATATACTAACTTGTCAAAGCCATGCAATGACGGCGGCAATCAAAGTGGATTACGATATGAAATAATAAATATAGCTCTCAGATTTTTTCTCTATTATTGCGACCGAAATCAGAATTTATATTTTCAATGGACGGATCCGGCAGTAGTCATGATACAATATTATACAAGAGAAGAGGGCCATTTGAAGCAATTGCAGCAACCTGCCGCAGGATGTTGGATTAATATT
>CAYNIG010000418.1:0-3321 GCA_964396995.1 uncultured Saprospiraceae bacterium | reverse complement strand
TAAATATGTATACTTTCTTTAACATATGATTTCAATTTGGTACAAAAGTAGAGATTTTGGATTGAATGGTCAAGTAGAGCTTTAAGATTAAAAATTAATCAGGTAATGCCAATTTTAGTGAACCTCATTTTAATTGGCTTCTCTAGCAATAGATGAGGCCTGACTTTTAAATTGAGGAAATGTGATATAGACAAATCAAATTTGTTCCATGACCCATCGAATTATACTATAGTCCTAAAAACCCCAAAAGGTCATCACTAAATTAATACAATTAATCCTCCATCACTGCCGGCAATGCCGAGGTATGACTCTTACTCCAATCGACCATTTTCCCAATCACCTGACCATCTAATTTAAATTCACCTGAATCATTTGTTTCACCTAATTCAAAATAGGCGACACCGGATGAATTAAGTAAGTTTATTGTATTTGCCCATTTACCGGGTTCGATCGCAATAACTACTCTTGATTGCCCTTCACCGAATAAAAATGCATCTTTCCGGATGCCGTTGGCAGAATAAATATTCACACCTATACCATCTCGCCAACAAGATTCCATAAGGCTTGTAAACAATCCTCCATCTGCTATGTCATGCACTGCTGCAACCGAGGAGCTAGCTATCAATTTTTTTATTAGATTCTGCACCTGCAACTCAGTCATTAAATCAAAATAAGGTACAGAAGAATGAAGTATTTTGTGGTACGACCTTAAATATTCGCTCGATCCAAGGTCATTTTTAATAGGTCCTACTAAAACAAGTTTCAAACCGGAAACTTTGAATGCGAGATGCATTTTGTTTTTTGATGGTAATAATCCAATCATACCAATGGTAGGGGTAGGAAATACAGGCACCGTTTTATCTCCTATCTGAGATTGATTGTAAAAGCTGACATTACCACCTGTGACCGGAGTATTAAAAGCCCGGCATGCAATTCCCATGCCTTTGATAGCCTCTACAAATTGATAATATACCTCCTGGTCATATGGATTCCCGAAATTGAGGCAATTTGTGATGGCCAGAGGCTCACCCCCTGAACATACGATATTACGGGCAGCTTCGGCAACCGCAATTTGAGTACCTATATTTGGATCTGCGTATACATAAGCGCTATTGCAATCCACTGTCATGGCCAAGGCTTTATCTGTTCCTTTAAGGTATACTAAAGAGGCATCAGAAGGATCTACTGTATTCATGCTACCAGTGCGTACAGTGGAATCGTATTGTTGTGAAATCCATTTTTTGGATGATAAATTGAGTGAGGATGCTAAGACATGTGCAACCTCAGACAGGTCTTTCGGCTCTTCTACTCTATTTATATCAAATTCATTAATCTTTGAAAGATATTCCGGTGTTTTATATTCCCGGTTGTATACGGGAGCTCCACCACCGAGTACGAGACTTTCAGCGGGCACTTTTGCAACCAGGTCACCTTTAAAATAAAATTCAATAAAATCAGAATCAATTACCTCCCCTATCTGTTCACATTCGAGATCCCATTTGTCAAAAATATCCAATATTGTCTTTTCATAACCTTTTTTGCATACCACCAACATCCGCTCCTGGCTTTCCGATAACAATATTTCATATGGCTCCATATCTGATTGTCTGAGCGGAACCTGATCTAGGTGGATGATCATTCCTGATTTACCTTTAGCTGACATCTCTGAAGTAGAACAGGTAATGCCTGCTGCACCCATATCCTGCATACCAATTACTGCTCCAGATGCAATTACTTCAAGAGAGGCTTCCAATAATAATTTCTCCTGGAACGGGTCGCCTACTTGTACTGAAGGCAAATCTTCAGCACTATCTTCGGTAAGATCAGCAGAAGCAAAAGTGGCACCATGTATACCATCTTTACCAGTTGCTGAACCTACGATAAAAACCGGATTTCCTGCTCCATGAGCCGTAGCAGAAATCGTTTCACCGGCTTTGACTATGCCTACTGACATGGCATTGACCAGAATATTTTGCTGATAACAATCCATAAAATAGGTTTCACCTCCAACTGTAGGCACCCCAAAACAGTTGCCGTAGTTTCCAATCCCTTTTACAACCCCACGAACCAATTTTTTCATATGTTCGGTGGATGGAATACCAAATCGAAGTGAATTCATTGCTGCGATAGGCCTGGCACCCATAGTGAAAATATCCCGGTGAATACCGCCTACACCTGTAGCAGCACCCTGGTATGGTTCTATTGCACTGGGATGATTGTGTGATTCTATTTTAAATGCACAGGCCAGCCCGCCTCCAATATCCACAAGACCAGCATTTTCTTCTCCGGCACCCACAAGCAATGCTTTGCCTTCACGTGGCAGGGTCTTGAGGTATTTTATTGAGTTTTTATAACTGCAATGTTCTGACCACATCACCGAATAAATGCTGAGTTCTGTATAGTTTGGGATGCGGCCAAGAATGGATTTAATTTTCTCGAATTCGTCTTCTTTGAGACCCAGTGTGGTTGCCATTTCTAATGTGGCCGGCATGGTTGCTAACATAAAACAAAGATAAAACGATGTAATGAATTAAGATGTAGAATGTACAACACACCACATACGAGGTACGAAATACGAGGTGCGATGTAGAATGTACAACATATGTTCTACGATGTACGATGTGAGAGATGCGGGATGTCGGATTCAGAAATTTTATATTTCGTGAGTTTTATATAAAAGGAAAGGAGGAAAAGACTTATGTCATTTCCTCCTTTAATAGCCTTCCGGTTAGAAACGAAATTCGAAAAAATTAAATATCGCTTATTTCTGTACTACAAATTTCATAGTCCTCGTTCCTTCTTCAGTTGAGATTCTCAAAAGATAAGTACCGGGAGTATATGTTCTTGTATCAAACTCATAGGTTTCTTTAGTCACTTTTTTCTTTGGAATGAATTGCATTACTCTGCCCTGAATATCGGCAATAGTAAAATTAACATCAGTAGGCTTATCAAAATTTACTGCAGCCCTGATATAGTCGGTGGTAGGGTTAGGCATTAATTTCAAGGTAGATTCAGGAAGTTTTACCAGGTCTATTGAAGTGGATAATTCGATTCGCATTCTGATTACCGGAGCATCAGGAGAAGCAGACCATTGTCCATTGGCAAAAAACAAACTGGAAATCCAATAATATTGAATATCTGATTCTACAAATTGATATGCTTTAGCTAATCCTTCTTTGTATGAAACACCTATCAAATACCGAGTCCCTTTCTTTAGGTCAACTTTATCATTAAACGTATTAAAATCCTGCAGTGTTATAGTGGGAGTCTCAGATTGATCTTCCTTGAATTCATACGTGCCTAATCCGATTATTTTTAATT
>CAYNIG010000417.1:0-3405 GCA_964396995.1 uncultured Saprospiraceae bacterium | reverse complement strand
CCAAAAGTGTTATTTTGAACCACATCCATGATCAAAAAGCCCAATAATGCAACGGCCAGGGACGCTACAATAATCCAGCTTTGTTTACGAATTTTACTGATTAAAGCCATTTGTATTCAGTTATTTACGAATTTTAATAATATTAATATGACTGCTTTGGGCAAGGTCTTTTTGCCAAAGCGAATGCAAAAGTACACTTTTTACTTTATTGTACAAAAGCGGATCTATTTTGTTAAAAATCAATATGTTGGATTCTCCAAATCCGGGATGAAAGCCGATGGTGTATTTTCAATTAAAAAATAGACTACTTAATTAAAAGTGACTATTATTTTTTTGCTACTACAAAAATGGAGGTGGATTTAAATGGAATTCGGGTGGTATCGTTTTTAAAAAAAGTATGAATCATAAAATTTTTAAAAGCTCCATTGGGTAACATATCCATGGGTGCAGTGACATATTCAGCAGAAAGGATTGTAAATCCGTGTTTTTCCAGTAATGATATTATTCTCTTTTTAGTATAAATACGGGCATGGGCATATCGTTCATGAATTGCACGAGGAAGCCATGAAAAAAAGGGCACTCTATTCCATTGAAACCACGGCAGGTTTGCCCCATGGGTCTCAAAAATCCACCATTTATTTGGCACGGTGATCACCATCAATCCATCTTTTTTTAATGCTTTATAATAAAAGGCCAACGAATCTTCACTGGTAAGATGCTCTATCACTTCAAAGCTGAGTATTCGATCAGCGATGATCGGCGGCTCAGATTTTTCAATATTGGTGATCATACATTCACTGTTGGTAATATTGTTTTTAACCCTGAAGTCATTAAACTGAGACAGATGCTCATCGGAGATCTCCAGTCCAAGACATGATTTCATCTTACCTGCCAGGCGAAGCATGTAAGCACCGTTTCCACAGCCAATATCCATTAAGGTGTATTCTTTACCTACGAATCCAGGTATTTTGTATACCAGTCTGAGCTTTCGCTCTATGATACGATCATTAAAATCTGCCGGCCGACCCAGGTAATGCCCTTTTTCATCAAATAGCTGATCGGGGACTCTTTCTTGATATGGCATTAGTACTTCTGTAATTTGTATACAAAGGTAAATAAACCGCAGGGGAGTATTTACTCTGCATAAAACAGTCTTGTTTTATGCAGAATCCAAGGTCTGTTTTTAAAACATTTCCATATCAAACCAGGAGTAAGCCTGGCCCTCTGGTGCAAATGAAAATATCGTAATGGTTAATACAAGAAAATGCACCGGAATTTAAATATAGATGGGTAAATAAACCGGAGTTGATTGTAATTTCATTTAGAAATTAGAATTTATCTTTACATATCATGTCAGCCAGAGAAATTATATTAAAAGCAATTAAAGAAAACAAACCCGCCAGTGATCTGGAGTTACCCCCTGTATCGTACTATCCTTCTTCGATGCCGGTTGATGATGGTGTGCAACTATTCATTAAAAACCTCACGGATAATGCAGCCGTGGTAAAAAGGATAAAAAACTCCCATGAAATCACAGACCTGATCTTGCATCAATGGAATGAACAAAAACATATACATGCTCCTATGTTACCTTATTTGCACAATACACCTGCTACGGCAGATGCCGCTGCCACTCTGGACATAGCTGTTGTCAAAGCAATCATTGGGGTAATTAATAATGGAGCTATCTGGGTAAATGACCAATCACTGGAGCACAGATCCGTAGCATTCCTTACCAAATACCTGGTGATACTGATTGATCAACAAGATCTGGTAGATAATTTACATGAGGCTTATGCAAAGATTAATCCGTTTGATTTTGGATATGGGGTTTGGATTTCAGGACCTTCAAAGACAGGCGATATAGAACAGGCATTGGTAATCGGAGCCCATGGGCCATTGGAAGTAATGGTTTTGATCCAATCCAATGAACACTAAAAAGGGAATCAGGATTGTCCGTTTTCTGCTATTACTTTTTCCCTAATCTCTTCGTAATAACGTTCATATTGAGGCAGTATGATTTCTATATCAAACTCTTTTGCTCTTTCGTATGCTTGTTTTTTATATTGCATCAGTAAGGCAGGATCCTTTAGTAGTTGTATGGAATGAGTTGCCATGCCGTCAATATCTCCAACCGGTAATACACAACCACTGTGACCATGAATATTTAGTTCAGGCAATCCTCCCGCATCCGATGAGATCACCGGCACCTCGCATGCCATAGCTTCGAGAGCGGCAAGTCCAAAGCTTTCATTTTCACTGGGTATGATAAATAAATCCGAAATAGCTAATAGTTCTTCTATAGCATCTTGCTTTCCTAAGAAGCGAACATCATCGCATATCAACTTAGTTTTACGACACTGTTCTTCCAATCTTTGTCTTTCCGGGCCGTCGCCAATGAGCATCAATTTAGATGGCACCTGATCGTGTACTTTCTTAAATACACTGATCACATCGTCAACCCGTTTTACTTTTCTGAAATTGGAAGTGTGAATCAATATTTTTTCATTATGAGGAGCAATTGCTTTTTTGAAGTGTTCTTTATCGATTTTACGAAATCGGGTAAAATCAATAAAATTATAAATCACTCTGATGTCTTTATTGATATGGAATGATTTTAGTGTATCATTTTTAAGGTTTTGTGATACGGCAGTCACACCATCGGATTGATTGATACTGAATTCCACCACCGAAGCAAATGAAGCATCGGCTCCCACCAGGGTAATATCTGTCCCATGCAAGGTGGTAATTACCGGAATTTTAATGCCCATAGTCTTCAGAATGCTTTTGACTACAAATGCAATGGTGGCGTGCGGAATGGCATAGTGCACATGAAGCAGGTCAAGATTTTCAAATTTAATAACATCTACTAATTTACTGGCCAGGGTAGTGTCGTAAGGAGCATATTCAAACAATGGATAATCCAGCGCATTCACTTCATGGAAATAAATATTAGACTGAAAATGGCCTAGTCGTACCGGCCGCTTATAAGTAATAAAATGCACTTCATGTCCTCTATTGGCCAATCCCATACCAAGCTCTGTAGCTACTACGCCCGAGCCTCCAAAGGTGGGATAGCAAACAATACCAATTTTCATAAAGATTTTTACTTTTTATTAGTAAGGCAAAGATGCAGAAGTATTTTAGAAATGGGGTAATAAATTATTTATTTGAAAATATTTTTTAAACTATATATTTATGATTATCAATAATTTACAATTAAATTGATTGCCAAATTCACGTATTAAATGGTCTAAATAAAAAATTGGACTCATTTTTGAATATACGGAAGGACTAAATAAAATAAAAAGGATAGGAATTTTCTCCTATCTTTCTATCGTTTTTTAAAATATGAAATTGCCAATTCCGGATTTTCAGGCCGCAGAAAAAGCAGTAAAAGCAAAA
>CAYNIG010000416.1:0-3418 GCA_964396995.1 uncultured Saprospiraceae bacterium | reverse complement strand
GAATGTTATGATAATTTCCAACCGAATCTTTTTCCTGATACTGGTAAATATTTTTTTAGTCTCCGGTTGTTCAAAAAAGGCTGTGCCTTCAAAGCCGACAGCAGAAAATGAAGACAGGGAATATTTACCTTTTCCTGAAAACGCTAATCCTTCTGTAACTAAAACGCCAATATCTGCATTACCTACCATGACTACAATAAATTCTATTTCTGAGATTCATCTTCCTATTACTATTGATTCCGTTTCATTAATAAGGCAAATCAATCTCCTTATCCCTAAAACCTTGTATGAAGATAGAGATATCACAGATGACAAAATGATTGTCATAGCCGAGAAAATTGACAGTATTTCTCTATCCATTTCATCAGATAAATTGGTTTACTCTGTGCCATTCAAATTGCATATAGAAAGAGATGTGTCGATCTCTACCATTAAAGCCGATGGTTCCCTGAGATTGTATTTTAATACGGAATATAAAATATTAGAAAATTGGGCTTTTGAAACAAAAACCACGATTACCAATCATGAATGGATTGAGACTCCAAAAGTGAAACTGGGATTTCTGAATATTCCAATTGAAAGCATTGCTGATAGAATAGTTACGCGATCTGCAGACATGGTGTGTGCTAATATCGATGCCCAACTTATGGAAGAATTTAAACTAAGGGAATATATTGACCAGGCATGGAGGAAATTGCAACAGCCAATTCTTATTGTTGATACTCCGGTTGTTTCCTGGTTGATGATACAACCACAAAAAATTATGATGGAACCCATAATATCAGCTCGCGGAAATCTGAAAACCTCGGTGATTTTCAGGTCTCTCACGGATCTGGCTTTTGGTGTCAGGCCTGAAATTCCGTATGCCGGCATTTTGCCTACTTTTGAACAATTACATTCAAATGGAGAGGATTCTTTGATTGCACTATCAATAAAATTTCCTTTGAAAAGGGCTGAAATCTTACTCACCGATTTTTTCAGAGGGCAGGAATTCAGGGATGGAAATAAAGTGATGGTTATAGATTCTCTGCACCTCGCAGGTAAAGGAAAGAAATTGGAGGTGGAGGCCTTTGTAAGTGGTTCCTATCCAGCGCGGTTATTCTTTGAAGGAATACCTGTCTACAATACCCTAATGCGACGATTTGAGCTTAATGATATGAAGTACACTCTGAAATCAAAAAATCTTTTAGTAAAGGCTGCGGCGTGGATACTTAAAAAAAACATTGATAAGAAAATGTCTGAACTCCTGGTATATGAAATGGGTGGTTATTTTGATGAGGGTAAAAAAAACCTGGAAAAAACCCTTTCTCAGTTTTCTATGAGCGGATTTAGAATGAAAGCGGAGATTGCTGATATTTGGGCATTGGATCCGATATTACTGGATACCGATGCAGAAATCCGGTTTTTGAGTAATGGGAAATTCAGGATTATTACGGATGAATGGATAGCCAAATAATGAATATTTCTAAACACAGGTGATAGGATTATAAAATGAATGTTTTATTGAACAACGGACATACCATGCCAATGATTGGATTAGGAATGTATGATATGCATGGGCAGGAAGCGGAAAGAGCCATCGTACGTGCCATAGAGATTGGATATAGACTGATTGATACTGCTTCAATGTATCAAAATGAATCTGAACTGGGAAATGCCTGGCAAAGAAGTGGTTTAAAAAGGGAGGATATTTTTATAACCACAAAAGTCAATAATAGTGATCAGGGATACGATCAGACTCTCAAGGCATTGGAGGTGAGCTTGGCAAAATTAAAAACCGACTATGTGGACCTTTATTTATTGCATTGGCCTCTTAAACTGACCAGAAAACAAACCTGGAAAGCAATGGAGAAGATCTGGAAAGAGGGTAGGGCCAAGTCTATTGGAGTAGCCAATTTTTTAATTTCTTTTTTGAATGAACTCTATGAATATACCGAAATCATTCCCGCTGTCAATCAGGTGGAATTCAGTCCATATTTATTCTTAAAGGACTTATTGGTACATTGTCAAGATAAAAATATAAAAATGCAGGCGTACTCTCCTTTGCTGCGGGGATTAAAACTGAAGGATGCGAAATTGGTTTCAATAGCTGCCAAATACAACAGAACAACAGCTCAAATCAAATTACGTTGGTGTATACAACATGGCGTTTGTCCAATACCCAAATCCGTAAACCCTGCCAGGTTATTGAAAAACTTTCAAGTCTTTGATTTTCAAATTACAGAAGATGACATGCGGAAATTGGATTCATTTAATGAGGGGTTGAGAGTAGTCGATGATCCAATGACAATGCTGTAGCGCTATGAATTTAACTTTATGAAGCCACCATCTATAGGAAAATCAGTTCCGGTTACAAAAGAGGCTTCATCACTGGATAGATACAATGCCAAATTAGCTATTTCATCGGGCTGACCCATTCGACCAATTGGCTGAGTCCTGGATAATTGCTCAAATATTTCTTTTTCCTTGCCCGGATAGTTTTTAGAAATATATCCATCAACAAAAGGGGTGTGTACCCTGCCCGGGCTTATTGAATTACAACGAATACCATATCGAAGATAATCTTTGGCTACGGATCTGGTCATAGCCAATACAGCTCCTTTAGAGACAGAGTAAGCAAATCGGTCTGCAATACCAACAGTGCCTGCAACGGATGCAATATTTATTATATTACCCCTGTTTCTTTCTTTCATATAAGGCAGGGTGGCATGCAACAGGTGATAATACCCTTTTACATTTACATTATAAATTTTGTCAAAATCATCCGGCGAGGTAGATTCGGCCGTACCTATATGTCCAATGCCGGCATTATTTATTAATATATCAATGGGTAATTTATCTTCCATTTCTCTGAGTGCTAAAGTGATGTTTTTCAGATCAGTAACATCGGCAGAAACATACTCCGCCCTGCCACCTTCCTTGATAATCTCTTTTGTAGTCATTATACCGGATATGCTGTCTTTTTCCAATACAAATATAAAAGCACCTTGAGAAGCTAATGTTTTAGCAATTGCTTCACCTATACCGCTTCCGGCGCCGGTAATCAATATATTTTTATTACTCAGATCAAAAGCCATATTTCAGAGTTTAAATACCAGTTTGGCAGGCATCCATTTTTCTCCAGCAGGTAGTCCCGGAAGCCCTTGTTGATAATTCCACATTAGTGTTTCCCATTCCTGAACTCTCGGATTTTTGCTATCCATTTCCATTTTTCGTTCAAATGAAAAATAATCATTGCCTTCAATTATCATAAATAACCTATTGAGCACTCTATAGATTTCCATATCTACGATACCTGCCTCTTTAAGGCTCTGAAGTATATCGGGCCATACCGCTTCATGGTATTTTTCATATTCTTCAATTATTTTTGGATCATCTATGAGATCCAGAGCAAAACAGTATCTGTTCATATAAACTG
>CAYNIG010000415.1:0-3438 GCA_964396995.1 uncultured Saprospiraceae bacterium | reverse complement strand
TTAATTGTCTTATGGCAACCTGGTACAAAACCTCGTCCTTTAAATACTTTAAAAATCTGATCATTGGTGTGGGTGCCGCTCTGGTGATGATCGGTGCATTATTAAAAATTGAAAGCTTGCCCTTTGCAAGCGAATTTTTGATGGTGGGGCTGATTACAGAAGCCATCCTTTTTCTTATGCTTGGATTATTACCTCCCGACAAAGATTATTATTGGGAAAAATTATATCCCGGTATTGAAGATTATCATGCAGATGTGCCAGCTATTTTGCCGGGTGTAGGTGCGGTGGATAGCAATTCAAAAAAAGTCAGCCGCCCATTGAATGCTGAAATAGTAGAGGATAAATTGGGGGGTATGCTGATAGAACTACAGGGTGTGAGCAAAAGCATGTCTTCCCTTAAAGCTTTACAGGAAGTTGACTTTTCCAAAACTAAAGACCAACTTAAATCCATGAATGATTTTTATGGAAAAATGAATGAGGCTTTTCTTGCTTTGCAAAGTTCGGTAGAAGATGCTAAAAAAACCCAGGTAGAATTGGGTACCCTTTCAAAAAGCCTTTCCAGTATGAACAACGCTTATTCAAAAATGAATGAAACATTTCAGGCCATGCAAGCAGCTACAGAAGATGCTAAAAAGACACAATCTGAACTCAGTATCTTATCCAAAAGCCTTGCTTCTATGAATGGTTCCTATGCTAAAATGAATGAAACATTTCAAGCCATGCAGGCAGCATCTGATGATGCTAAGAAAACACAGCATGAATTGCACTCATTGGCTCAAAATCTGGGCTCTATGAATAAAGTATATGGAAATATGCTGTCAGCTATGGGCTCTAAATAATCTGAAAGACCGACATTTAAAATTAATAATTGAATCATATATAAATTATGTCTATTCCTAAGCAGCCACGGCAATTGATGATCAATCTGATGTATTTGGTGCTCACAGCGCTGCTGGCACTAAATGTATCTGCGGAAATATTCAATGCATTCAGAGTGGTGGATAAGGGACTAAAAAAAAGTAATTCTACTTTGGATGAGTCCAATAGTAAAATACCAAGTGAAGTGGACAGGTTAGCAAAAAAAGACGAAGTCAATCTTAGAAAATTTGCTGACAGAGCAAATCCCGCAAGGGCTTTGAGTAAGGAATTTAACGATTATGTTCAAGGCATTATAGACAGCATGGTAAATGCTACAGGAGGGTATAAAACCGACCCGAGAACAGGCATTACGGCACTTAAAGGTGAAAAAAATAAAGATATTGCCACCAGGTTAATGGTAGGTAAAGATCCGTCTGCTAACAATGGGAAGGGTGGGGAACTTGAAAGGAAAATCATAGAGACAAGAGATAAATTCCTTGAATTTATAGAGCCGGCTGACCGAGCTGAATTTCTCAATAAAGTATCGATGACTGTAGATTCCGCTTGGCGATCCACTTCAAAGAAAAACTGGGCTCATTTTAATTTTAATCATATGCCACTCGGAGCTACTCTGCCTATTTTGAATAAATTGCAAAATGATGCCAAAAGTACGGAAGCAGCTGTATTGAACTACCTTATGGGAAAAGTAGGAGGTGAGGAAATCAAATTTGACAAATACCAGGTAGTTTCGGCCCCTAAAAAATCATATATCATTAATGGAGAGAAATATGAAGCTGATCTTTATCTGTCAGCATCATCTTCAAATGTTGGAACTAATATGACTGCTTCGGTAAATGGAGCAAATATTCCGGTATCGGATGGAGTGGCAAAATATTCCGTGGTTCCTTCAGGAGTAGGAACCAAAAAGTACACTGCAAAATTTTCTGTTGTAAATCCGGTTACCAATCAGACTACCACTGTTGAAAGTGAATTTGAATACGAAGTAGGAGAAAGATCGACCACGATTTCTGCAGCTAAAATGAATGTGCTCTATAAAGGAGTAGTCAATCCAATAGAGGTTTCAGCAGCAGGTACATCTACCAATCTTTTAAATGTTTCATTCGATGGACCTGGTACAATATCCAAAGTAAATGATGGAACCTATTCTCTTTCACTCGCTAATAGTGCCAAGCCTGGCACCACCGCAAATTTAATCGTCAGTGCTAGCGGTGCTCAGCTTGCTAAAAAAGTCTTTAGAATCAAAGCCATTCCTGATCCTACACCCAGGTTTGGATCCGGAGCAAATAAAATGGGTAATGGTGAATTCAAAGCCCAGGCAGGTATCCAGGCCTTACTGGAAAACTTTGATTTTGATGCAAAAGGCGATATCGTTGGGTTTACCGTAACCAGATCATCCAAAGGTGAAGATCTAATGGAAGCTCCAAATCAGGGTGCTAGGCTTACCGGAGAAGGAGCCAGAATAGTTTCTCTTGCCAAACCGGGTAATCTTTACATGTTCAGTGGTATAAGATGTAAATGTCCAGGTGACGAAGTAGGTAGAAAATTAGCAGATGTAGTAGTTCAGATTCAATAAAAAGACAAAGCCATGAAAAAATATTTTTCATTATTGATTTTTGTTTCAGCTTGTGCAGTATCCCTTACAGCACAGAGACCTGAAAATATTTTGACCGAGGCAAGTGAGCCTGGCGATAGTTCCATTTTTATGGATGATATAGTTCAGAGAAATACCATCAAGGATCAGCGGGTATTGCCATATGAAATCCTGCGTGAGGCTGACATTCCATGGCAAAAGAGAATATGGCAGGTGATAGATGTACGGGAAAAGATAAATCTTCAGTTTGTTTATCCCAAAAACCCTTTATTCAAGATTTTAAATGATGCCGCAACACAAGGATTGATAGCTGCTTTTAGTGACGAAGATTTTAAAAAAATACTACCCCCTGTGGATGTAGAAAGTATGATGGTTAGCTTTGATACCGTAGCTGTCGTGGATCCGGAAACGTACGAGACTACATACAAACCAGTCAGAAATGAAATCAGTGCAGAAAGCATCAAATTTTTCAGAATTAAAGAAATATGGTATTTTGACCGTGAGGCATCCAGGTTAAAGGTGAGAATTCTTGGCATTGCTCCGGTAAGAGAAAGAATAATAGCGGGTAAGGCTGAAGAACAACCCATGTATTGGCTTTACTATCCACAAATAAGAGAAATATTGGCCAAAGAGCAGGCTTATAATGATTTTAATGATGCTGCTCCCCTTAGCTGGGATGATGTATTTGAGATGCGCAGATTTTCAAGTTACATCTTCAAAGAGACCAATGTGCAGGATCTCAGACTGAAAGATTTTTTCCCTGCTGATGGAGTTGCCAGACTTCGTGAAAGCGATAAAATAAAAAATAAACTATTCAATTTCGAACACGACCTTTGGGAATATTAATAAATGGAGAATGCGTAATGGTGATTCCTCTTTACCCATTCCGCATTCCTACTATTTTCCGAGACCCTAATTAGGGTCTGCTGGTTAAGTATAATTTTTTTTATTTGCCATTCTTTCTTTGT
>CAYNIG010000414.1:0-3438 GCA_964396995.1 uncultured Saprospiraceae bacterium | reverse complement strand
GTGAGGGTTGATTGCCACTCCAGCTCTTACACCTAGTTTATGTATGGCATCCAGCGTCCGGTGCAAATGGGTACATGCCTCAAAATGCACAGTAATGGTATCGGCACCAGCCTGTTTAAATGCTTCAAGGTGATCATCCGGTCGTACAATCATCAGATGCACATCCAGATGTTTTTCGGTGTTTTTACGTATGTCCTTGATTACCGGAGGTCCAAACGAAATATTGGGTACAAAGCAACCATCCATAACATCGAGATGTATCCAATCAGCTCTGCTTTCATTCAACATGGCAATAGACTCGCCCAATTTTGAGAAATCCGAATTGAGAATGGACGGAGCAATTATAGGCAACTTCATCATTTAAAATATTCTATCTGTTCTTTCTGCAATAGAGGCTTATGATTAAAATGCAAATACAACTGAGCTACAGTCACAGCATCCTTCTGGCAGTATTCTGAAATTCGGTCGAGGTCATTTTCTTTCCAATACACTTCCCCCACTTTACTGCCATCAATATCATCCTTGGGACTGTCAATTCCCAATATAGCTGATAAAAGATTCAGAGAAGTATAATGTTTTACATCACCAAATTTCCAATATTGCATGGTATCTATATGAGATGTCTCCCAGGGTTTTTTACCGCTGAGGCTCAGTATCCTGGGAAATGGAATTTTATGTACAGACATACGCCTGCACAGGTAAGGTATATCAAACTCTTTAATATTGTGGCCACAGATCCGGTCTTCATCTCTGGTAAATCTTTTATTGAGCATAGCTACAAAATCAAGCAAAAGTTGTTTTTCGTCGTGACCGGCAAAAGATTTAACTTTCAAACTGAGGTTTTTATCTTCGGCTACAGAAAATCGGGCAACCGAAATGCAAACTATTTTTCCAAACTCTGCAAATATGGCGGACTTCTTTTCATAGAATTCCGCTACTTCGGCTTCGGTCATTGGAGTATCAAAGGAACGGGTGAACGAATTGGCCTTTACAGCCCAAAGCTCCTTCATACGATCAGATTGCTGTGCAAACGTACCGTATTGCGAAACAGTTTCAATGTCAAAAAAAAGAATGTCTTGTGGTTTGGTGAATTCCATATCACAAAAATACCAAATTAAAGACAGATAGATATTAAACCAAAAACAGGAGTTCCGCGGGAATTTATGGAATACCGAATTGCCAATTTTTGGTAACAGACACCATCAGAGAATGTTGAGAGCGAAAACATACATTTTGAGGTTTAACTTAATCACCTTATCTAAATTTTACAATTTATCTGCTTCACCTTCAATACTTTCCATTAACAAGCCATTTAAGAAATTTTACAAAGCAAAATACTATTTTATACATAGACCTGCGTTATACTATCATAATTTTGCAATCACAATTTCAAAAAAAATCTTAAAACAAATTCAAAACTATGGCTGATTACAATTATAACACCGGCAACACAGCTCCTAAGAAAAACAATAGCCTGCCAATCATTATAGGCTTATTAATAGCTTCTTTAGGAGCCAATGCTTTTTTATTTTTCAATAAACAAAAGCAACAAGAGATCATCGTAAGCACTGAAACCAAACTCACTGAATCCGAAAGACTAAAAGGGGAGTTGGAAAAACAATACTATCAGGCACTTCAGGATCTGGAAAAACAGCGTACAGATAATAAATCACTGAATGAACAGATCGACTCCATGAAGACTGATCTTAAAACTCAAAAAGATCGAATTGCCAGATTATTAGGTGATTCTAAAAACTTAGGTAATGCTAAAAAAGAAATGGCTGCACTTCGAACTCAGGTAGATGGATATTTGGCTGAAATTTCCAAATTAAAATCTGAGAATGAAGCTTTGGTACAAACCAATAATGTCCTTTCCACTGAAAAGAAGACACTGACCATGACCTTGGAAGAACAAAAGAAGACTAATGAAGAGTTGTCCACCGCAAAAGCAGTGTTAACATCTGAAAAGGAAAAACTAACCGGAGAAAATACGGTTTTGGCTAAAAAAGTAAATATCGCCTCCGTAGTAAAAGTAAATAATATAGATGTAAGCGGGTTTACGGTTAAAAGCAGCGGCAAAGAAGTAGAAAAATCAAGAGCAAAAAGAATAGATGGGCTTAAAATATGTTTTGATGTGACTGACAATGATGTGACCGATGCAGGCGTAGAGCAGTTCTACATCAGAGTGATCAATCCGACCGGCGAGACTCAGGCAATCGAAAACCTTGGTTCAGGTGAATTGGTAAATCAGGCCAATAATGAAAAAATAAAATACACTTCACTAAAAGGTATTAAATACGAAAACGCTGCACAAAATACCTGCATGAACTGGCAACCAAATATGCCGTTCCAGGAAGGTACTTATACCATAGAAGTATACAATAAAGGATATCTATCCGGTACATCCACATTCAAATTAAAGTAAAAGAAACTTTTTCATAGCATTTTTTAATGGTTTAGGCCTGTCGTATGGACGATGGGCTTTTTTATTTGTAAGTGGTACAAAATACCAGGTACCATGTACTATGTAAAAATGAAATTTATGTATCAGTGCCTGCACATTCAAAGAGTTATAAACTCATTTGTGTTATAACGTTGAGACAAAAAAGTTAATAAAAAGGAAGTGATGTACGATTAGATTATTTTATTGCTTCAACCGATATTCCATAGCTGCTTTTACAAATGCAACAAATATTGGATGAGGATTCTCTACCGTACTTTGTAATTCCGGGTGAAATTGGACACCTATAAAAAATGGATGTGTCTTGAGTTCCATTATTTCTACCAGTTTAGACCCCGGATTGATACCGGAGGCTTTTAATCCATTTGCTTCGAACAGATCAAGGTATTTATTATTAATCTCCCATCGATGCCGGTGCCTTTCATGGATAAGATCAGCATTATAAATTTTATAGGCTTTGGAGTCTTTTTTAATTTTACATTCAAATGATCCTAATCTCATAGTCCCACCCTTGGCGGTGATGGTTTTTTGTTCGTTCATCAGGTCTATTACCGGGTTTTTGGTTTTGGGATTTACTTCAGTAGAGGCAGCATCTTTTATCCCCAAAACATTTCTGGCAAATTCAACTACGGCAGACTGTAATCCCAGGCATATACCAAAAAATGGAATGTTATGTGTGCGGGCATACTCTATAGCTTTGTATTTGCCTTCTATCCCCCGCTCACCAAAACCAGGTGCTATCAAAATACCATCCAGTCGTTGCATGCGGTCGGGTACATTATCTATTGCTTCTAATGACTCGGAATGAATGGCCTCCACATTTACTTTACATTCGTTTACGGCACCTGCATGTACAAATGCCTCATATATGGATTTATAGGCATCCTGCAATTCATTGTATTTTCCGATTAACCCTATATTAACTTCACGTATAGGATGTTTAAGTTTGGTAAGGAAGTTTTTCCATGCATCGAGAT
>CAYNIG010000413.1:0-3450 GCA_964396995.1 uncultured Saprospiraceae bacterium | reverse complement strand
TATATCTGCGAACAAACCAGATCCTCCAGTTTGTTTTTTAAGTTTTTCTCTATGACTAACAGGTCTGGTTAAAGCTTCTTTGTAATTTACCTGTGGAGCACCCTGATTACATTCTACTCCAAACTCTCTGCGCATGCGATCTACAATGATTTCCAGGTGTAACTCACCCATACCGCTTATGATAGTTTGATTGGTATCATCATCATACTTCACCTTAAAAGTCGGATCTTCTTCAGCCAATTTATTCAATGCGATACCCATTTTATCCAGGTCTTTTTGCGTCTTCGGCTCTACCGCAAGACCAATTACCGGTTCTGGAAATTTCATGCTTTCCAAAATGATAGGCTTATCCGGATCGCAAAGAGTATCTCCAGTACGAATATCTTTCATACCTACGGCAGCTGCGATATCCCCTGCTTCTACAAATTCAATTGGGTTTTGTTTATTCGCATGCATCTGATACAAACGAGAAATTCGCTCTTTTTTATCAGATCTTGTATTTTGCACATAAGACCCATTCTCTAATTTTCCGGAATACACTCTCATATAAGAAAGTCGGCCTACAAATGGATCGTTTACTATTTTGAATGCCAATGCTGCGAAAGGCTCATCATTATTGGGTCTTCTTTTCTCTACTGCATCTGTTTTGGGATTGATTCCTTCTACTGCATCAATGTCAGCCGGTGATGGTAAATAAGTACAAACGGCATCGAGCATAGCCTGCACACCTTTATTCTTAAAAGCCGAACCACACATCATCAACACGATTTTCATGTCAATTACAGCTTGTCTAAGTGCGGCTTGAACTTCTTCTACTTCAAGAGAATCTGCATCTTCAAAGTACTTTTCCATCAATCGGTCATCATATTCCGCTGCTACTTCCATCAAGCGATCTCTCCAGAGTTTAACTGTTGCTTTCAAATCATCGGGTATGGGAATTTCAGTGTAAGTCATTCCCTGATCGGCATCATTCCAGATGATGGCTTTATTGGTAATTAAATCAACTACCCCTTTGAAATTATGTTCTGATCCAATAGGAACCTGCAATGGTATGGGTTTTGATCCAAGTTTGGTTCTCACTTCTTCAACAACATTAAAGAAGTCGGCACCTGATCTGTCCATTTTATTTACAAACCCAATACGAGGAACTTTATATCTATCTGCCTGGCGCCAAACGGTCTCAGACTGTGGTTCCACACCAGAAACTGCGCAAAACAAGGCTACCGTACCATCCAATACCCGCAAAGACCGCTCAACCTCTACTGTAAAATCTACGTGACCTGGGGTATCGATAATATTTATAGTATATTCATCGCCTTTCCAATTCCAGGCTGTTTTAGTAGCAGCTGCAGTAATGGTAATACCTCTTTCCTGCTCCTGTTCCATATGATCCATCGTAGCAGCACCATCATGCACCTCCCCAATTTTATGGGTAATGCCGGTGTAATAGAGTATACGCTCAGTAGTAGTGGTTTTGCCCGCATCGATGTGAGCAGCTATCCCAATGTTACGAGTATATTTTAAATCTTTCTTTGCCATGGAGGTTACTATTGTCGAATTGGATTATTTAAAGCTTGCGAAAGCTCTGTTCGCCTCAGCCATTTTATGAATATCTTCTCTTTTCTTTACGGCGGCACCTTCACCTTTCTGAGCGGCAACAATTTCAGCGGCTAATTTTTCAGCCATTCCTTTACCAGCTCTTTCTCTGGCATATCTGATCATCCATTTCATACCAAAAAAGACTTTTCTGTTAGGTGGCAACTCTACCGGGATCTGGAAAGTAGCTCCACCGATACGACGGCTGCGTACTTCTACATGTGGCATAATATTGTCCAATGCCTTTCTCCATATTTCCAACTCGGGTTCTTCACCGGATTTGGATTTCACAATGTCCATTGCATCATAAAAAATGGTTGTAGCACCTGCTTTTTTGCCACTCCACTGAAGGTTGTTGATAAAACGACTTACCATCACATCGTTGTATCTGGGATCACCTTGAATTGCTCTTGCTTTTGGTTTTCGCTTCCTCATGCTATTTAAAACTTGTATTAGCTAATAATGGATTTTATTTTTTAGGTCTTTTAGAACCGTATTTAGATCTTGACTTTTTTCTATTATTTACACCAGCAGTATCGATTGCCCCACGCACAATAGTGTAACGAACACCAGGTAAGTCTTTTATTCTTCCGCCTCTTACCAATACCATTGAATGCTCCTGCAGATTGTGACCTTCTCCTGGAATGTAGGCAATCACTTCTATTCCATTGGTCATACGCACCTTGGCTACTTTTCTCAGTGCCGAATTAGGCTTCTTTGGTGTAGTAGTATATACACGCGTACAGACACCTCTTTTTTGCGGACAGGCATCCAAAGCACGTGACTTACTCTTAGCTTTTACTACTTTTCTTCCTAATCTTACCAGTTGATTGATGGTTGGCATACTATAATTTCATTTATTACTTATTGATTATCAATACCTTTTGACTAAAATTTACCTATTTTTTTCAAAAGTGTCTGCAAAGATATAAAGAATTCTGATATTGGGCAAAAAGTTTTTATAAAATGAATTTATTAACAAAGGTGCGAAAGGCAAATGAAAATGACCTGGAAGGAATACTGGGATTGGTAAAGGATTTGGCGGAATATGAGAAAGCCCCGGAATCAGTTACAGCCAACCTGGAAAGTTATAAGATCAATTTCAAAAAGGGGATTTTTGATGCCATTGTCGCCGATACAGGGGATGGTCAAATCATCGGTATGACCTTATATTATATGGCCTGGAGTACCTGGAAAGGGAAAATGCTTTACCTTGAGGATTTTGTAGTGAAAGAAAATGCACGAGGTCATGGCGTTGGCAAATTGCTGTTTGACGCTCTTATCGCGGAAGCAAAAAGGCTGGATTGTGTAATGATGAAATGGCAAGTTTTGGACTGGAATATCCCCGCTATCCGGTTTTATGAAAAATATGATACGGTTTTTGATAAGGAATGGTGGAATGGGAAAATCTATTTTTGAGAATTAAAAAATGGTGGATTCGAAATTGGAAATCAGTCTTTAATTTTAGGATTGTTTCAAAAGGCATAAAATTTGTATAATTAGCTAAAAGCTTTATCTTTGCACCCGCTTCCAAAAGCAAATGTCATTTTGACATGATTGACCCATGGTGTAACGGTAGCACATCAGATTTTGGTTCTGCTTGTTAAGGTTCGAATCCTTATGGGTCAACTGAGAAAATCCTGACGATGAGTCGGGATTTTTTTTTACCCTTAGTGTTAATGGTTTTACTCAGACCCTTGTTTCGGATTGTTCTAGCGGGCAATAAATCAATTAGCGAAAGAAGAGGGCTTACAATGCTGTTTATTTCCAAACCCTTCGGGATAATCTAGCTTATATAAGTCTTTTTTCTAAATACAATAGCAATACGTTTTAAAACTCCTTTTTTGTTTTAAT
>CAYNIG010000412.1:0-3463 GCA_964396995.1 uncultured Saprospiraceae bacterium | reverse complement strand
CGAATTAAAAACAGGTATTCAAATCTTCCTTTTTTTAAAAGCAAAGAGACAAATAATCCCAAGTACAAAAATTCTAAATAAATTTGACAGATTGAAACAAATAAGAGGATTATTAAGCATTTGTACCATTTACTTTCATTTTTATGAAATAAATAGTCAATCCATTTTTAACCCTGTAAAATCACCCGCCCAAACCGGCATCGGAGGGCAATCTGTTGCTTTAAATATTGCCGAGGCATTTCCAGCTAATGCTTCCAGCCTGTCATCTATAAATAATTCAACCCTTTCTTTAAATGGTGAATCCAGGTTTGCAGGATCCGGAATCGCAGGTACCAGCGTTTTTGCCGGAATAAAACTCGGGCAATATAATGGCTTAGGCTTAGGGGCCTTGTATTATGGCTTGCCTGAATATAACCAATGGAATTTGTTTGCAGGCTATGGAATGCAATTATCAAATAAACTGTCTATGGGAACATCGGGTGGTCTGTTGCATTTTAATAATCCTTCAGGAGATATTACAACCTTTGGAATGATTTCATTTGGACTTCAATACAAATTATTTACAAATTTACTCTTGGGTGTTTCATATCAACGATTATTATCTAATCCATCAGGACTGGGAAAAACAACCGGGGATGATTTATTGATAGGGGCTAAATATACAGTTTCGCCATTAGTTTCCGTTTTTACAGAAGTGGAAAAAGACCATTTTTCAAAACCCAATCTAAAAATTGGCATTGAATACCAAATGTTACCCACTTTTAGTTTTAGGACTGGCATCACCAGCTTTCCTCAAAGTTTTTCTACCGGGATTGGAATGTCACTAAGTCCTTTCATCCACATTGACACTGCTTTTAGTTTTTATCAATCAATAGGATTTACTCCTGCAATAGGTATTAAAATCCAATTAAACAAAACCAGGGAATGAAAATTCTAGTATGCGCAGCTACAGAAATGGAATTACCTGATTCCATAAGACAATTTCCCGAAGTGGAAGTTTTGATTCATGGTGTTGGAGCGACGCAAGCGGCGTATTTCCTTGGAATCTATCTTACTAAAAACAAACCGGATTGGGCGATCCAGATTGGGATAGCCGGATCTTATGACTACCATATCCAAATTGGCGATGTAGTAAAAATAATCAATGACCGTTTTGTTGATTTAGGCTCAGAGGATAAGGACGGAAACTTGCTCCATATGTCAGATCTGCCTTTTACCACTGAAACAAATCCCTTCATGGCCAAAGAGATTGTCAATGATCATGATATATTGGCATCAGAGTATCATAAAGTACGTGCCATTACCGTTAATACAGCTACCGGATACAAACCAACTATCGATCGGATGATTAAACTATATCAACCTCAAATAGAATCCATGGAAGGGGCTGCTTTCTTTGCTGCCATGCAATTAAATCATATTCCTTGCCTGCAAATGAGGGCCGTTTCCAATATGGTAGAGCCTCGCAACAGGTCTCATTGGAATATACCTTTGGCTTTAAACGAACTGGAAAAAGCCATTCTGCGAGTGCTAAATCAAATATTAGAATCATCATATTAAAAAGTATTGTAATATGAAGTTTATCATTAATTTTACTCTATGAAAAAGCAAATTGCATTTGTAACCGGAGGGTATTCCGGTGAAGCGGTAATATCCTATGAATCAGCTAAGACTATAGAAGCCAATGTGGACCGGGATAAATACGATCTGTATAAAATTGATATCAGAAAGGATGGTTGGTTTTACAATCCCTCCCCTTCCGAATACATTCCAATTAACAAAGAGGACTTTACTATAGATGCTCACGGGAAAAAAATAATTTTTGATGCTGTGCTTTGTGGCATTCATGGCACACCCGGTGAAGATGGAAAACTTCAGGGATATTTTGATATGATTGGTTTGCCTTATACTGCTTGCGATGTGGCTACCTCAGCCATTACGTTTAATAAAAGATACACCGTAGCCCTGGCGGCATTCTCTGGTATACCTGTGGCCAAATCGCTGCATTATTTTAAAATGGACAACCCCTCTGTCGAAGAAATTTTACAACATATCAGTTTACCCGCCTTTATTAAACCCAATAATGGGGGATCCAGTATAGGTATGTCTAAAGTAACCAATGCTGATGAACTTCCTGCCGCCATGGCAAAAGCGTTTAAAGAAGATGATCAGATATTGATTGAAGAGTTTATTTCCGGTACAGAGCTCACCATTGGAGTATTTAAAAAAGCCGATCAGATTATACCACTACCCATTACAGAAATCCGCAGCAAAACTGATTTTTTTGATTACAAAGCAAAATACACTACTGGAATGGCAGACGAAATCACTCCCGCCCCGATTTCAAATCACATTAAAGAACTGATAGAAAAACAAGCTGTAAAACTATACCACATCTTTAATTGCAAAGGCGTTGTGAGAATTGATTTTATCTATCATCATACCCAGGATAAAGCGTACATGCTGGAGATCAATACGGTACCTGGTCAAAGTGCAAATAGCCTTGTGCCGCAGCAAGTGAGAGCAAGCGGTGCAACTCTTAAAGAATTTTACTCAGCTTTGATAGAGTCCTGTCTCTCCTGACCAGGAGTCTTGTCATTTTTACTTTGATGACCAACCATCCTCAAAACTACTGGCTGCCTTCCCTGATTATCTATTTAATATTGCTTGGTACACAAGGATACATTTATGGAGGTAATGATCAGATGGATTTTATGCCTTATGCAAGGCACTTACAGGATTCATCTGTATTTGCAACGGATTTTTATGTAAACTGCATCAGCCTGAAATATAATGAACGTTTTGTACTCGGTAATTTGCTTGCGTTATTTCCTTTGCATCTCTGGCCTTTGTTGTTTTTTTGCATACATGCCATTTGCAGTATCACCTTGGTTTATGGAATTTTTATATGGTGTGAAAAGTTTATCCGCTCTGATTGGTTAATATGGTTTACTGTGGTAGGAGTATTGATTATTACTTACCATTTTAATCTGGGGGGCAACGAATTGTACTATAATATGGTTTGTGGCAGCATTATAGCAAAATCCCTTGGGGTCTGGGCTTTATGGCATGCTTATAATTCAAAATGGCTCCCCTCGGCAGTATTGGCAGTGATTTCCACCTACTTCCATCCGATTGCCGGCCTGCAGGTATTAATTTTATCTGCAATTTTAATAGATGCCCGCCTTGTATTAAAATATCTAAGTTTCGGATTTGCATTGATATCTCCTTATTTATATTTACTGGTAAAAGAATTAAACTCCAATTTAAGTCCTGCAGCTTTTACTGAAATCATGCTCATACGAAATGCTCATCATTTTTTTCCCGGGCATTTTGGTCTGCTTAATTATTTGTTGATATTGCCTTTGTTTTTAATCGGAACCTATTTGTGGAAATCCATAGATCTTAAATTATTCAGATTAAGCATTTTTATCCTGGCCGGGTGTCTGATGTATGGGATCAT
>CAYNIG010000411.1:0-3508 GCA_964396995.1 uncultured Saprospiraceae bacterium | reverse complement strand
ACTACTTTATACGATTCCATGGCAGTTACTTTTACTCCGACTGAGCCCCTTCAAGGCACACTGACTATACATATTACTGAATCAGAATATCAGCCCATACTCAACAAAGAAATAGCTAATTACAAAAGCAAAGCCCAGCTCAAGGGGTTTAGAAAAGGAAAAACTTCAGCTGACCTTATAAAAAAACTGTATGGGGGTGCTATCTTACAGGAAGTAATCGAAAAAACATTGCAAAACCAACTCACGGAACATATCCGTGAAAACAAATTGCAATTGCTTGGCCAGCCAATTGGCAATGAAAATCAACCTCAGATTTCCTACGATATATTCAATCCGAGTGAATTTAAATTCATTTTTGATATAGGATATGCTCATGAATTTGAAATTCAGGGTCTGGATAAAACATTTGCACTGAATAAAGTGATCGTAGGTGAGGATAAAGTAGACGAA
Source organism: uncultured Saprospiraceae bacterium (assembly GCA_964396995.1). Lineage (GTDB taxonomy): Bacteria > Bacteroidota > Bacteroidia > Chitinophagales > Saprospiraceae > JADJLQ01. The sequence goes on along the minus strand of CAYNIG010000411.1, from coordinate 3,058 downwards.
CAATTCGAAAACCTGCGTCGAAGAATGGGTGAACTCAAAGAGGTAGACGGCCCGGTCACAGAAGACCATTTATTAGCTATAAAAGCGAATGAATTGGACGAAGGACAGCTAAAAGAAAGTGGAATAGAGACAGAGTTTTCCCTCTGGCTCTCCCAAATAGATCATGCCGGAAAGGATCTTTTTATAGGCAAAATGAAGGGAGATACAGTGGATGCTGACTTACGTTTATTTCATCCTGACAAAGATGAAGCATTCATCAAGAGTAAATACTTTACCAAATTAGACGAAAACTCGGGAGTGCCTGCAATGGTCAGAATGACTATTGAAGCAATTAAGATAATGGAGCCGGCGGAGGTAAATGAAGATTTTTTTCAAAAAGGATTTGGAACAGAGGTAACCACTACGGAAGCTGCAAAAGAAAAAATTAAGGAAGAACTGGAGAGACAATACTTGCACCAGGCTGAAGCTTTACTTTTCAGAGACATCCAGGGGCATTTATTGGATGTAAATAAAATGGATATGCCGGAGTCTTTTTTAAAAAGGTGGCTCAAAACACAGGATCCAAGACTTACCGATCAGGCCATAGACGATGATTTTCCCGACTTTACCCAGAATCTGCTCTGGACTATGATGAGAGATAAATTTTTGGAAAAATACAATATTCAGATTACCGCCCAGGACATCCGTAATCGAATGCGACAGCAATTTTTAAATTACCTCGGTGGCATGGCATTGGGTGATACTTCCTTTCTTGACAGCATTATAGATAAATCGATGAAAAACAGGGAGCAGGTTGAAAAACTTCATGATGAAATATTGACTGATCGTTTGTTTGATAGCCTAAAGGCGGAAGTAAAATTAGAAGAGACCCCTATTTCCGAAGAGCAATTCAAAGCACTGATGGAAGCGGCGCGAAAAGACAGCGCTGAAAGACGAAAGAAACCCCACCATCATCACGACCACGATCATGAGCACGATCACGATCATGAACATTGATCAGACTTTCGTTAGCAGTAACATAATTGATAACCTATGTGTGCTATTTTTTAGAAGGAATTGTGGTATAGTATAATATTAAAATGAATTTTTAATATACAAAAAAAATAAATATATAACTATTAAGTAGCGGATTAAGCCGCTTTGGAGAATGGTTTCATTGATTTTTATTGAAAAAAGGCTCTTTTACTGCATTTACTGTATCTGATTTGCGGTCTTTCCTCCTGATTTTGCTTTTACTTCCCACTGATTATTGTCATTCAGTTAAAAGAAATAGTAAGATAAGTTTGATGTTAGTATGGATTCAGATATTCTCATTGCCCAGAAAGCTCCAATAAAGCATATAAAAGAAATCGCGGCAGCACTAAAAATCAATCCTGACGATCTTGAATATTATGGAAAGTATAAGGCCAAATTACCATTGCGGCTCATTGACGAAGAAAAATTAAAAGAAAATCACCTCGTATTGGTTACGGCTATTACTCCTACTCCATCCGGTGAAGGAAAGACCACCGTTTCTGTAGGGCTGACCGATGGAATTAATCTCCTGGGCAAAAAAGCAATGGCGGTATTGAGGGAGCCATCTCTAGGTCCGGTCTTTGGCTTAAAAGGCGGAGCTACGGGTGGGGGGTATTCACAAATAATCCCGATGGAAGACATCAATCTTCATTTTACCGGCGATTTTTCTGCAGTGGAAAAAGCAAATAATTTGCTTAGTGCTCTAATAGATCATAATCTTCAGAATCTAAAGAAAAGCCTACAGATAGATCCTCGTACCATCGGATGGAAAAGAGTGATGGATATGAACGATCGGGCTTTGAGGCATATAGTGATTGGCTTGGGCGGCAAGGACAATGGAATATTGCGTGAAGATGGATTTAATATTACTCCGGCTTCAGAGATTATGGCCATTCTCTGTATGTCCAAAGACCGGGACGATCTCAAAACAAGATTGGGCAATATCTATATAGGTACCACGTACCAGGGAGTACCGGTATTCGCAAGAGATTTGAATGCTGTGGGTGCGATGGCAGTACTCTTAAAAGATGCAATAAAACCCAATTTGGTTCAGACTCTGGAAGGTAATCCGGCCATCCTACATGGCGGCCCTTTTGCCAGCATAGCTCAAGGTACGAACTCCATAATCGCCACCAAAATGGGTCTCACCCTGGCCAATTATGTAATTACCGAAGCAGGTTTTGCTGCTGACCTGGGGGCAGAGAAGTTTTTTGATATTAAATGTGTACAGGCAGGACTAAAACCTGAAATGGTGGTCATGGTTGCTACCGTAAGAGCACTCCGACATCACGGAGGTGCTAAAAAAGATCAAATATCCATTCCTTCCGTAGAAAAAGTACAAATCGGATGCGCAAACCTTGGAAAACATCTTGAGAACATGAAACTATTTGGGATGAAAGTAATAGTCGCAATCAATACATTCGTTGAAGACACAGAGGCCGAAGTGGAAATAATAAAAAAATATTCAGAATCATATGGGGTGAAAGCAGTTTTGTGCAATGGTTTTTCTGAAGGGGGAAAAGGAATGCTGGACTTAGCCAGTGAAGTTATAAAAATGGTGGAACAGGGTGAAAGCCAATTTGTACCCTTGTACAGCTATAATTTGTCTTTGGAGGAAAAAATAAATACCATTGCCACTAAAATATATGGAGCAAGAGAGATTGTGTACTCAGTGAAAGCAATCAGTCAGCTAAAACAATTAAAATCATTTGGTTTTGATGGTTTTCCGGTGTGTATGGCTAAGACCCCAAAAAGCCTTTCAGATGACGAAAGAAAAATTGGCCGACCTGAAAATTTTACCATCACCATCAGAGAATTTGAGTATGCCGCAGGGGCTGGATTTATAGTACCCATATTAGGTGAAATAATGCGTATGCCGGGATTGCCTGCCGTACCGGCAGCAGAAGGTATGGATATCAGTAACGATGGAATAATTTCCGGTTTAAGTTAGCCAGAATAATATGGGCTTAAAAGTTATTTGTATATTAATTAGGGTCTGCTAGGGAAATCATAAAAGATTGACGCCTATTGATTTATTGAAAGA
>CAYNIG010000410.1:0-3508 GCA_964396995.1 uncultured Saprospiraceae bacterium | reverse complement strand
AATGTCTTCACTGTAATAAGTTTTTAATCTTTTTATGAAAGCGGCTGCAAATGTATAGTTTCCTACTCACTTCAGCAAGTGAATTATGCATAATTTATTGAAAAACAGGCATTTTTTGGATCATCTCTAAAAGTAGTCGGTGCATAAATAGCTGATGATCAGGCAAGTTTGCCAATTCTAAATGGGCCCCATAAAAAACAAAAAAATTGTCAATTTAACACTCCCTGAAGTTTGTTAGGATGGTTAGATGGGGGTATCCTTATTTAGGGAAGATCCTGGGTAGAAAAAACAATGAAAGTTATCGATTCATCTTGAGCAGCCAAGTCATATTTTTTCATAGTAAATCGGCAAGGGTCGAAAGGCAAACAGAAATCAAGAACAGGTTGTTTTTATTTCCTTTGTCTACCGCGATGGATACACAAAGCAATAAATGTATGTAGTTAATGCTGAAGAACTTAAAAATTTAAAAGGCATTGTCTAGGTCGAAATGACCTGGGATGGTGAATAAAAAAGTGTGCTAAATGATTTAAAATAACACAGCTCTTTATTTGGGGTTCAGATTGATTGGATTGTGTTCTGTCTCCGGATAATGCTATTCTATTTCAACCCTGGGTGCCATTCAGCAGGAAAATCAAACCTGCTTTTAATATATTATAAAAAATCATAATATATTTTATATATTTATCCTGACAAATTACAGATCATGAAGATAGATCATATAGGAATAGCTGTGAAAAACCTGGCCGTAGCAAGGGAAGTATACAGCACACTATTAAATGAAGAACCCTACAAAAAAGAAACGGTGATCTCGGATATGGTCACCACCCTTTTTTATAAGGCAGGTGACAGCAAAATCGAGCTGCTGGAGCCCACAGATCTGAATAGCCCCATCAGGAAATTTATAGAAAAAAGAGGTGAAGGCTTGCATCATATTGCACTTGAAGTAGAGGATATTTATTTTGCTATTGATGATTACAAAAAAAAGGGGTTTACATTTATCGATGATAATCCCAGGCCAGGAGCAGACAATAAACTTATCGTATTCATGAAGCCAAAAGAATGTCATGGAGTATTAATAGAATTGTGCCAATCCATGTAGTTTTGTCCGGATGCTCGATTTTGTATTCCTTGTAATCGGCGGTGTAGTGGCCGGAATCATCAATACACTCGCCGGCAACGGCTCTGTGATCACTCTTTCCTTATGCACAGAAATGATCGGTCTCAGCCCCTCAGTCGCTAATGGTACCAATAGATTAGGTGTGCTTACCCAAAGTATAAGTGGTGCTGCGACACTATATAAAAATAAAAGGCTGATCTTGAAAAATACCTGGCCTGCCATAATTACGGTGATTACCGGAGCCGTTTTTGGAATAGGTTTGGCTGTCGTACTGGATGAAAGTTCATTTAAAAAACTATATCCGTGGTTTTTACTTTTTATATTCATTATTTTATTGCTGAAACCCGAAAAATGGATACATGAACAAAAAGAAATTAAAGCGGAATACCCTTTATATATTTACCCAATTCTTTTCCTGATAGGTGTTTACGGTGGTCTCATTCAAGTAGGTGTGGGAGTTTTTTTTCTGGCTGCCCTGATCTTATTGGGGCAACATCCCTGGAAAAATGCTAATAATGCAAAAATAGTCGTGGTAGGAATGTTTACGGTCATTGCGGTTATAGTATTTGGGTTTACAGGTCATATACACCTGTCTACTGCCATCGCCTTAGCCATCGGCCAAACTGCAGGAGCATGGATTGCAGCCATGTACTTTACACACCATAAACAGGCGAGAAAAATAAGCTATTATATTTTATTGACAGTCACAGGCTATACCTTACTCAAAAATTTTATTTTCTAAGCCTTATTAGTAAGAATCAACATATAGACATACATTTGTTAACTATGTGTAGATCGGTATTTTACATATTTATTTTTTCTACCATCTGGTTTTCTTGTTCTACCGCAGATAGGATTTCCGAACATAAAAAATTGGATAAAATAATCAATACAGATTTCTTAGTCAAAAGGGTAATGGACAGTTTTGACAAATTTGAATCTCAAATCATTTATACTCAAATCAACAGGGATAAGCAAAATAAACCTTCTTTTAAATCCTATTACTGGAATCACCGGCCGAACCACTACTTTTATCCTGCCAGTACAGTCAAAATGCCGGTAGCCCTGCTGGCAGCAGAAAAAATAAACAGGCTGAGAAAAACAACATCCCAGATACACCTTTTCAGTCCATTAAAAATCACGGCAGCCAGGTTTCCACAGACTTTCGTTACCACTGATTCTACCAGCCCTAATGGAATGCCTTCTGTAGGCCACTATATAAAAAAAATATTTATTGTAAGTGATAACGATGCTTATAACAGGTTATATGAATTCATAGGGCAGCAAGCCATAAATCTACGGTTGCAATCTATGGGGTATAACGTGCATATACTACACCGGTTAGATGCCCCAGAATTTGATACGGAATCAAATAAATACACCAACCCTTCAGAGCTTTACGAAGAAGATTTTAATTTGTATTCACAGAATGAACAATACAACAGCCTGGATCAACGCATAAAAGGTCTAAGTCATTTAAAAAAAGGGAACGGGTATATAAAAAAAGATTCTCTTGTCCTTGAACCGTTTGATTTCAGTGCTAAAAATTTTATTTCGCTTCAGTCCTTACACGACCTTATAAAAACAATCGTGTTTCCTGAATCTGTGGCGGAAAACAGCAGGTTCGATATTGCGGATCATGATTTAGATTATATACATATTCAGATGTCCAAGTTACCCAGAGAAAGCAAACATCCGATCTTTGACTCCACCCATGCAGATGGCTATTGTAAATTTTTAATGTATGGAGACACTAAAAATCAAATGCCTGATCACATCCGTATCTTCAATAAAGTGGGCTGGGCTTATGGATTTCTTACCGATGCCGCCTATATAGTTGATTTTAAGAATAAGGTTGAATTTATGTTGTCGGCTACCATCAATACCAATACAGATGGAATTTATAACGATGGAAAATACGAATACGAAACCATAGGGCTACCCTACCTTTCGAAACTGGGGAAAATGTTTTATACATTCGAATTAAACAGGAAAAAAAAAATAACACCTGATCTTTCAAAATTAAAATTGAACTATTCGGAATGAAAAAAAATACACCATCCTTGCCTGATTTGTTTTCGACCAGTGACAGAAGAAAGTTAAGAGATGCCTTTTACAAAGCTCTAGAAGGGCTTACTGATACTCAATTACAAGCTGTAAAAGATATTGATGGTCCGGTAATGGTATTGGCAGGACCGGGAACCGGCAAAACCCAGGTGTTTGCAGCAAGATACGGCTATATATTGGACGAGACAGACACCAATATCAATCAAATTTTATGTCTTACCTATTCTGAGGCGGGTGTATTAGCGATGAGAGAAAGGTTGCTTCAATTTATAGGCCCTGCAGCGCATGAAGCCCATATCTTTACCTACCATTCATTTTGCAACA
>CAYNIG010000409.1:0-3516 GCA_964396995.1 uncultured Saprospiraceae bacterium | reverse complement strand
CAGCAGGCAAAATAGAAGCTGCTTGTCTGCTCGGCAAAAGCGCACATAAAATTACTAATAAAAAGATGGATATCACGGCAAATACCATTCCCAATAGATATGTACTGCTTTCTACATCAAAAACATGTAATAATGGAAACTGGACCGCAAAGAATAATCCGAGTATCAGGGACAGGGTTGCAATTACTATCGATTCATCTACAAATTGCCATAATATATTGGATCGGGTAGCACCTACAGCCCTTCGGAGCCCTATTTCACCTTTTCGCCTGTTGATGGTTTGAAAAAGCACACCAAACAAACCCAATGCCACATTAAATATCAAAAATCCACATACAATAAATAAAATCAATAACGGAATCAATACAATATTATTCTGGTTGTTTTTCATGTTGTCCATATGCTGTACTTCTATACTCCAGCCGCCTCCCAGTCCTGCCAGTTCTTTAGTAAGTTTGGCTTCAAATGCAACATCGGTACCGGGTCTTACTTTGACCATGCATACGCTGGACCATACTTCTTCCAGGCTGATCATACAAGGTGTGACCTTATCGTAATTACTTTCATATTTAAAATTATCGACCACACCAATGATTTGTTTTTTATCCTCTTCTTTTTCACCTACCACATTACCTACCGCCTGCTCCGGGCCAAATAATTTTTCTTTCATTATTGCATTTATGACAACAACCGGATATTTATTTATTCTATCTCCTTCACTTAACCACTTTCCTTCTCTGAGTTTGATATCCAATACTTCTTTCATAGCGGGCCCCCAATGCATGATTTCACTTTGTACAGAATTTCCATTGTATTTTATATCACTATTGCTGCTACTGAATGAAAAAGGCACATTATTACCGGAAAAGGCAAATGACTCTACCTGGGCAAATGACTTTAGTTTTTGACTGACTAATTCTTTATTCTGAGCTCGCATCGAATCGGAGTCAAACTGGCAAAAAACAGCCCACACACGATCTATATTACTTCCATCCGGTTGTTTATAATTTTTATAAAAATATAGCCCCAGGCTCCAGACGGCAAAAAAGATTAAAAACGAAAAGAAGATTTCAAGCATCAATAAAAAATTACTCTTTTTCTTCTTCCAGATGAGTTTAAATAAATGTTTTATCATGGTTGGAGATGGGTGGTGACCGGTTGATTACCGGTGATTAGTGAATGGTTGTTGTTTACTAACTTCATTTTGAATTCATGGTTTATTGTTTCAAAGCATCAACTACCTGCATTTTGGACATTCGCCAGGCAGGATACACACCGGATAATAATCCAAATACAATGCTGATCAGTATGGCCCAGGCTAATACTTTCCAGTTGACCTCAAGATCAGAGTAAGGAATCAGATGGGAATGATTGATGTAATAAATGACCAGTATTGAAAGAAGTATAGCCAATATAGATCCTATCAGCGAAAGAATAATATTTTCTGTAATAAACTGGTAAGTTAAAGTCCTGGACGAAGCGCCAAAAGCTTTTCGAATGCCTATTTCTGATGCGCGCTCCTGTATTCGATTAATATTAATATTGATCAGGTTTAAAGCGGGAAGTGTCATAAATAATAATGCAAAAAACAGGACCACTAAATAGAAAAAAGTCAATCCTGATCGGGATCCGCTGCCAAACAATTCACGGGTAAACCCGGTCAGATAAGGATCCGCGAAAACATAAAATTTATTTGGCTTGAAATCATCCTTGGGTACCAATGGTATTTTGGGAATCATTGCATTAAATTCATCCTGGATTTTTTTCAAGTCCTGCTTATTTTTTCCTCTTAAAAACAAAGCGAATCCACCCATCAGTTCTTTATTTTCTAGGGTTTGTTTCCCGGATAATGAATAGGGAAAATAAATATCAGATGAAGTAAATAAGCGTGTGATCGGTGCCCCCTTCACCACACCGATTACTTTATAATTAACATTGTCGATCTCAAAATTTTTACCGATTGCATTTACATTTTTCCCAAAATAGGCTTCACTGGTATTTTCATTGATCACCGTCACATAATCATGGTTATCCACATTGAGTTGATTATAGGGCTTGCCATCTACAAAATCAAAATTATTCACTTCCCAAAAATGAGCATCGGTATACTTATAAAACAATCTAAGCTTAGAACCATTGGGGCTATACGCATTGGTGGTGTTGGGATTGGTTGTAAAAGCAACTTTATCCGGAGTTTTCATATTCAACACATATTCTTTAATAAAATGATACCCTACCGGTCCGGTATTTGACCAACCTTTGGTAGTATCCATCAATTGGGCCCTGGGTACATACAAAATTTTATCCCGCTGCAATTCAGGATAATTTGGAGCAAAAAGGTGATCCAGAAAAGCTACCACCACTATCATTACAGTAAGTGTAAAGCTGATACCAAATAAACTGATAAAAGTGAAGAATTTTCTACGCTTCAATACAGCCCAGGTGATTTTAAGATAATTTTTAAACATGGAATCAATTATAAATTAGGAATTAATCATTATAAAACCTGACTACCATCAAAGAGTCGTACTAATCGATTTGTCTTCTTTGCCATATTTTCATCATGGGTAACCATGACTATGGTAGTTCCTTCATTTTTATTCAGATGTATCAGGATCTCTACTATTTCGTGTCCCATAGTGCTGTCAAGGTTGCCGGTAGGTTCGTCGGCTAATATAATTTCAGGTTTGCCCACAATAGCACGGGCAATAGCCACACGTTGTTTTTGTCCGCCTGATAATTGAGAGGGGTAATGTTTTATTCTGTTGCTCAACCCTACTTTTTGTAATGCTTCTGTAGCAAGCCTTGTTCGTTCAGCTCCTGACATAGATCTGTATAATAATGGCAACTCTACATTATCCAGTACGGGTAGGTCATTTATGAGGTGATAACTTTGAAATATAAAGCCAAGCTTTTGATTTCTAAAATGGGCGAGTTTATTATCCGGGAAATCTTTTATTTCCTGGTCACATACTTTTATTTCCCCTTTTGTAGGAGCATCTAATAAACCCATAATATTAAGTAGTGTACTTTTACCACAACCTGACGGTCCCATGATGGAAATGAATTCACCTTTATCTACTCTCAGATTAATATTATTCAGTGCAAGCGTTTCTACCGTGGCGGTACGATAAGATTTGTTGATGTTGGTCAAGGATATCATGTTTATTCTTTTATTTTTTCTTGTTTTACAAAATCATATAAGGTAAGTGCTCTCAATCCATAATGGGTCTCCCAATAATCTTGCAATGCATTGATATAATCTCTTTTGGCCTGATCCTTTTCAGTAAAGGCAATACTCAGATCGGTAGTACTTAGTAATCCCAGTACATATCTCTCCTGGGCTATTTGGTATTTTTCACTGGCTATACTGTCGGTCCTGGCTGTGATGGAGAGCTCCTGATTCAACATTTGGAATAAAGTCACTTGAGTATAAATTTCCTGTTTAAAATTTTGCAAGTATTGTTGAATGGTGTATTCTGTCAGTTTTTTTTCAGCCTCGGCAGTACGGGTTCG
>CAYNIG010000408.1:0-3524 GCA_964396995.1 uncultured Saprospiraceae bacterium | reverse complement strand
ATCTGAATAATGCCAGTCGCGGTTACCATCTGCTGCAGGAGCGATTGTAAAAGCTTTTTCCCAGTTAGGTAAAGCATCAGCAAATTTGCCGGCTTTGATAGCATCCCGATACAAAGTGTGTGCTGTTTCAGCTTCATCCTTTTTTGGAGAATTGGTCCAGGTAGCACAGGTTTGACCATTTACATCTACCACCAGTGTAACTAAACAAAGGACGATTGGTAAATACAATGAGTTTTTCATTTTACAGTTATTGATTTTATTTAAGATTAATTATATTTTCTTTTTAAAAACCACTCATCATCATTGAGTGTAAATCCAAGTTTCATTTGTACAAACCTGCTTTTAAGTTTATCCGCAATCCCAACGTTTCCCGTTTCGACGGCGAAATTAACAAAAGACACTTTTCTTTGGAATACAAACGGTATACTTCCTCCAAAAGTTACAGTTAAATTTTTTAATTGTTCGTTACCGATAAACCTTGGATCGTTGCCCATTTTGAAACCTAACCGGTAGGTAACCCGCTCAAGTAAATTATCGAATGACTGAATATTGGGGGTGTAGGCCAATCCGATTGAAAAATTGCGCGTATTTTTTAATACTTCCGTTGTGGTCGTATTTTTTGCCGTATTGATATAGTCTTCCCAATTTACCAGGCTATATTGGACTGAGGCCTGAAACTTGTAATTCGAATTGTAATATGCCCCTATGCTAACTTCACCAGGTAATCTTCCTGTTCCTGATAATCCCGTAAGATTTCTCACTGTATCTGTAACACCAGTAGTTCCGTTAATCAATTCCCTTTTGTACAACTCATCAGAAGAGGTTTTAAACCGCTGTGACGGTGTACCATGCAGACCAATAGAAAGATAATTACTGGATTCTGTTTGCTCTTCAGCCAATTTTTTAAGGTTGATTTTGTATTGAAAACCATAGTTCCATCTCAAACTACTTAATGAAATGTCATTTTGGAATACCGTGTTATATGGCAGGGCTGCCTCTACCAGGTTTATCGCTCTGTTATAACTCATTTTACCAAAGAGATAACTAAATCCAAATCCCGCTGAGAGACTCTTATACTCAATTCCGGTAGACCATTTAAATTCATAAGTGCCACCATTACCAGAATATTTTCTAATATATTTTCCAGTACCTGTAATGCTGTCCAGTTGTTCTATATCATATCCTACCTGACTATACGGTTTCAGTGCAAACATGGTGCCTATATGCCATTTTCTGTCTTTGCGGTCCAAAGCTTCGTTTATTGCATTATACAATGGAAGACCTATTCCTATGTAATCTAACCCGCCACCAAAAAAACGGGACTTAAACTCGTCTTTGATCAAACTGGTAAATTTGGAACTTACCCCAACTTCGAATGCTGTATTTTTTAATGCTCCTAAGGACGCAGGGTTGGCAGGATTGAGTAAATTTCTATCCGTGTATCCGGCTGCAGCCCCCCCAAACTGACTGATTACATTAAAATTGGGATCGGATAAATCTCCAATTCCAAAGCGAGAATAGGGCGAAAATTCTCTTGGCTTTTCCTGGGCCGATGCGGAATAGCTCGGTAAAAAATTCAGAGCCGCTAAAACCAATAAAATTTTATGCATTTAATATAAGTAAATTATTTAAGCCCATTAAAACCAAATTTGGGTGAGCAAATATCGGCTTTTTGAGCCTTTTTTTATAATATTCTGAACCGCCGCCGGCAAGTATTACCTTAATTTCCGGGTACTTAGACATGAATATTTCGATCATTCCATTGATTTCAGCTTCAATACCCCATAAACCACCTGCCTGTAAAGCGGTGACGGTATCAAAACCAACTAATTTCACGGTGGTCGATTTTGTTACTTGGGGTAATTTGGCAGTGTATTTATGCATTGCTTTCAATCGCATGTCCAATCCTGGGGAAATCAATCCTCCTTCATATTCCGATTTTTTCCTTACCAGATCATAGGTAATACAGGTACCTACCCCTATCACCAAGAGGTCAGTATGAGGATATAAACGCACTGCACCACAAACCGCTGCGAGGCGGTCCCTGCCAAGAGTGTTAGGAGTTTCATATTTTATTTTCAAGGGTAATATTAAATCAGGAGACATCTCTATCACCTGATACTTCTCCTTTATATATTTCCTAAAATGGCGATCAACCGGCTTGACACTGCAAAGTATTGCTCTATCTGGCCGGTGCAGAGTAAGAAATGCATCAAATTCATATTGGTCAAATGGGCCAATGAAACTATAAGTTGACAATAGTTTTTCACCTCTGAATAAACCACATTTTGTGGCGCTGTTGCCAATATCAATGCATAGGTTGATGCTCATCAATCAAACTCAATGTTTAAAATGCCGGATACCCGTGAGGTACATTGCGATCCCGTGTTTTTCGCAAAAATCAATGCTTTCTTTATCCTTTACTGATCCTCCCGGTTGTACTACGGATTTGATGCCTGCATTAAATCCAATCTCTACACAATCCGGGAATGGGAAAAAGGCCTCAGATGCCATGGAGGCGTGAACAAGTCTATCGCCAAATCCAAACTGCCGGGCTGTATGGATGGCTTGTTTTAATGCATCCACACGAGAGGTCTGTCCGCATCCCATACCAATAAGTTGTTTATTTTCTACAATCGCAATTGCATTAGACTTCAGGTGCTTAACTATCCGATTGGCATATACCATATCTTCCAACTGCGATAATGAAACCCGGGAAGAAGTAACAGGTTTTAAATCGTGAATACTGATCGCAAGATTATCCCTGCTTTGTTTTATAACTCCGTTGAGGAGGCTTTTAAATTGTTCATTTTCTTCAGGCCAGTATTTTAATTCTAAGATTATTCTGTTTTTTTTCTTTGCGAATACGGACATCGCCCCGGAGGAAAATGAAGGAGCAACCAACACTTCAAAAAATAATTTATCTATTTCGAGAGCGGTGGATTCGTCTACCTGGGTACTGGCTATCAAAACTCCGCCAAAAGCGGATACCGGGTCTCCGGCCAATGCATCTTTCCAAGCTTGTATTAATGTTTCCCGGGTGGCTACACCACAGGCATTGGTATGTTTTAATATGGCAACAGATTGGCCAAATTCTTTTATGTCCTTTATCAACCAGATCGCGGCATCAATGTCTACCAGGTTATTATAAGACAATTCTTTACCCTGATGTTGAATTAGAAAATTATTTAGTTTACCAAAAAATGCAGCTTGCTGATGAGGATTTTCACCATATCTGAGATTAAAGTCCAATGCTGCCGATTCCTGAAATCCATTTATACCGGTTGTCCTGTTAAAATATTTAAAAATCTAGTATTGAACAAATTCGTACAATCATTGACATAAGACCAATCACATATAATTCTCCAACCCAAATCTTCAGAGAACTCATCACCGATAATTTGTTCAAATTTGTCGACAACTTTAATTATATTTTTAGGTGGATTCTTAGTCCATGCTATAAACTCCCTTTTCAAGTCCATTTTCAACCATATTATAAAATATTTTAACATTCATTTTTTCTT
>CAYNIG010000407.1:0-3525 GCA_964396995.1 uncultured Saprospiraceae bacterium | reverse complement strand
TTCTGACGAGCTTTCTTTGATTCTTTCTTTGGCGGACAAAGAAAGAATGACAAATTAAAAAAAATTATACATAACCAGCTGACCCTATTTAAAGAAATCTTTATCCGATTATGAAACCATTTTATCATTTTAATCTGAGTAAAATTCCTTGAGACTGGTCTGATAAAATAAATAAAATAGTTACAATAATTTTTGTAACCTATTCGGAAAAATGAAGTATAGATAAGAATAGTTTCTTCAACGATTTTTTAGCATCAAATATAGTTCAATGAAAAACCGGCTTACTTGCTTTTGCATTTGCTTATTCCTATTTATTTGTAAAAATTCAGCTCAATCGATTTCTGGGTTTGTTTTGGACTATACCGGGGAAAAAGTGGAATTTATTTCAGTATTGTTATTAAAAGCCAAAGATTCTTCCTTTGTGAAAGGGGCAGTTACCGATGCTCAGGGTCGATACGAAATGAAAAATTTGCTTGGCGATACTTATTTTGTTTCGGTCAGTGGTGTAGGGTATGCTAAAACTAATTCAGCTGTTTTTAAATACAAGCTTGACAATCATACGGTCGAAACCATTACCCTTAAAAATGCACATACCTACTTAGATGCAGTAACCATTACAGCTTCTAAGCCCTTGATTGAAGTACAGGCTGATAAGCTAATAGTAAATGTGGAAGGGAGTATCACTGCTATTGGTCTGAATGCATTGGAATTATTACAAAAATCGCCCGGAGTACAGGTAGATTCTGATGAAAATGTAATGATTGAAGGTAAGCAAGGTGTTAGAATTTATATAGATGGTAAACCCTCTCCACTATCGGGTAGGGATTTGGCTTCAGTATTAAAAAGTATGCAATCATCTAATATTGAAGCTATTGAAATCATTACCAACCCATCGGCAAAGTATGATGCGGCAGGCAATGTAGGCATTATTAATATTCGTCTTAAAAAGAACAAATTATTTGGTACCAACGGAAACATCAACCTGAGTCCTTTTGCAGGGATGCTGACTATAGAGCCTTATCGTAAGCTCGAACCTAAAATAGATATTTCGGGTAGTCTAAACTATCGAAACAAAAAGTGGAATCTATTTGGAAAATTTGGTTTGGGTCAGGGCATATACCACAACTTTAGAATAAATGATAAAATTCTGAATGGCATTTCTTTCAATAATGATATAAAAAGTGAATATCATTTTAATTATAAAAATTTTAAAGGAGGAGCAGATTATTCTATAAACAAAAATCAAACGATAGGTTTAGTGGTAAATGGAAATAGCAATGTTTTTAATCCAATGTCATTCAGTAAAACTGAAATTGGTAGATCAACTGAGGCTGTACCGGATTCGGTCATTTTATCATCAACCTCAAGCTCTCCGGGTACCAGCCTCAATGTAAATTATAACTTAAATTACCGCTATACCAATAAAAAAGAACATGAGCTTACCATTGATGCCGATTATGGACAGTTTAAAGGCACATCAAACTTATATCAACCCAATTTGTATACTTTTAAAGATCTCACCGTACTGCCCATTATCAGAAATTATAAGCAATCGACCCCTACCGATATAGCCATATATTCATTTAAAGCAGATTATGAACAACCGTTTTACAAAGGCAAACTGGGGTATGGAATAAAAGCTTCGGATGTAAAATCTACTAATATTTTAGATGCATTTATAGTGGAAGGCAACCAGGATATACGTGATATTGATAGAAGTAATACGTTTACTTATTCTGAAAAAGTGTTTGCCGGTTATTTCAATTATAATATTACCTTTAATAAAAAATGGAGTTTGCAGGGAGGCCTTCGTGCCGAACAAACACTTTCACTCGGCCATTTGGTGAGCTATAAGCAAAATGAACTCGACAAAGTGGATAGATCGTACCTAAATTTTTTTCCTAGTTTTGCTTTGACAAACAACTATTCAAAAAATCTGTCATTTAATCTTAACTACAGCCGACGCATAAACAGACCCAGCTATCAGGATTTGAACCCCTTTGAATACAGAATTGATGAGCTTACGTATTACAAAGGCAATGCATTTATAAAACCCAGGTATACGGATAGACTTAAAATTACCAACACTTTTAAATCTGTACTGACTACTTCACTATCGTATTATTACACCGTAGATGACTACAATAATATTTCCAGGGTAGATGGGATCAGGATATATAACACCACAGAAAATTTTTCAAATTCTAACGGATTTAGCTTAAATATTTCTTTAAATACTTCTTTAGCTAAATGGTGTGAGATTAACTATAATTTTTTTGGTCAGAAAAACTCGATTTTTGGCAAATTTAAAGGCGAAGGCGACTATTATGTGGCTAATCAGAATTTCGGATTTAATGGATCGACTAATTTTAAAATTAATCAAAATACAACCTTTGAAATTTCCGGTTATTACCGTTCGCGATTCGACTGGATTTACATCAATAAAGCCCAGGGGCAGATAGATATTGGACTCAAAAAGAAATTATTTAAGGACAAGGTCGATGTGAAAATAAACATGAATGATATTTTTAACCATGTTGGATTCAGCGCCTTGTTTAATCACAACAACATCTATCAAAATATAGTAGGAGTATATGAAGCCCGTCGATATGGCATCAACATCAATTATCGGTTTGGCAGTAATGAAATAAAAAGTGCCCGTGATCACAGAGGAAGTTCCGAAGAAGAATCGGATAGGATTAAAAAGTAAGGATTCATCAGACCAATGGAGCTGACAAATTAGAATTTCAAGCTCTTCGCCTTCACTCCGGTAAAATAATCGATCTTAATGTCCTAAAACTATTGGCCACAAGCATTTTATTTTCTTTCATTGAAAAAAAGAATAACTGCAATTGACAATAGTACCAAATATTGGTATCTTTACCAAAAAACATAATGTCAAAAAATACTTCCGTTACCTTAGGGGACCATTTCGAACAAATAATAGAAAAAAGTATTAAATCAGGAAGATATGCTTCTGCCAGTGAAGTAATTAGAGAAGGTTTGAGACTTGTGGATGAAAGAGAACAAAAAATTAAAATCCTTCGGGAGGCAATTGAAGCAGGAGAAAACAGTGGTTATGTTAAAAACTTTGATCCTTTAAAACACTTAGAAAAACTAAATCAGAGTTACAAAAAATGATATTTAACTTTGAAATAAGCCGACTGGCACTAAAGGACTTAGATGACATTTGGGAGTTTACAGCAGAACATTGGTCAAAACAGCAAGCAAATAAATATTACAAAGAGGTATTGCGGGTAATAAACGAAATTTGCAACAATTCAGAGATAGGTAAACCAATCGATGATATCAAATATGGGCATAGAAGAATAAATGTAAAGTCACATATGATCATTTATAAAATAAAAAAAGATATTATCTATACAGACAGAATATTACATCACAAAATGGATATAGATAGGCATCTCAATGAGCAGATCTGCCTTGCCTAAGCGGGGGATAGTTTTCATGAATCTGATTTTCACTCCAGCCTTGAGCAAATAAACTCAGAATATGCTCTACTGA
>CAYNIG010000406.1:0-3553 GCA_964396995.1 uncultured Saprospiraceae bacterium | reverse complement strand
GCAGGTTTAGAATACATCCATACGTATTATGAGCTCGAAAATGAAAAAAAACTGAATGCCCACATCAATATTTCCATTTACTGCGACATAAGCAAAGGAATAAATGAAGCAAAGAGGGTGATTAGATTAAGGGATAGTCTGGTAAAAATAAAAAGCGAAATAAATCCCAATCAGGTAAAACTTTTTATGGATGGAGTGGTGGAAGGCAAGACTGCAGCTATGTTAGAGAATTATGCTGATGATCATCATCATGGAATATCAAATGCGCCATATGATACGGCTCTTGCAGTAATCCTGGCTCTGGATAAAGCCGGTATTCAAATCCATGTCCATGCTATTGGCGATAGGGGTATCCGAACGACTTTAGATGGTTTTGAATATGCAATAAAATCAAATGGCAAAAGACCAACCAGGCATCATATTGCCCATTTGCAGGTCATTCACCCTGATGATATACCCAGGTTTAAATCATTAGATATAATAGCCAATTTCCAGGCTTTATGGGCTACCTGGGAAGATAGTTATATGACTGATCTGAACAGGCCTTTTTTGGGACAGGAAAGAATGGAATGGCAATATCCTATTGGAACTTTACATCGGACCGGTGCTCGAATTGTTTTTGGAAGTGACTGGGATGTAAGTACTCAAAATCCTTTTCATGCAATACAAGTTGCGGTAAACAGAAGAGGTCCGGATAGTATAAAAAGAGAGCCCTGGACACCTCAGCATCTGATTGGAAGATATGAGGTAGTTAAAGGCTATACAGTCAATGGCGCTTATGTTACCTATAGAGAAAATGAGACCGGTAGTTTGGAAAAAGGAAAGTGGGCAGACCTCATTGTACTCGATCGGGATATTTTTAATACCGATCGTTTTGATATCTACAAAACCAGGGTTTTAAAGACTTTTTTCAAAGGCAAATTGGTATATGAAAAAGGAGGAGAAAAATAAAAAACAGATTAAATCGTAAAAAGATAATTTTATGTTTTTATTCCGATGAATCTACAGCCCATATTAGAAAATGAATTAGTAAAGCTTTATCCTTTGAAGTCTTCTGATTTTGAGGCATTGTATTCGGTTGCCTCAGATCCACTTATTTGGGTTCAACATCCCAATCCGGACAGATATAAAAGAGAAGTATTCGAAACTTTTTTTAAAGGAGCTATGGAATCAGGCGGTGCTTTTTTGATATCCGATGCATCTACCGGAAACGCAATCGGAAGTACCAGATATTATGACTTTGATTTGCAAAAAAACCAGGTTTTAATTGGGTATACTTTTTTTTCCAGGAATCACTGGGGTACCACTTATAATAAATCAACCAAAACAATGATGCTGGATCACGCTTTTAAGTTTGTGGATCAGGTCTTGTTTCACATTGGAGCAGAAAACAAAAGATCTCAGATTGCCATTGAAAGACTTGGTGCAAATAAAACCAAAGAAATTGAAGTGGAATATTATGGTGAAGTCAGAAAATTGAACTACGAATATAAAATCTGCAAAGACGATTGGATGAAAAGATAAATTCGGTATTCTTTCTAAACCTTTTTTTCAATATCCGGGTTTTACATCTTCTGCCTCTCCCAATAGTTTTGGTCATCTATTTCCTGTAAAATAGCAAGGTAATTTTCATATCGGTTTCCATGGACCAGACCCTGTTCAAGACCCGCCTTCACAGCGCATCCGGGTTCGTTTCTATGCAGACAATCACCGTATTTACATTCTTTGGCCAACTCAAAAAACTCTCTGAAATTATGTGCCACATCCATGAGCTCCAGGTTATTAAATGAAAGTGTTTTGATGCCCGGGGTATCTATAATCTGGCCACCCATATCCAATGCATGCATTTCTGCAAAAGTGGTGGTATGTGTTCCTTTACCACTTGCGTCGGAGATTTCAGTTGTACGAAGGTCAAGACCAGGTTGAATGGTATTGATGAGAGTACTTTTCCCTACCCCACTTTGTCCGCCGATCAGGGTGATTTTATCTTTAAGCATGGATTTTAATTCTTCAATTCCTTCACCCGTCATGGATGACACTTTTGATACTGAATAACCGATACCTTGGTATATCGATTTTATTTCATCAAACAATCCATTTTCTGCTTCTTCAAACAGGTCTGATTTATTAAATACAATGATACAAGGAATATTGTGCGGCTCTGTCATCAATAAATACCGGTCTATAAATCCCTGTTTAAAATTTGGCTGCAACAAGGTTCCCACCAGTAGAGCCTGATCTATATTGGCAGCAATCATGTGGAGGTGATGCTTTTGTCTGGGGGATTGTCTCAGCACATAGTTTTTCCTGGGCTGGATGTTTTTGATTATACCCTCTGTTTCATTTTCCACTTCAAATTCTACTACATCGCCTACACCAATTGGATTGGTGAGTATTTTATCTTCCAATCTGAATTTTCCAGTAATCCGGCATGAATAGTTTTTTTGATTTGATACTATTTGGTACCAGTTGCCGGTAGATTTAATTACAATGCCCGATAGCATAGTATGGTTGTCAAAATGATTTTAACAATTTATGGCCATGAACAGCAGCTGCCATCTCGTGCACCAAAGAAGGATCTTTTTCTAATGCATTGCCTATGACAACCAGGTCAGCACCCGATTGCAAGCTGGCAATAATTCTTTCAGGAGATCTTAGTCCGCCCCCAACTATCAATGGTACTTCCACCGCTGTGGATACTTTTTCGATTATATCACCGGAAACAGGATGTTTTGCCCCGCTACCCGCTTCGAGGTAAATCATTTTGAGGCCAAGCATTTCTCCCGCCATCGCAGTACACATGGCTATATCTGATTTGTCCGAAGGTATCGGTTTTGAGTTACTCATATAGGATACGGTCGACTCCACGCCACCGTCTATTAAAATGTATCCGGTACTGATAATTTCAAGGTTAGTAGCCTTCAAAATTGGAGCTGAAATTACATGATGACCAATTAAAAGATCCGGATTCCGCCCGGATATCAAGGATAGCAATAAAATGGCATCCGCTTTGTCGTTTATTTGAAGTGAATTTCCCGGAAACAATATTACGGGAATGCCACAAACCTGCTTGATCACCTCAAGTGTATAATCAAGCATATTATTCACTATCAGGCTACCTCCGATAAGGAAATAATCCACATTTGAATCAATTGAAGCCCTGAGTATTCGATCTAAATTTCCTTTTCTAACTTTATCGGGGTCTATAAGTACTGCAATTTTTTTCTGGCCTTGTCTCTTTGATTCAACCAGTCCACCATATATATTTTGAAAATTTCTTGCCATGCACCCATTAAATCATATAAGAGATCAAATGTACTCTATCCGTCCCGGATTTATAAAACTTCTTAGTTTAAAACTGATTTATCTGTCAAATACCCATTGATAGTCAATACCTTACGAGCATCTTCTACCAGGTATTCCGGTACCAGCAATCTGATTTCACCCAAAAAAATATAGGCTGTATCTTTTTGATTTAGCATTTGCACCGGAATGGCATGGCCTTCCAACAACTCTGTTACCAGTATGGCCTCCATTTCCATGGCCGATTCCC
>CAYNIG010000405.1:0-3572 GCA_964396995.1 uncultured Saprospiraceae bacterium | reverse complement strand
GGAGGATGCGGGGAAGAAGCTCTTAAAGTGGTAAACTCAATGAATGAAATGGGTGAAAGATGGAAACCCGGCAAACAAAGAGGTAATCCTGTAAGAGTTCAGTTTAACTTACCAGTAGCTTTTAAACTTAACTAAAGAGAAAATTTAAATATTTATAAAAGCTGTCTGATTTATCAGGCAGCTTTTTTTATTTACATTGTCTTATTAAAAAGGGTAGAATCAGAGCATGCAGGCTAATCAAATAGGTTTTAAAAAGGGTAACGGAAATGCAATCAGCAGCAGTTCAATTTACCGGTTGACTTCAAATTACCTTACTCCACACTAAATGCAAAAAGGAGAGAAACAAAAAAAAATAATTTTTATCATAGGCACCAGGCCTGAAATGATCAAATTTGCTCCTCTCATTTTAAAACTCAGGGAGTCATCCTTCTTTAACATACGCATTTGCTTTACAGGCCAACACAAAGAATTGTTGGACGATGCGGCAAACTTTTTTTGTATAAAGCCGGATGTGCATCTTTCTTTGATGTCCGCAGATCAGGGACTTGGCTCTTTTATTTCAAGAGCTATTTTAGAATTAGAAAAAGTATTGAAAAGTGATGTACCTGACTTGGTATTTGTGCAAGGAGATACCTCTACTGTGTTGGCAGGGGCTATGGCTTCATTTTATCAAAGGATTCCATTGGCGCATTTAGAGGCCGGGCTCAGGAGCCATGATTTATATAATCCTTTTCCGGAGGAAATGAATAGAGTGCAAACCAGCAGATTGGCTTCTCTCCATTTTGCACCAACTAAGAAGGCTGCAAATAATTTAGTAAAGGAAGGAATTGATAAAAAAATATGGATAGTGGGGAATACCGTAATAGATGCTTTAACTATAGGTCTCAATAAAATAAAATCAGAAGGCGAAGAAATATATAAAACCAAATTCTCCACGTTAAATTTTGAAAAAAAATACATCCTTATTACCATACACAGACGAGAAAATTTTGGAAAGCCAATGGATGAGATTTTAGAAGCATTGCAATCATTTGCAACCGGCTTCCCTGATGTCCAACTCGTGATCCCTGTGCATCCGAATCCAAACGTGAAATCAAAAATAGAAATGATGATGGGGCAAATCAGTAATGTGTTTCTTTTTTCTCCATTTTCTTACGCTGAAATGATATGGATGATGTGCAATTCTTACTTTATTGTCACAGACTCTGGAGGTATTCAGGAGGAGGCACCCACTTTAAAAAAACCTTTGATTGTACTAAGAAATACAACGGAAAGAACAGAATCAAATGAATCCGGTTTAGCAGTGTTAACAGGATCGGACAAAAACAAAATCATAGGTAATATGACCAGGCTGATGGAAGATAATGAATATTATGGCAGTTTTATAACAAACGAAAACCCTTATGGGGATGGAAAGGCCTCAGAGAAAATCATTGAAATATTAAATAGGGAACTTTGAAAAGAAAGATAATAGCAGTGTTGCCAGCTTATAATGAGGAGTCTTCAATTCTTGCATTAGTAACTAATTTTGATCAATTGGTTAATAATACCGGACTGGCAGTGTATTTAATAATTGTAAATGATGGAAGTACAGATTATACTATCGCAGAAGTCAAAAAATATACCGGTAAACTGCCAATGGTTATTTTAGATAATAAAACAAATGCGGGATTGGGCAAGGTATTAAAACAGGGATTGCAGGAGGCTTTAAAGATTGCCGGCCCGGAAGATGTTATTATTACGATGGATTCAGACAATAGCCATAATCCAAACCAGGTACCACAGATGATGTATAAAATAGAGGAAGGAAATGAAATAGTGATAGCTTCAAGGTATAGACCGGGATCAGAAATTCATGGCTTGAGTCAATTTAGAAAATGGGTAAGTTTTTTAGCTGGGTCATTATTTATCCTTTTTGCTCCAATTCCTGGAGTAAGAGATTATACCTGTGGATACAGAGCCTACAGAAGCAGTATTTTGAGCAGAGGCTTTGAGGAGTATGAAGAAAGCCTAATCCGGGAAACGGGCTTTAGTTGTATGGTCGAATTATTGCTAAAGCTAAATAAATTTAAGCCAAAGGTTTCTGAGATCCCGATGATCCTGCGATATGATTTGAAGTTATCATCCAGTAAAATGAAAATATGGACTACGATGAAGAAAACCATTCAAGTGCTTTATAATTATAAAACCGGATTTTAGTTTATAAGTTTGAAACTGTAATTTTAATATAAAAATGAAAAACTATTTAATTATATACTTTGTGCTGGCAAGTTTAGTTTTTTCTTGTAAATCTGATAGCAATACAAATATCGGATCTGGGAAAGATGAACCTGTTGCTATGGATTCGGTGTACCAATTTGTGGAAGAACTACCCAGGTTTCCGGGATGTGAAAATAAAAGTTCAAGAGAAGAATTGAAACTGTGCTCCGATTCCTTATTGCTCAAGTACATTTATGCAAATGTGAAATATCCTCAGTATGCCATTGAACATAATATCCAGGGAAGATGTGTAATATCATTTATTGTGGAAAAAGATGGATCAATTTCTAATTCAAAAATTGCAAAAGATATAGGAGGTGGATGTGGTGAAGCAGCCCTGACAGTGATAAATTCAATGAATTCGATGACGCAAAAATGGACTCCGGGGAAAAATAATGGAGAATCAAAACGCGTACTTTTTAACTTACCTGTTTCATTTAGATTGGAAAATAAAAATGTGGAATAGATTGTAAATTCTATCCATGAATTTATTGCATTTTATAAAGAGCGATTTTCCAACATTTACAACTTAGAATAAAAAATATGTATTACGAATAGACTGTTAAAGTCTTATTAATAAATTATGGTAAGAGGTTATATGTAAGGCTTTATCATTTAATGCATTGTAAGATTATAAATCATTATAATGTGTTCATTATGAGTGGGTTTTGAATTTTTTTTTTGATAAAAATTATTGCAGGTAATAGTATTTGTCTATTTTTCATCCACGAAAAACATTTTTACAATTAAACCATAATAATGCATGGAAAATAAATACCAGCATGATTATAACTTGAGTCAATGGGTGAGCGAGTTTGAAATACTAACCCAGCAGGGTGAGAAGACTACTTTCGATATACGCATCTACCAGAAACTTATAGAATATTATCAAAATGAGGGTGACCTTAAGAAGGCAGTAAGTGTGGCTGACAGTGGTCTGGAACAATATGGATATAGGGTGGATTTTTATCTTGTAAAATGCCGTCTTTTATTATCACTCAAACAACCTCTAGGAGCCATGGATTGTCTGCATCAGGCAGAACAATTGCATCCACAAAACACGGATGTGCTGCTTACCAAAGCTTTGATTCTTTCTGATCTGAAGGATAAAGGGGCTGCTCTCTCTCTATTACACGATCTCAAAAGATATGTTGGACAGTCCGATTTAGTGGAAGTACTGATATGCGAAACGGAAGTTTATTTCCATGCTGAAGATTTTGACAAAGGTTTTATAACATTGAAAGATGCACTCAGAGCGGATGCATATCATGAAAAAGGTCAGCAGTTATTATCCGAATACATTACTACATCCC
>CAYNIG010000404.1:0-3578 GCA_964396995.1 uncultured Saprospiraceae bacterium | reverse complement strand
CCAGTGGAGCAACAAAAATATCAGGCATTTGCCAATCTCATGCTCTTTTTTAAAAATGAAAAAGAAGTGACTAACTATAAACGTTGGTTGGATCTTGGCACCGGAATAGCTTCAGTGCAATACCAAGTCAATGATATTACCTATACCCGAGAAGTTTTATCATCGGTACCGGATCAGGTCATTGCCATTCGGCTTACCGCTGACAAACCCGGCAGTATTTCATTTACAGCCCAACTAAGAGGTGAAAGAAATAATGCTCATTCAAACTATGCTACAGATTATTTTCGAATGGATAGCAAAGGTCCGGATGAACTGGTACTCACCGGAAAATCAGCTGACTATATGGGAATTGAAGGAAAATTGAGGTATGAAGCAAGATTAAAAGCAGTAACAGATGGGGGTATAATAAAACTGGATGATACAGAACTAATAATTGAAAATGCAAACGCCGTTACATTGTATTTTGTGGCCGCTACGAATTTTATTAATTATAAAGATGTCAGTGGTGATCATCATGTAAAAGTGGAAAACTATTTAAAAGGTATATCTGATAAATCGTATGATAATATCAAGGGTGCTGCAGTAAATGATCATAAATCTTTTTTTGACAGAGTTACTTTGAATCTGCCTTCAACCCAAAACTCTTATTTGCCGACTGATGAGAGATTGAAAAGATTTCCCAATGAGTCTGACCCGCAATTGGCTTCTCTTTGTTATCAGTTTGGCAGGTATTTACTCATCTCCTCTTCAAGACCAGGCACCCAGCCTGCAAACCTGCAAGGCATATGGAATAAGGATATGAATCCATCCTGGGATTCAAAATATACTACCAATATCAACACTGAAATGAACTACTGGCCGGCCGAAGTGGGCAATTTATCTGAATTGACAGAACCTCTCGTGAAAATGGTAAAAGAGCTGACTGATCAGGGCAGTCAGGTGGCAAAAGAACACTATGGTGCCAAAGGATGGGTATTTCATCAGAACACTGACATATGGAGGGTGGCTGCACCCATGGATGGACCTACCTGGGGTACATTTACTGTAGGTGGTGCCTGGCTCACCACACACCTATGGGAACATTATCTGTTTACATTAGATGAAAATTATTTAAAAGAGATATATCCTATAATGAAAGGATGTGTGGAATTCTTCATGGATTTTTTAACTCCACATCCCAATGGAAAATGGTTAATCACGAATCCTTCCACATCACCTGAAAATCCACCAAAAGGCCCGGGATACAAATATTTCTTTGATGAGGTAACCAGTATGTATTACTTCACAACCATATGTGCTGGATCGTCCATGGATATGCAGATACTTACCGATCTGTTTGGCTACTATCTTGAAGCATCTAAAAGACTAGGATTAGATTTTGAATTTGCAAAAAAAGTTTCAGAGGTAAAATCAAAATTGGTTCCTCCGCAAATAGGCAAGAATGGATCATTACAGGAATGGGCAGATGATCTTGAACAAATGGAAGATAAGCATAGGCATTTCTCACATTTGTACGGCATTTATCCCGGCAATGTAATTTCAGCAAAAAGGACACCTCAATTAGTCGATCCTGTAAAGAAAGTATTGGATCAGCGTGGCGATGGTGGTACGGGATTTTCCAGAGCTTGGAAAATGGGCATATGGGCTCGCTTATATGATGGCAATAAAGCGAATTCTATTTTTAAAGGATACATCAAAGAACAATGTTATCCTTCTCTTTTTGCAAAATGTTTTACTCCACTTCAGGTGGATGGAAGTATGGGGGTTACCGCAGGAATTTCGGAGATGTTAATCCTGTCACACGAAACTGCGATTGAACTTTTACCGGCTCTCCCTGATGAATGGGCAAGTGGTTCATTTAATGGAGTATGTGCAAGAGGTGCTTTCGAATTAAAATTTAGCTGGAAAGATAAAATGCTATCCGATGCTGAGATACTCTCCAAAGCTGGACAGTTGTGCCGAATACAAGCAGGTCAGCTTAAGAATGTTACCAGCAATGGCATAAAAGTAAAGTTTACTACTTATCCTGACGGCACCATTGGATTCATGACCAAACCAGGAGGTATTTATAAATTATCTAAAGCTTAATGACTAATTTCACAAATGATGCACTAATAGATTTGGATTATTTTGAATAAAAAAATTATCGTGGCACGACTTAAATTATTGATAATTTTTCTTTGTTGTTTTAATACAGTATCAACTTCTATTGCGCAGGAATTACCAAATATTATCATCATCTATGCTGACGATGTCGGATACGGTGATCTTTCTTGTTACAATAAAAAGGCTGCATACAAAACGCCTCGTCTGGACAAAATGGCTAGAGAAGGGGTTTTATTTAAAGATGCACACAGTCCATCTACCATCTGTTCTCCTTCCCGCTATGGATTGTATTCCGGCCAGCAGATATATAGATCAACTGGTAAAGGTGGCGTTGCCTTTGAAGGACCGGGAGGACCTAGTTATTTAAAACCAGGCACACTTACTATTGCAGAGATGCTTCGATCCAAAGGGTATCATACAGGTGTTTTTGGGAAATGGCATGTAGGTCTAACCTGGTTTGATAAAGACAATAATCCTTTGAAAGGGGGCTTTGAGAATTCTCTATTAATTGATTATAAAAAAAGCACACCCTTGATTGATGGCCCTAACGAAAGAGGATTTGATGAGTCCTTTATCACTCCAAATTGTCCGACTACGGATCCTCTTTATGTTTACATTGAGAATGGTATGGTTCCTGTTCCGGCCAGCATAAGACATAAGTCCTCTACCCTACCTGATGCCGGTAATAAATGGCATTGGGATAATGACGAAGGTTGGATGTCACCCGGATACCATTTTATGGAAGCAGACTTGATATTCTATGAAAAGACTCGCGCATTTATCTCAGATCATCGGAAAAAATATAAGCAAAAACCTTTTTTTGCAGTCTTATCTACACAGATAGCGCATGCTCCTGTACTCCCAGCCTCTCTATTCAAAGGAAAGACAAAAGCCGGACCTCGAGGTGATTTTATGTATGAATTAGATGTACTGGTTGGGCGCATCATTGATTTGGTAAAAAACTTAGGTGTCGATGAAAACACACTGATTATTTTTAATTCTGATAATGGTGCAGAAACAGTACATGTAGATTGGATGCGCCAGGATTACAATCATGATGCATCAGGCGGGTGGAGAGGAATGAAAAGAGATGGCTGGGAAGGTGGTCACCGTGTACCTCTT
The DNA here is from genome assembly GCA_964396995.1 of uncultured Saprospiraceae bacterium. Taxonomy (GTDB): domain Bacteria; phylum Bacteroidota; class Bacteroidia; order Chitinophagales; family Saprospiraceae; genus JADJLQ01. The sequence continues at coordinate 350 of CAYNIG010000404.1, read as the reverse complement.
ATAGTTCGTTGGCCTAAAACATTTCCTAAAGGTTTGGTATCTGATCAATTGATAAGTACTACGGATATTTTTGCCACTATTGCATCCATCGTTGGGTATAATCTCAAAAACGAAGATGCTACTGATAGTTATGATATGTTGCCTGCTATGCTGGGCACAATAGAAAAAAATAAATCTATAAGGCCTTATTTGTTAACTCAAAGCTTCAGGGGAGAATTTCAAATTCGACAGGGATCCTGGAAATACCTGGATCATAAAGGATCCGGGGGCAATAATTATAAAGACAATAATCTTGAAAAATATGCTTTACCTGAGACTGAAATAGATGCTTCAGGTCAATTATATAATTT
>CAYNIG010000403.1:0-3588 GCA_964396995.1 uncultured Saprospiraceae bacterium | reverse complement strand
TGGTGTCCCGCATGCTGGTACCAGTTCTACAGATGGTAATTTTTATGGCCCGACCCGAAACAACCTGGCCAATTTCAGACCAACGAAATTTATTGTAAACCTGTTAAATGGCACTGTATTCAAAGGTGTTACAGATCCAAGAATATCATTGATGCTCACTGCTAGTCCCGATGGTAAGTACTATGGGGTCACTCCTACCAAAGTAGACTCTACCAATAATACAAATGATCCCAAAAGAATTCCTCTACTCTGGGGAGCAGGTCCGGCCGTAGCCATCACTTCACAACCAGGTAAATATATTTTTAAAAATAATGCTGAACATTTGATTATAAACTATTCTGAGCTTCAGTTTATGAAGGCAGAGGCAGCATTAATCAAAGGCGATAAAACAGTAGCCTTTGATGCTTTCAAAAAAGGCATAATAGCTCATATGGATTACTGTGGAGTGAAAGCAGCTGACAGAGATGCTTACCTGACCAGTGCTGCTGTGTCGCAATCCGCAAATGATCTGACCATAAGTGAAATCATGCTGCAGAAATATATTTCCCAATGGATACTCGGGGCAGTAGAAACCTGGGTAGATATGCGAAGATATCATTATGATCCGGCTGTGTATACAGGTTTTGCATTGCCAGAGGTATTGTTTAGCGGCAATGGTGGCAAACCCGCTTACCGTATGCGACCCAGATACAATTCTGAATATGTATGGAATCTGGAGACATTAAATAAATTGGGAGGGGCTGACCTTAATTATCATACGAAAGAAACCTGGTTTAGTATTAAATAGATAGACTTTGTTTTAGATATAAGGCGATAAAAAAAGGATTTGCTTTGCGAATCCTTTTTTTATTTTAAGAACTTATGCTTTAATTTTGCATAGGTTTATCTGCACTAAGTATTATTTCAAATTTGGACAAAATTAATTGTAATGAGTCAACAAAAAGTTTTGCTTTTTGCCTATTTTCTTTCTCCCATTCAACTTTTTTTAATTCAAATTTTTTTGCAAAATAAGCATCAGCTGCCGCTTGATTTTCAAATTCCAATAACTCGACTTTTGTATTAGGCTTTGGTAAACTCTTGACAAGTGCAGCTTCACGAGCATATTGATTAATATAAAATTGTCTTGTTGAAATAAGAAACTGTTCTAGCTGTTGCAGATCTTTTATATCTGCATGAATGCGAGCTGGTGCATCATTGCTTTTAATACGGTATTTGAAACCATATTATTTAATAACTTTTCAACTTGTTGTATATTAACCTTTTCATTACTATTTACCTGACAAGATTGAAAATTCAAAGTAAATAACAAAATAAAAATAAATACCTGAGCTATAGAAATTAGACGCTGTTTCATAATAATTTTTTTAAAATGAAAAAATGATAAGATTGAATTATTTATTTCTTAAATAAATAAAACGCATCCGCCTTCACTATAAACTGAGACCAGAGAGATTGGAGAAATCCCAAATGATATACCAAATATTTCAAAATCAACTTCTACCAACATATCCGCTTACAGCAAATTGAGCATAACCATAATGATAAGTTTGATTATATTCTGTAAAACAATTCCCACCTGCAGTTAACAAATCGCCAGGATCAATTAAAAGTTGGCAACCTTGAGTCCCATTTGATTGAAAAGGATTGGCAGTAGGCCCACCATTACCACAGTCATATGAGCCATAAACTATTAGATCAACTTGTTTTAGAACATAACCAACTTGGTCTGGATTATTCATATTTAAAGGGTCTTGTTGCGCAGTTTCGCTCTTCAGGCGGAGGCCAGGTATAAATGAAAAGTTTCCCTTTCATTTAATATAACACATTAAAAATAGGAGTAATTTTATTAATTGTCAAATTTAATTTCTTTTTTTGGAAAGAAAACATTTTTTTAAATTCCCTGAAGTTCAACTAATTTTGGGAAATACCCAATTGGTTTTTCTTCTATGCCACAAAATTGGATTTTACTAAACTAAGTGATAAATGAAAAGAAATTACCTGTTAATCACATTTTTAAACTTTGGCCTTTTCGGTGTCAAATCACCTAATCTTTCTTTTTTCTTTGCCTCATAATCACTGAAGTTGCCTTCAAAGAACACTACCTGGCCATCATCTTCAAATGCAAGTATATGAGTAGCCAATCTATCTATAAACCATCTGTCGTGCGAGATCACCATTACGGCACCGGCAAAATGATCGATGGCTTCTTCTAAGGCACGCAGTGTATTTACATCTATATCATTAGTAGGCTCATCCAATAAAAGCATATTTCCACCGTCCTTTAAGGTCATGGCCAGGTGCAATCGGTTCCGCTCACCTCCTGACAACACCCCTACTTTTTTTTGCTGATCACTACCTGTAAAATTAAAACGGGCTAAATAAGATCTTGCATTGATCTCGGTCTTACCAATCACAATGATGTCATTACCTCCGCTTACCACATCATAGATGGTTTTTTCGGGATCGAGGTCTTTGTGTGTCTGATCAACATAGGAAAGATGCACAGTTTCACCAATAGTAACTTTGCCGCTATCGGGTTTCTCCAAACCCATAATGATTCTGAACAAGGTAGATTTTCCTACTCCATTGGGTCCAATGATTCCAACGATGCCGTTTTTAGGTACTGAGAAGGTTAGATTTTCAAAAAGAACCCGATCTCCGAATGATTTGCTTAGTCCCTGTGTTTCTATCACTACATCACCTAATCGGGGTCCGGGAGGGATATACAACTCAAGTGTTGCTTCTTTTTCCTTTACCTCTTCACTCAGTATTTTGTCGTATGCATTCAGTCGAGCTTTACCCTTTGATTGTCTTGCTTTTGGCGACATACGCACCCATTCAAGCTCTTTCTCAAGCGCTTTCTTTCTTTTGGTTTCTTGTTTTTCTTCCATTTCAAGTCGCTTGGATTTTTGCTCCAACCAGCTACTGTAGTTTCCTTTATAGGGAATACCTTCGCCGCGGTCGAGTTCCAATATCCAGGCAGCAGCATTATCCAGGAAATATCGATCGTGGGTAACTGCGATTACCGTACCGGGGAAATTTTGAAGATATTGCTCCAGCCAAAGCACAGACTCTGCATCTAAGTGGTTAGTAGGCTCATCCAAAAGAAGAATATCTGGATTGCTCAGTAGTAATCTGCAAAGGGCAACTCGTCTTCTTTCACCTCCTGATAATACTTTAATCACCTGATTTTCTTCCGGGCATCTTAGCGCCTCCATCGCTGTATTTAGTTTATGATCAAGCTCCCATGCATTTTGCTGATCAAGCTTGTCCATCAGGTCAGCTTGTTTTTCGATGAGTTTGTTCATTTCATCATCGTCCAAAGGTTCGGCCAGTTTATTGCAAACCTCTTCATATTCTTTCATTAAAGCAACAAGGGCACCTACCCCCTCCTCGACTACTTGTCTCACTGTCTTTTCAGCGTCGAGCTGTGGCTCTTGCTCCAACAGACCGATTTTATAATCTTTATCAAAAACTACTTTACCCTGGTAGTTTTGATCTATACCCGCAATAATACGGAGCAAACTGGATTTACCGGACCCATTCAGACCGAGTACCCCGATCTTGGCACCGTAATAGAAGCTGAGG
>CAYNIG010000402.1:0-3594 GCA_964396995.1 uncultured Saprospiraceae bacterium | reverse complement strand
AACAGGTCTATGCTTTATTTTCTGACTTATGCCTTTGCTTGGCCATTGAGCCAATCATTTATAAGTGCATGCCTTTTTAATCTTTTTACCAAATGCTCTTGCACTTACTCGATCTATTTCTTTCAATAAATCATTAGGCGTCAATCTTTTATGATTTCCCCAGCAGACCCTACTTAGTCATGATTTAATAACATTTCAATTTATCAGCTTGCAGAAAACCGATTTTATTTTCGCATTTTTAAATGAAGTGTATACATGAAAAAAATAATTTTTTATTGCTTTTTACCCCTTGGATGGTATTCCTGCCATTTTTCTACCAGGTCTGTGTCCATTTTAGAAGTACCGGGGAGCAGCCAATTTTGTATCATAAATGAAACTGGTACTACCGTATTACCCAGTGGCCGATATCTGTGCCCGGCGGGTGATTTTATCCGAATCACGCACGATCCATTTGGCCTTTCTATTGCACCGGATGGTCGTAAAGCAGTGACTCTACATAATGGTGTACTGACTGTGATTGACCTGCAAACTATGAATCAAACTCGTATACCGAGTTATGATAAAAAAATCACTTCTCCTTTCTCCAACGGATCATTTATAGGCGCAGCTTTTAGCCCCAATTCAAATATAGTATACCTGAGTGGCGGGGACAATGGAGCAGTGATCGTATACGATATCGAAAAATTCAAACGCCTTGATTCTATTTCTATCAATGGAGATATCAATGCAGTGAACTATGATCATAGTTTTACATCAGACTTGCTTGTAGTCAATGATGAATTACTAATCCTGGACAGGGCCAATTTCAGAATGGTACGCTACAGCATTAAAAACAAAAAATTAATAGCATCGATTCCCACCGGGCGCCAACCCTTTGGACTGGCTGTAAGTAAAGATAATACCATTGCTTTTGTAGCGAATGTAGGTATGTACTCGTACCCATTGATAGATGGCCTCACTAAAGAAAATTTTGATTCTATGCTCATCTCTGCACACCCTTATGGTGATAATACAAAAGAGTCAAGGGAAGGCACTGTTATAGAAGGAAAGAAGGTACCAGGAGTAGGAGACCCATCCTCTCCGGATGCTATGAGTGTATTTGTTATAGATTTAAAAGAAAATAAAATTACAGGCAAGTACAAAACAGGATTGCAAATAGGTCAGATGGTAGATGAAATAGAAATTGTAGGTGGTGCAAGTCCCAATTCCATAGCGGTGGGTGAAAAATATATTTATGTCACTAATGCTACCAATGATAATATTTCGGTAATAGATTATAAGAGTCATACCATTATCGATCACATCCAAATCAAAGTACATAAAGCAATAGATGCCTGGCGGGGATTATTACCTTTCGGCCTCACCTTGAGTAAAGATGAAAAGACATTATATGTGGCTTTGCTTGGATTTAATGCCGTAGCCGTGATAGATGTCAGCACAAAAAATACAACAGGACTGGTACCCACAGGTTGGGGTCCTACCCGGGTAAAACTATCTCCTGATGAAAAATACATGTATGTCACTACGTGCAGGGGCCTGGGAGCAGGTCCTAATGGTGGTCAGGGTTTTGTGGAACCGCCACAAGGTAGCTATGTGGGTGATATACAATTAGGAAGTTTTCAAAAAATTCCTGTGCCTGATGAGTCTGCTTTGAAAGAATATACTCAGCAGGTAATCAAAAATACATTTATCACCAAAAGTGTCAAACTTTCTGCGGACCAGGTATTACCTCCCTTGCCTGCAAAAGGGGTATCACCCATCAAACATATAGTGTACATCACAAAAGAAAATCGTACCTACGATGAAGTATTGGGTCAGCTCAAAGGAGGCAAAGGGGATAGTACCCTGGCCAGGTATGGAATTCAAAATGAATATACATTACCTGACAGTTTACGACCCAGGTTCCGGGGCATGCGTATATCTCCCAACCATCATAAGATTGCAAAACAGTTTGTGTATAGCGATAATTTTTATTGTGATAGTGATGCTTCAATACACGGTCATCACTGGATGATGGGAGTAATACCCAATGAATGGGTAGAGGCCAATTCAAGTGTAAATAAGACTGCCAATCTTTTTTCCAACGCACCGGGAAGAAGATTTCCGGGATCAACAGGTAGTATGGATCCTGAAGACTATGCAGAGATCGGTGGCTTATGGGAGGCTCTGGAACGAAACCGGATTTTATTTTACAATTTTGGCGAAGCAAATGAAACGGCTCACGTACGTGAAAAATGGATAGATACCGCCACCGGTGCCGGCCATGCTGTAATGGTACCGATGCAAAAAGCTTTGTTTTCCCGCACCAGTCACAACTATGCAGGATATAATACGAATATTCCCGATCAATTCCGTTTAAATCAGTTTGAGTCTGAATTTACAAAAATGTGGTTGCAGGGAAAAGACAGCATGCCAGCTTTGATTACTATTCAATTACCTAATGATCATACTGCCAAAGAACGACCGGAAGATGGATATCCATACCGGAGTTCATTTGTCGCTGATAATGATTTGGCACTGGGCCGGCTATTGCATTTTCTGTCGCGTACACCATATTGGAAAGACATGCTGGTCATCATCACGGAAGATGATCCCCAGGGAGGAGTAGATCATATAGATGCTCACCGTAGTATATTGATGATGGCGGGGCCATATGTAAAGCACGGCTATAGCAGTCATACTCATGCCAATTTTGGATCTATACTTAAAGTGATTTATAATATTCTGGGCATACCCTATGTAAATCAATATGATGCTACTGCTTCATTACTACAGGATTTTTTTACCAGTACACCTGATTTTACACCATATACCTTAGAAATGCATGACGAACGAATATTTGATGTCACCAAAGCAATGAAAAAATACAATAGAGACATAGACTGGCGAAAAGTGATGAAAGGACCAGAGATGGACGATGTGAAAGATATAAAGAAAGAGTTTGATAAATAGGCTTACCTAATTACTAAAAATTAATTTTTATGAGATAAAAATTTTTGTGTTACTTTTTTCCACCCCTAGGCTCATTAACATTCGGTCGGGATTTGAAATAAAAAATTAACCAAAAATACTCGCCTTGGCAATCATGCTATTGCTTCCATAATCAACTCATTCCAAATTTAATATCTTGCTGCTTGACAGCTTTTAGGCACATATAACCTAAGAATCATTCTTAATCCAAGGAGTATTTAGCCATTTACTGTAGAGCAATGCACCAATATTGTTTAATATTGATTTCAAATTTTCAAATTCAATAGACTTTGAGTTATTGAGCAGACCCTGAACAAGCTTGTAGTAGGTATCGGAAAGGGTAACTATTACATAATGCCAACTTAACACAGAATTAATATTTATTCTTTAAAGTTGTGTTGGTAATTTTTTATAATATGAATTAGAATTAATGACAGAAATTATATTTTCCTTCATAGCAGGCCTGGTATTGTTTTTGTTCGCTGTAAAAAAACTTGCCGAAACCCTGCAAATGACCCTGGGTGAAAAGGTAAACAAGCCGATTAAAAGGTTTACATCCAATTCCATCAGCAGTTCATTGATCGGTACTATGGTCACAGCACTTTTAGATTCATCTTCTGCCGT
>CAYNIG010000401.1:0-3602 GCA_964396995.1 uncultured Saprospiraceae bacterium | reverse complement strand
CACCAAGGCAGACATGTTTCGACCAGCCTCAGGTTTTACCATTTCGAGGTACCAACTACAATAGTCATCCCATATAAAAGAATACATGCTGGTCAGAGCTTCGGACAACCGGTAGCTGGCAATATCTTCATTGATTTGAGTTTTACATTTATTCCATTTTTGCCGAAAAGTGTGCATTGCTAATTTTTGGATTGGAAAGATTTCTTCATCAGTATTCGACTTCCAACCAGAAATCAATTTGCCTGCATTCCAAATTTTATTGCAAAAATTGCGACCTACTTCACACAATTTTTCGTCAAATAATAGGTCCCCCCCGGCCGGAGACGAAGCAAGTATGCCATATCGTACTGCATCTGCTCCATAGTCTTCAATGAGTTTAAGGCAATCAGGACTATTTCCAAGAGATTTAGACATTTTCCTCCGTTGCTTATCTCTGACCATACCGGTAAAATAAACGGTTCTGAATGGAAGGTTATGCTCCCATTCATACCCACTCATAATCATACGAGCCACCCATAAAAAGATGATATCCCATCCGGTCACCAACACGGAAGTGGGGTAATAATAGTTTAATTCTTCTCTATTTCTGAACCCATTGAACGTAGTGATGGGCCATAACCAACTTGAAAACCAGGTGTCGAGTACATCTTCATCGCGGTGCAAATCAGATGCTAATAAAGTATGGTTACCCGTTTCTGCCTGAGCCAGGCTCAATGCCTCTTCTAAAGTCTCAGCTACGTATGGAGTAGTACTGCCTTTGATATACCAGGCTGGTATCTGATGACCCCACCAAAGTTGTCGTGAAATACACCAGTCACGAATATTTTCCATCCAGTGTCGGTATACATTCTTATATTTCTCCGGGACAAATAAAATATCGTCTTTCATCACCGCATCCAAAGCTGGTCCGGATAGTTTTTTCATATCCACATACCATTGTAAAGAAAGCCTTGGCTCTACTATTGCGTTGGTGCGCTCAGATCGCCCGATATTGGTTTTATAATCTTCCGACTTTACTAATAAGCCCAATTCTTTCAATTGAGCAATGATTTGTTTTCTCGCTTCAAATCTGTCGATTCCAATAAAAAAACGGGCTGCTTCATTCAATGTACCATCCGCATTCAGGGTGTCTATGGTTTCCAGATTATACTTTTTCCCTAATTCATAGTCATTGATATCATGTGCAGGCGTAATCTTTAGTGCCCCGGTACCAAATGCCGGATCCACATAATCATCAAAAATGATAGGCACTACCCTATTCACTAAGGGAACGATTGCATTCTTACCCTTTAAATGAGTATAACGTTCGTCGTTTGGATTCACTGCTACTCCAGTATCACCCATGATAGTTTCGGGCCGCTGTGTTGCTATGATTATAGACTCGCCGGGCAAATCTTCTATTGCATAAGTAATATAATGCAAGGTGGAATTTTCTTCAAAGTAAATCACTTCTTCATTACTCAATACTGTTTTTGCCTCCGGATCCCAATTTACCATCCGATAGTCCCTGTATAATTTGCCTTTACGAAAGAGATCTACGAAGACTTTATATACCGCTTCTGATCGGATCTCATCCATTGTGAAGGCGGTGCGTGACCAATCACAGCTTGCCCCTAATTTTTCCAGTTGATGCAATATTATGCCACCGTATTTTTCAGTCCACTGCCATGCGTACTGCATAAATTCCTCACGGGAAAGATCTCCTTTTTTAATTTTTTTTTCTTCCCTTAGCCACCGCACTACTTTGGCTTCTGTTGCAATGGAAGCATGATCAGTACCCGGTACCCAACACGCATTTTTTCCTTCCATTCTTGCTTTCCGCACCAGTACATCCTGAATCGTATTATTTAAAATATGCCCCATATGAAGCACCCCGGTTACGTTTGGGGGTGGTATCACCACGCTAAATGCCTCTCGGTCATCAGGTTTTGAAGTAAAATAGCCTGATTCTTTCCAATGTTTATACCACTTTTCTTCCGTCTCATTGGGTCGATATCTTGTGTTGGATTCCATAAGAGTACAAAGATATGAAAGTCAGGGTCAAGAGAGTAAAATCATGCACGGGTTGAAGTTTAAATAGAATAATTATAAAAACTAAGTTTTCACCAATTTTTTGCCTCGTATCTTTGCGACATGTCAATTATAGATATCAAAGTACCCCCTATGGGTGAATCCATCACTGAGGTGACCTTGTCTAAGTGGTTAAAAAAAGATGGTGATTTTGTAAAAATGGACGAACCTATCTGTGAATTTGAATCCGATAAAGCTACACTGGATCTTCCCGCAGAAGCAGCCGGACAGTTACAAATAATAGCCCACGATGGTGCAGACCTGGCTATTGGAGCCGTAATAGCAAGAATAAACACTGAGGTAAAAGCTGATTTCGGATCCGAACCTGCTGTCCAGGAAGTTAAAGAGTTGATTCCCGAACCTAAGAATCAAACTCCAATAGCTTCACCAGCTGCCGCTAAAATAATAAGAGAGCAAAAGGTTGATCCCGGTACCATCAAAGGAACCGGTAAAGAAGGCCGAATTACCAAAGAAGACGCGCAAATTGCAATATTATCCACTCCGGCATCAGGCATAGCAAATAAATCTGAGCCTGTGAGTCCGGCAAAGGTCAATTCCCCGGCAGGTTCCTTTGTACGCACAGAGCATCGAGAAAAAATGTCCCGCATGAGACGCACTATATCCAAGAGGTTGGTGAGTGCTAAAAACGAAACCGCTATGCTGACCACCTTTAATGAAGTCGACATGTCCGGAATTATGGATTTGAGAGCAAAGTACCAGGATCAGTTTGTAGCAAAATACGGAATCAAACTTGGGTTCATGTCTATTTTTGCAAAAGCCTGTGCCAAAGTACTACTTGAAATGCCTGAGGTGAATGCTTTTATTGATGGAGAAGATTTTATTTACCATGACTATGCAGATATTTCCATAGCCATCTCCACTCCTACTGGGTTGGTAGTGCCTCCTGTAAAAAACGTAGAATCTCTACAATTCCATGAGATAGAGCAAGCGATTAAAGTATTGGCAGATAAGGCCAGAACTGGAAAACTCACCCTGGAAGAAATGTCGGGTGGTACTTTTACTATAACCAATGGTGGCATTTTTGGATCTATGATGAGTACTCCTATTTTAAATGAACCCCAATCGGCCATATTGGGTATGCATGCCATAATAGAAAGACCAGTAGCTATAAATGGAGAAGTCAAAATAAGACCAATGATGTATATCGCACTGTCGTATGACCATAGAGTGATTGACGGATCTTCATCCGTAACTTTTTTGGTGAAAGTGAAAAAATTATTGGAAGATCCTACCGCTTTATTATTGGATCTTTAATAGATTATCAATTTTTGCACCGACTCCCGGCTCCGGTGGGACTGAAGTTTTAACAGGTATACTCCAGGCATAATTCCGGTGGTATTCATTTGAGAAATTGTACCGCTTTTCACGATTTTTCCGGTAAAACTTACCAAAGAATATTTTATATCTGGAATGATTTCGATATTCAATTTTTCACCTGCTTTGACTGGATTAGGAAATATTTTTGGTACTTTAGATAAGGCAAACGACTCTATTGGAGTGCTTATTAAAGG